>JAGOUJ010000001.1 GCA_018061325.1 Gammaproteobacteria bacterium
TGCCAGGGGATAATATTAAGATGGAGATCACCTTGATTGCCCCGGTTGCCTTGGAAGAAGGGGTGCGCTTTGCAATCCGTGAGGGTGGTAAAACAGTGGGAGCCGGTGTGGTTTCCAAGGTTCTGGAGTAATACATGGCTAGTCAAGTAATACGTATCCGGCTGAAGTCTTTCGATCATAAACTCATCGATCGATCGGCAAAGGAAATTGTTGATACCGCAAAGCGCACGGGTGCTCAAGTTTGTGGTCCTGTTCCCTTGCCAACACGGCTGGAACGATTCACGATATTGATTTCTCCGCACATTGATAAAGATGCGCGGGATCAATATGAAATTGCAACGCACAAACGATTAATTATTATTGTGGGTGCAACCGATAAAACGGTTGATGCACTCATGAAGTTAGATTTGGCCGCAGGCGTTGATGTAAAAATTGCCTTGAGCTGAGGAGTAGAACAAGATGGCAGTAGGTGTAATAGGTCTTAAATGTGGTATGACGCGAATCTTCGATCCGCTCAATGATAGTTCGATTCCTGTGAGTGTCGTCTCCTTGCAATCGAATAAGGTCGTACAGCTTAAGACACTCGAAAAGGATGGTTATAATGCCATTCAAGTTGCTTTAGGGGTGCGGCGTGCAAAATGTCTCAGCAAGCCTGTGTTAGGACATTATGCGAAAGCCAATGTGTTGCCAGGTTTGGCGCTTGTGGAGTTTCGTGTTGATGCGGCAGTGATTACCTCTATCCAGGTTGGTGATGAATTAAGAGCTGATCAGTTTCGCGCAGGGCAGTGGGTCGATGTGACGGGTACGACCCGAGGCCATGGTTTTTCTGGTACGGTCAAACGACATAATTTTAGAACCCAAAATGCTTCGCATGGTAACTCTTTATCACACCGTAAGCCTGGTTCTATTGGTCAAAATCAAACGCCAGGTCGTGTATTTAAAGGGAAAAAAATGGCAGGTCATGATGGGAATGCCCGTCGTACCATTCAGAGTTTAGCGATTGTACGTGTCGATGCTGAACGTAATGTGTTGCTCATTAAGGGCGCTATTCCGGGGGCACCCGGTGGTCAGGTTCTGATCTGTCCATCGGTCAAACGAACCAACACCCAATTAACCGAAGTGGCCTAAGGGGGATTTATGAAGCTTGCATTGGCTATACCGGGTGGGGTGTCGACCGAAGGATTAGACGTTTCTGCAACCACCTTTGGCAGAGATTTTAATGAAGCCCTGGTTCACCAAGTGGTGACAGCGTATCTAGCGGGGGGCCGTTCAGGTACCCGTGCACAACTTACGCGGGCCGAGGTACGTGGTGGTGGTGCGAAGCCCTGGGCACAGAAAGGCACAGGTAGGGCACGTGCAGGTACGATTCGTAGTCCTATATGGCGTGGGGGCGGTCGAACTTTTGCAGCAGGCCCCACGGATCATAGTCAGAAGGTCAATAAGAAAATGTATCGTGCGGCGATGCAAGCGATTTTATCCGAGCTAGTACGGCAGGATCGTTTGGTGGTTGTTCAGGATCTAGCCCTTGCGCGGCCTAAAACACGAGACTTATTGGATAGACTATCGGGTTTAGGCTTAAAGAATGTTCTTATTATTACGGATGCGTGGGATGAAAATGTACAGTTATCAGCCCGAAATGTATCCAAAATTGCAGTGTGTCAGGCAGCCCATGCGGATCCTGTCAACCTGATTAAGTTTGAGAAAGTGTTAATGACCGTTGCAGCAGTACGCCAATTCGAAGAGGTGCTGAAATGAATGAGAAGCGTTTATATTCTATCATTTTAGGTCCGCATGTGACGGAAAAAAGTGTACGTTTGGCAGGATCTGCTAATCAAGTAGTTTTTAAGGTTGCTAAAGATGCAACCAAATTGGAATTGGCCGAGGCGGTTGCGAAGCTTTTTTCAGTCAAGGTGTTGTCTGTGCAAATGCTGAATGTGCGTGGTAAAGTGAAAAACTTTAAGCAAGTTGCTGGGCAGCGCTCACATTGGAAGAAAGCCTATGTGCAATTAGCAGCAGGTCACACGATTAATATAGAAAGTTTTCAATAGTCGGGGGTTTTAAGGCATGGCAATTGTAAAAATGAAACCAACTTCTCCGGGGCGACGTTTTGTCGTGAAGGTGGTGGACGCAACCTTGCATAAAGGAAAGCCTTACCAGCCCCTGCTCGTCGCAAAATCTAATACAGGCGGTCGCAATTCGCATGGTCGTATTACATCTTGGCATCGTGGTGGTGGGCATAAGCGTGCTTATCGCATCATCGATTGGAAACGTAATAAAGAAAATATCCCTGGTATTGTCGAGCGTTTAGAGTACGATCCCAATCGCAGCGCGAATATTGCCTTGGTGTGTTATGCGGATGGTGAGCGTTGTTATATGATTGCGCCAAAGGGTTTAAAAATTGGTGCTTCCGTATTATCCGGTCAGCGTGCACCGATCGCCGTGGGTAATTGCTTACCTTTAAGTCATATTCCCGTGGGTTCAGTCGTGCACTGTGTCGAGATGCAGATAGGTAAGGGTGCTCAGCTCGCACGGAGCGCGGGTTCTTCCATACAGTTTTTAGCGAAAGAAGGTCGTTTTGCCACGCTGCGTTTAAAATCAGGCGAAGTGCGTCGTGTGGCGCTCGATTGTCGTGCTACTATTGGCGAAGTCGGGAATAGCGAACATAACTTAATAAAATTGGGTAAGGCTGGCGCTAGTCGTTGGCGTAATATACGTCCCCGTGTACGAGGTGTTGCCATGAATCCTGTGGATCATCCCTTGGGGGGTGGTGAAGGACGTACCTCGGGTGGTAGACCACCTTGCACGCCTTGGGGTGTGCCAGAAGGTCGAAAGACACGTCGTAACAAGCGTACGGATAAGATGATTATCCGAAGACGTAAAGCAAGCAAATAAGAGGGGTTAAACAATGCCGCGTTCTTTAAGAAAGGGGCCATTTATTGATGACCATCTGCTGAGAAAAGTAGAGGTGGCCGTTGAATCGCGCATTAAAAAACCGATCAAGACTTGGTCCAGGCGTTCCATGATTTTACCTGTGATGGTCGGTTTAACTATCTTGGTGCATAACGGTCGTAACCATATACCTGTGTTAGTGACTGAAAATATGGTGGGGCATAAATTGGGCGAATTTTCACCAACGCGTACCTTTAAAGCGCATGCGGGTGATAGGGCTACCAAGGCTAAGCCCGTCAAGAAGGATAAAAAATAATGACGACGCAGCAATTGGTTCGGGCAAAATTATCGGGTGTGGCGTTGT
Organism: Gammaproteobacteria bacterium; assembly: GCA_018061325.1. GTDB lineage: Bacteria > Pseudomonadota > Gammaproteobacteria > UBA6186 > Azoamicaceae > CADEGZ01. The sequence goes on from JAGOUJ010000001.1 coordinate 3,254, forward strand.
CGCCACAGAAGGCGCGCTTGGTTGCCGATCAAATTCGTGGTTTATCCGTGGCGCGTGCCATTGATCTGCTGAGTTTCAGTACGAAGAAGGCCGCACCTATCATTAAGAAAGTCTTGTTATCCGCCATTGCGAATGCAGAGCATAATCAAGGTTTGGATATTGATAGTCTTTCCGTAGAACGTATTTTTGTCGATGAGGGGCCTCGTTTAAAGCGTATGAGCCCAAGGGCCAAGGGTCGTGGAAATAGGATTGTTAAAAGAAGCTGTCATATTACCTTAGTGGTTGCAGCTTGAGTTTTCAATAGAGAGGATAAGTCATGGGGCAAAAGGTACATCCCGTTGGTTTTCGTTTAGGTTATATCAGGTCGCCTTCTGCAAAGTGGCTTCCGGAGAATGGCGTTTCTTTTGCCAAAACCTTGGCCAGCGATTTAGCGATTCGTAGCTATATACAAAAATATTTACCGGAGTCCGCGGCGCTGAGCGATATTCTCATTGAGCGCACGGGTCGCAATGTACGTCTTACCCTGAAAACGGGCAAGGCCCCGGCGATTATAGGGCATAAAGGTGATGGTGCTAGGAAGCTGCGTGCAGACCTTAGTGCAAAAATTGGTCAGCCCGTTGATATTCGTATTGAGGAAATTAGAAAGCCAGAGTTGGATGCTACTTTAGTGGCTCAAAATATTGCGCAACAGCTAGAGCGTCGCATTATGTTTCGCCGGGCGATGAAAAGAGCTCTGAGCACAGCCATACGTTTAGGGGCTAAAGGCGTTAAGATTTGTGTTGCGGGTCGATTGGGCGGTGCTGAGATTGCGCGCACAGAGATCTGTCGTGAAGGTCGTGTTCCTTTGCATACGCTTAGAGCTGATATTGATTATGGCACCGCGACTGCAAAGACAACCTATGGCATTATCGGTGTGAAAGTTTGGATTTTCAAAGGCGAAATTCTATCATTAAAAGGGGTGAGCGACGATGCTGCAGCCTAAGCGAACGAAATTTCGCAAACAGCAGAAAGGGCGTAATCGAGGTGTTGCAACCCGTGGAAATCGGGTGAGCTTTGGTGAGTTTGGTTTAAGAGCGCTGGGACATGCCCGTGTGACGGCGCGTCAGATAGAAGCCGCCAGGCGAGCGATTAGTCGTTATGTGAAACGAGGCGGTAAACTATGGATCAGAGTGTTTCCCGATAAACCGATTACTCAGAAACCTTTAGAAGTGCGTATGGGTAGCGGTAAGGGTAATGTTGAATACTGGGTCGCACTGGTGCAGCCGGGTAGGGTCTTGTTTGAAATTGAAGGTGTGAGTGTTGAATTGGCACGTGAGGCTTTTCGTTTAGCCTCTGCAAAACTACCAATGTCAACAGAGTTAATTGCTCGGGAGATGATGGGATGAAGACCGCAGAATTACAGCTCAAAACGGTGACTGAAATCCGAGAGCTGGTCAGTACGCTTAGACGTACACAGTTTAAGTTGCGATTGTTAAAGTCGAATGCCGATGTAAAGCAGACGCATGGTATTAAACAAGCGCGTCGAGCGATTGCCCGGGCATTGACCCTGTTGGCACAAAAAGAAGGACAAGCCTCATGACTGAATGTGCTATCAAGGGTAGAACCCTACAGGGTATTGTCCTCTCTTCCAAGGCTGATAAAACAGCCGTGGTTCGGGTGGTCAGAAGAGTTAAGCATGCCTTATACGGCAAAATTGTGAATCGATTTACACAATTGCAGGTGCATGATGCTGAAAATCAGTGTCATGAAGGGGATGAGGTAGTCATTCGTGAATGTAGGCCTCTTTCTAAAACAAAAGCTTGGGTTTTGGTGAAGCGACTTGAAAAGGTGTGCTCGTGAATGCTATGATGCTCCCCTTTGAAGGAGGTCAGCCATGATACAAATGCAGTCCGTTCTGAAAGTGGCAGACAATAGTGGTGCCCGCAGCGTGAAATGTATTAAAGTCCTGGGTGGCTCTAAGCGTCGCACAGCTGGTATTGGGGATGTTATTGTCGTCAGTGTGCAAGAGGCCGCGCCCAAAGGAAAAGTCAAAAAAGGTGAAGTGCTGAAGGCAGTGATTGTACGTTCTGCGTATGGTGTGCGTCGAGCCGATGGTTCTGTTATTCGTTTCGATGATAATGCAGTTGTTTTGTTAAATAATCAGTTGCAGCCTCTGGGTACACGTGTTTCAGGTCCTGTGACGCGCGAATTACGTGAGCGAGAGCAGTTTATGAAAATTATTTCTTTGGCCTTAGAAGTATTGTAGGTAGAGTCCCTATGAAAAAAATTAAGAAAGGTGATACGGTAATCGTTAAAGCAGGCAAGGATAAGGGCCGTTCGGGTCAGGTATTGGCTGTTTTAGGTGCTTCCTGTGCTTCGAGTGTCCGCGTTTTGGTCGAAGGGATCAATCTTGTAAAGCGGCATATTAAAGCGACGCAGGATCGTGCAGGTGGTATTATTCAAAAAGAGGCATCTATCCATATTTCCAATATTGCTATGTTAAATCAGGCCACGGCCAAGGCCGATAAAGTGGGCTTTAAAACACTAGAAGATGGTCGCAAGGTGCGGTTCTTTAAATCGACTGGAGAGATCTTAGATGCATAAGGCGACGGGTTTAAAGGCGTTTTACAAAGAAGTAGTGCTTCCAAAGTTGACCAAGGAATTTCATTATAAATCAGTGATGCAGGTTCCCAAGATCACCAAGATAACGCTTAATATGGGTGTGGGGCAGGCTGCCAATGATAAGAAATTGGTGGATCAGGCTTTTGCCGATTTAATGCGTATTGCAGGACAAAAACCGGTGATTACCAAGACGCGTAAATCGGTGGCGGGTTTCAAAATTCGTGAAGGTTGGCCTATTGGTTGTATGGTGACGCTACGGGGCGATCGCATGTACGATTTTTTAGAGCGTTTATTGTTTATTGCGATCCCTCGGATCCGAGATTTTCGTGGTTTGAATCGTCGTTCATTCGATGGGCGCGGTAATTATGCGATGGGTGTTACCGAGCAGATTATTTTCCCTGAAATTCAGTATGATAAAATTGAGGCCCTACGTGGCATGGATATCGTGATCACCACAACGGCCGGTAATAATCAAGAAGGCTTGGCTTTGTTGGCTGCTTTTCAGTTTCCGTTTAGAGAGTAAACTATGGCAAAATTATGCAAGGTCAATAAGGATAAGCGTCAACGAAAGTTGGTATCGCATTTTCAGGTCATACGTGCTGCATTGCGCGCACAAATTCGGGACCCCAATCTCAGTTTTGAAAAGAAACTGCTGGTTCAAAAGAAAATGCAAGATTTACCCAAAGATTCTAACCGTTGTCGTTTAAGAAATCGTTGTTTAGTCACGGGTCGCTCGCGCGGTGTGTATCGCCGATTTGGTTTAGGCCGTACTAAGCTTCGGGAGTTTGCCATGCAGGGCCTGATTCCCGGGATTCGCAAAGCCAGTTGGTAAAGGAGCGTCGATGAGTTTACAAGATCCAATCGCCGATATGCTAACCCACATAAGAAATGGGCAGATGGCGAACAAAGCCCAAGTTGTGGTGCCAGCCTCTAGAAAAAAAGTGGATATTTTGTCTGTGCTCAAGCAAGAAGGTTATATTGCATCCTTTGAGCGTGTAGGAACCGTCAAAGTTCAACTGGTGATACAGCTGAAGTATTTCAATAAAGGGCAGCCGGTAATCGAAAGTATTAAACGTGTGAGTCGACCAGGCTTGCGTGTTTATGTACACAAAGACAAGCTACCCAAAGTGATGGGTGGATTGGGTATTGCTGTACTCTCTACTTCTAGGGGCGTGATGACGGATAAAGAAGCCGCACGTTTGGGACAAGGCGGCGAAGTTCTTTGCTTGGTGGCCTAAAAGGGGATTGCGATGTCGAGAATTGCCAGAAAAGCTATAGAGATTAAAGCAGGTGTTGATTTGCATCTTGCAGGCCGCGCGCTTTCCATTAAGGGAAAACATGGTGTTTTTGACTATCATTTGCATGAGGCTGTTGATGTGGCGGTTGAAGGGAAGACTTTGAAGGTCTTGGCCAAAAACAAGCCGCATCCCATGGTTGGTACAACCTTCAGACTCATCCAGAATATGATCCACGGTGTTTCCGAGCTTTTTAACGTAGAGCTAGAGCTTGTGGGTGTGGGTTATCGTGCCAAAATTCAGGGCGCACAATTAGAATTAAGTTTAGGTTATTCCAATCCAGTCCTTTTCCCGATACCTGCAGGTGTGTCTGTGGTTGTGCCGGTGCCTGCAAAAATTATACTGCAAGGTATCAATAAGGAATTATTGGGTAAAATAGCTGCGGAAATTTGTGAGTGTAGACCACCAGAGTCTTACAAGGGTAAAGGGATCCGTCGTTTTGGTGCGGTGATTCCTCTGAAACAGACCAAAAAGAAGAAGTAGGGGCCTTTATGAATAACATGCGTAATGCACGCCAGCGTCGTATCCGACGCAGCCGGGCCAAGATTGCTGAATTAAATGTTGCTTATCTAAGTGTCTATCGTAGTGCGCAACATATTTATGCGCAGGTTTTTTGTCCCAGGGGCGCTTTGGTTTTAGCTGCGGCTTCTAGTTTAGAGGCTGTCCTGAAGAATAAAGACAAGGGCAATAAAGTGCAATTGGCGGAGGCTGTAGGACATTTAGTGGCCGAGCGTGCAAAGGCTAAAGGCGTTCAGCGCATTGCTTTTGATCGTTCTGGATACCGCTATCATGGTCGTGTAAAGGCCTTGGCAGAGGCCGCAAGAGCTGGTGGCTTAATTATTTAAGGTTTTACTTAAAGGGTTTATAAACGATGGCAAGTGTAGCAGTCGATCAAAAAGGGGATGGCTTTCAAGAAAAGCTTATCGCTGTGCGTCGCAGTGCGACTGTGGTGAAAGGTGGCCGAAAGTTTAGTTTTTCTGCTTGGACCGTGGTGGGCGATGGTAAAGGTCGTTTTGGGATTGGGCGCAGTAAAGCCCGTGAAGTCCCAGTTGCGATTCAAAGAGCGATGGAAAATGCACGACGTAATTTGATACGTATCGATCTCAATGGCAGCACTTTGCATCATCCTATTCGAGCCAGTCATGGCGCCTCTACGGTCCTTATGTTTCCTGCCAAAGATGGTACAGGTATTATTGCAGGCGGATCCATGCGCGCCATTTTCGAGGTCTTGGGTATTCATAATGTGCTGGCCAAATCGTTAGGATCCACGAATCCTGTCAATGTTGTCCGTGCAACGGTCAAAGGGTTACAACAAATGTCTTCTGCCGAGCAGGTTGCTGCCAAACGTGGTAAGACCGTGGCTGAGATTGTGGGGAACGACTAAAATGATGCGCTTAAACACATTAAAACCAGCTCCAGGTTCCAAGAAAAAAGCAACACGTTTAGGACGTGGTATTGGCTCAGGTCTAGGAAAAACCTGTGGTAAAGGGCATAAAGGACAAAAGGCACGCGCGGGTGGTTATCATAAAGTGGGTTTTGAGGGTGGTCAGATGCCTTTGCAAAGACGCTTACCCAAATTTGGTTTTCATTCAGCGATGTCAAAAGATTGTGCGGAATTACGCGTGGATCAATTAGCGAAGCTAGGTCCGATTTCGATTGATTTAGAGGCTTTATGGAACGCTAAAGTGTTTCCTAAGACGATTAAACGCGTCAAAGTTATTTTGGCAGGAACTATTACCCAGGCTGTGGTATTAAAAGGGATTGCCGTGACAAAAGGCGCCAAGCAGGCTATCGAGGCTGCTGGGGGCAGGATCGAATAGTCTATGCAAAAAAGCAGACAAATAGGGGCTCAAAGCGGCGTTTCAGAACTGAAGAAACGGGTATTCTTTTTAATAGGAGCCTTGTTGGTTTTTAGGATCGGAGCGCATATCCCTGTTCCCGGTTTAGATCCTGCGCGGTTATCAGAATTATTCAATAGCAACCGTGGTATCTTGGGGCTTTTTAATCTTTTCTCCGGTGGTGCCTTAGCCCGTTTAACCGTCTTTGCACTGGGTATTATGCCCTATATCTCGGCTTCTATTATTATTCAATTGTTAACCGTTGCATGGCCACTGCTTGAACAACTCAAAAAAGAAGGTCAAACAGGGCGCCGCAAGCTTTCGCGTTATACCCGTTATGCCACGTTGTGCTTAGCTTCTGTACAAGCTTTTGGTATGGCAAAATATTTAGCCAGTGCAGGCATTGCATTAGATCCCAATCTTACCTACTATTTTACTGTCACTTTAACCCTGGTTACGGGTACGCTCTTTTTAATGTGGTTGGGTGAACAAGTCACCGAGCGTGGTATTGGTAATGGTATATCGCTTATTATTTTTGCAGGTATTGTTGCAGGCTTACCCAGTGCTGTACTGAATACCCTCGAGAAGGTGAGTCAGGGTGAAATGCAGGCTATTAGTTTGTTGTTGCTCTGTGTGATGCTTGTCGTGGTGATCAGTGTGGTGGTCTTTATTGAGAGGGGACAACGCAGGATCACGGTTAACTATGCACAAAGGCAGCAAGGTCGTCAGATCTATGCAGCACAAAAAAGTCACTTACCTCTAAAGTTGAATATGGCAGGCGTAATCCCCCCTATTTTCGCCTCTAGTTTAATTCTTTTCCCAGCGACCATTAGTCAGTGGTTCGCCAAGAGTCCGGGTATGGAATGGTTAGGTCGCGTAAGCATGGCCTTGTCGCCTGGGCAACCACTTTATATTGTATTATTTGGCTCAGCGATTGTTTTCTTTTGTTTTTTCTATACTGCTTTGGTTTTTAATCCCCGAGAAACAGCCGAGAATTTAAAAAAATCGGGGGGCTATATTCCGGGTATGCGTCCGGGTGAACAGACAGCGCAGTATATTGATAAAGTGATGACACGTCTCACCGTTGTGGGGGCCGTGTACATTACTTTAGTCTCTTTATTACCAGAGTTTCTGGTCATGGCCTGGAATGTGCCTTTTTATTTTGGTGGAACCTCGTTATTGATTATTGTAGTCGTGGTGATGGACTTTATGGCGCAAGTGCAAGCGCATCTGATGTCTCATCAGTATGAATCTTTAATGAAAAAGGCCAACTTAAAAGGTTTAAAGGGGTAGCCTTTAGGGGCCGAGAAGAGTACAATGCGGGCTCCAAGTCAAGAAAGCTTAGGAATACATCATGAAGGTTAGGGCATCTGTGAAGAAAATGTGTGATGAATGTGTCGTCTTTCGGCGAGAGGGTGTTGTTAGAGTCACCTGTAAAAAGACTCGCAAGCACAATCAAAGGCAGGGTTAAGTATGGCTATTCGTATTTCAGGTGTCATACTACCGCCTCATAAGCATATGCGCATTGCGTTGCGTGCTGTATATGGTATTGGTAATCACCATGCTTTGGCGATTTGTGCCAAAGTTGGACTCAGTCCTACCGTTAAAGTAAGTGATCTGAAAGATGAGCAGGTAACCCTGATTCAGGCTGCCGTCAATCAGTATGAAGTTGAAGGTGATTTACGCCGGCGTGTAGCCATGGATATTAAGCGCTTGGTAGATATTAAATCCTATCGTGGGATTCGGCATAAAAAAGGCTTGCCTGTCAGAGGCCAGCGTACTAAGACCAATGCCAGAACCCGTAAGGGGCGCAAGCGACAGAGCCAGCTAACGCCTAAGCAGAATACAGATTCGAAAAAATAAGTTAGAGGGAAGCCCATAGATGTCTAAAGTCGTTGCTGCGCGTACGCGCAAGAAAACAAAGCGTGTTGTGACAACGGGTGCGGTTCACGTGTTGGCAACCTTTAATAATACCCATATTACGGTAACAGATCCGCAAGGCAATGTGATTGCGTGGCGTAAAGCGGGTGGTGAGTTTAAAGGCTCGCGTGCGAGTACGCCGTATGCTGCACAAATGGCAGCTAGAAAGGCTATTCAGATGGCCAAAGAATTCGGTTTAAAAAGTGTAGAAGTCTATGTTTGTGGTCCTGGTCCTGGTCGAGAGTCCGCTATTCGGGCTGTTGGTGAGACTTGCCACGTGTTGCGCATTGTGGATAGGACAGGGATCCCACACAATGGCTGCCGGCCTGAAAAAGAGCGTCGTGTTTAAGGGGAGAGGCTAGTATAAAATGGCTAGATATTTAGGATCAACTTGCAAAGTATCCAGACGATTGGGTACCGATTTAAGCCTTAAGAGCCGGGTGCGTGACTTGGACTCCAAGTGCAAATTAAGCGCCTTGCCGGGTATGCATGGCCAAAAACGGACACGTCGTACGTCTGAACATGGTTTGCAGCTCAATGAAAAACAAAAGTTTCGTTTTATGTATGGCGTTTTAGAAAAACAATTTCGTCGTTATTACCAGGAAGCAGCGCGTCGTAAAGGTGCTACCGGTGAGATTCTATTTCAATTATTAGAATGTCGCCTAGACAATGTTGTGTATCGCTTAGGCTTTGGTAGTACGCGTGCAGAGGCCAGACAATTAGTTCGCCATAAAGCGATCCTTGTCAATGGTCATATGGTCAATATTCCATCCTATGCGGTGAAAGCCTCCGATAAAATCGAAGTGCGGGAAAAAGCAAAGGCTCAGGTGCGTGTGCAGGATGCCTTAAAATTGGCTGAAAATGCCGGTTTTCCAGAATGGGTTGAAGTAGATACGACCCATTTAAGCGGTGTTTTTAAACGTGTACCTGATAGAACGGATTTACCCGCCGAATTCAACGAACAGCTGGTGGTTGAGCTTTACGCGAAGTAATACTATTTGTCCCTGAGGAGTGATTCATGCAGCAGCGAGCGCTAAAAGATTTTTTAAAGCCACGATTAGTGGATGTTCAGCAGCTTGGCTATCATCGTGCCCGGGTTGTCTTAGAGCCGTTGGAGCGTGGTTTTGGTCATACCTTAGGCAATGCCCTAAGACGCGTTTTATTATCGTCGATGTCTGGTTGTGCCGTAGTGGAGGCCTCCATCGAAGGTGTCTTGCATGAATACACAGCCAAAGAGGGTGTGCAAGAAGATGTTGTGAATATTCTATTAAACCTTAAGGGTATTCAATTCAAATTAGAAGGTCGCGATAATGTTGAACTGACATTGAGTAAACAGGGCGCAGGTCCTGTGTTGGCCTCCGATATTACCTTGCCACATGATGTAATCATTGTGAATCCTAATCATGTGATTGCGCATATGACTAAGGCAGGTCAGCTTGATATGACCCTGCGTGTAGCCCGTGGTCGTGGTTATGAACCTGCCACGAGCCGCCAAAAAGATCCGGAAGAGACCACGCAAGAGATTGGTTGGTTACCGCTCGATGCCTCTTTTAGTCCAGTGCATCGCGTCACCTATACGGTAGAAAATGCGCGTGTAGAAAAGCGTACCGATCTCGATCGCTTGATTTTAGAACTTGAAACCAATGGTACGGTCCAGCCTGAAGAAGCCATTCGTTTAGCGGCTTCTATTTTGGTTGATCAGCTTTCTGTTTTTGTAGAGCTTAAGGGCGAGCAGCAGACTGAATTACTACCCAGCAACGCCGAGATCGATCCGCTGCTGATGCGTTGTGTGGATGATTTAGAATTAACCGTGCGTTCTGCTAATTGCTTGAAAGCAGAGAATATCTACTACATCGGTGATCTGATTCAAAAAACCGAAGTAGAGTTATTAAAGACGCCGAATTTAGGGAAAAAATCTTTAACAGAGATCAAGGATGTCTTGGCTGTGAAAGGGTTGAGTTTGGGTATGCGTCTTGAAGGTTGGCCGCCAGAAGGGTTAGAACCAGAAAAGTAGCAGAATAATAAAGAGGTTTTCAACATGCGTCATCGCAAAGTAGGCAGACGATTTAGTCGAACATCCAGTCATCGTAAGGCTATGTTTCAGAATATGATTAATTCTGTGCTACGTCATGGCATGATTAAAACAACCTTACCTAAAGCGAAGGACTTACGGCGTTTGCTGGAGCCCTTGGTAACCTTAGCCAAAGAAGATAGCGTGGCCAAACGTCGTTTAGCTTTTGCTAGATTGCGCGATAAGGAAATGGTGGCCAAGCTTTTTGCACAGTGGGGACCTCAGTTTAAGGAACGTCCAGGCGGGTATTTGAGAATTTTAAAATGCGGCCAGCGTTCAGGCGATGCAGCACCCATGGCTGTGGTGAGTTTTGTAGCGTGTGCTTAATGGTGCTATTACCTAAAAATATTTTTTAGAACAAGCCGGGCCTTTGCCCGGCTTTTTTTTGTGAGATTTTCATGGAACATCGCACAACACTGTCTTTTGGTCGCATCAGAAGTTTTCTGTGGCCGATTCATTGTTACGAATATAAGAAGCTATTTCCTATATTAATCTTATTTTTCCTTATATCTTTTGTGTACAACATCTTACGTTGTATGAAAGTGACCTTGGTGGTGACTGCCGAAGGATCCAGTGCAGAGGTGATCCCTTTTCTAAAAGTATGGGCTGTATTACCCAGTGCTGTCCTGCTTACCTATGTTTATACCAAATTATCCAACCGTCTCAATAGAGAACAGGTTTTTTATGCGATGCTGGCTATTTTCTTAGGATTTTTTACGCTGTTTATGGTCTTTTTACATCCGCATCGAGAGGCCTTAGAGTTAAAAGAATTGTCAGACTTTTTAAGTCAGCAACTACCAGAAAGACTCAATGGCTTAAAAGGATTGCTTATTATTATACGTCATTGGCATTTATCTTTATTTTATGTGCTATCAGAACTATGGAGTGCGGTGGTTTTATCCATGTTGTTTTGGGGCTTTGCCAATGAAATTACAACGATTGATGAAGCCAAACGATTTTATGCGATTTTTGCCCTGGGTGCTAATAGTTCGGGTATTTTATCGGGACAGTGTGCACAGTGGCTAACCTTGGATCATTACCACCCGGCATTGCCTTTTGGTACAGTCGCATGGGAACAATCCTTAATCTTACAATTGGCTTTGGTGTTAGTGATGGGGTTTGCGATTATTGGCTTATTTTACTGGGTCAATCGTCGACTAATCGTTACGCAACCAGACAGTAAGCCCCTTGCAGCACAACCTGAAAGTGGCGAAAAACTATCTTTGTGGGCCTGCTTAAAGGCATTGGTTTCTTCGCCTTATATGTTATATATCGCTATTTTAGTGGTCGCCTATAATATTGTTTACAATCTATCGGATGTTTTGTGGACAGAGCAAATACGTGCACGTTATCCCGATGCCAGCGATTTTAATGCCTATATTAATAGCATTGCTTCAATCACGGGTGTGTTTGCGACGATCGCCGCATTGCTACTATCGGGCAATGTGATTCGCTTTTATGGATGGACGGCCACCGCATTAATCACACCTATTTTATGGCTTGTAACCAGTGTGGGATTCTTAGGGTGTTTGCTTGGTACACAGTATGGGCTGTTTTCAGATTATATGTTGGGTTTTCTAGGGGTTCCGCTGAGTACTTTAGCTTTGTTTTGTGGGTCTGCACAGATCTGTTTGGGTAGGGCTGCCAAATATACTGTCTTTGATGAATCGAAAGAGATAGCCTTTATTCCACTGAGTCAGGCGGAACAACGTAAAGGTAAGGCTGTGGTTGATGGGATTGCTTCGCGTCTGGGTAAATCGGGAGGATCCTTTATGATCCAGGCACTGTTGGTGTCTTATGGAACCTTAGCCTTAACGATTCCGGCCATCAGTGTTATTTTTGTGCTGATGATCGCATTATGGATCTTGGCTGTGTTGCGTCTGGGACGTATGGCCAGCAGAAAGATTGATCGTACGATGGCACAGCCAACTTCGGAAAAGGTTATTTATGCAGCATCCTAATTCAGTACCCTTTTCTAGATTGCGGAATTTCTTTTGGCCTATTCATGGCTATGAGCACAAAAAGCTTGTGCCTATGCTACTGTTATTTTTCTTAATCTCCTTTATTTACAACCTCTTACGGTGTATGAAAGTAACTTTGGTTGTGACTTCCCAGGGGTCAGGTGCCGAAGTGATTCCTTTCTTAAAAGTGTGGGCTGTATTACCCTGTGCAGTCTTTTTAACCTATCTCTATACAAAACTGTCCCAGCATCTTAATCGCGAGCAAGTTTTTTATACGATGATTGCGATATTTCTAGCGTTTTTTACAGTGTTTTTGTTGGTGTTGTATCCCAATCGAGAGCTCTTAGAGCTCAATACTTTTGCAAACTATCTAGAACAAGTCTTACCCAGCGGTTTTAAAGGACTCATTTCTATTATTCGTCATTGGCCCTTAGCCTTATTTTATGTGTTATCCGATCTGTGGAGCGCGGCTGTTTTATCCATGCTGTTTTGGGGTTTTGCCAATGAGGTCACGACGGTCAATGAAGCCAAACGATTTTATGCCATTTTTGCTTTGGGGGCCAATTTCTCGGGTATATTCTCAGGACAATTTGCACAGTTTCTCATTTTAGACGATTACAATGCATGGTTTCCCTTTGGTCAAAATGCCTGGGAGCAGTCTTTAAATTTACAGCTGGGCCTTGTTTTATGTTTAGGCGTTATGATTATTTTCCTCTTTCGGTGGGTGAATAAAAAAGTTTTGCCGATGCAGCCCGCTATCAATCTTCATGAACCGCTGGTGGAAGAACCGTTTACGAAGTTTTCCTTAACAGAATGTTTTAGGTATATCTCAAAATCACGGTATATGCTTTATATCGCAATTGTGGTGGTCTCCTACAATATTGTGTACAACTTGGCCGATGTCTTATGGACTGCGCAAGTGAAGCAGCGTTATCCCGATGCCTCGGATTTTAATGCCTATATGAACGATATTGTTTCTGTGGTGGGTGTTTTTGCAACGGTCTCAAGCTTGTTTTTATCGGGTAATGTCATTCGACGTTATGGTTGGACGGTGACAGCGATGATTACGCCTTGCATTCTGCTCGTAACAGGCATTGGATTTTTTGGTTGTATGCTGTTTGAAACCAGTCCCTATTTGAGCGATTGTCTCTTTGCCTTATTTCAGACACCGGTGATTAATTTAGTACTTCTTTTTGGTTCTGCGCAAATGTGTTTGGGTAGAGCTGCAAAATATACCGTGTTTGATGAAACCAAAGAGATCGCTTTTATCCCTTTACCCAAAGCAGAACAACGTAAGGGTAAGGCCGTGGTCGATGGTATTGCTTCGCGTCTGGGTAAATCAGGCGGGTCGCTGACCATACAAATTTTATTGGTCTTGTGTGGCAATTTATTGGCTACAGTGCCTTATATTGCCGGTATTTTTGTGATCTTTATTGTACTGTGGATTATCGCGGTGCGAAGATTGGGTCATTTGGTGTGGAAATCCATCGATAAAGGCTGATGATATAATCAGTTTTCAGATGGGTGGTTATGTTCTAGGGACTGCGATATAATGGAGCTCTTTAGATTAGAACAAGAGGTACGTCTTAGAGATGGTTGTAGTTCGTTTAGCAAGGGGCGGCGCTAAAAAGCGGCCGTTTTATCATATTGTTGCAACCGACAAGCGTAATCGTCGGGATGCAGGTAATACGCTAGAGCGTTTGGGCTATTTTAATCCTATTGCCCGTGGTCAAGAGATGAGAGTGCATGTGAATCGAGCACGCATTCAGCACTGGCAGGCTATGGGTGCCCAATTATCTCAGCGGGTTTCAGCATTGTTGTTAGAATGGGACAAGAAGGGATCCTAAGGGAGCCCATGGTCGTACTGGGGCGTATAGGCGCACCTTATGGCATCAAGGGGTGGGTACACGTACAGTCTTATACCCAGCCTGTTTCTAATATTTTGCGCTATAAAACCTGGCACATACTAGAACAGGGGGTTCAAACGCCTCTGCATGTGTTGCAAGGTCGTAGCCTGGCAAAGGGTTGTGTGGTGGCTTTGGAAGGCTATGAGAATCCAGAGCTTGCAGGGCAACTGAGGCATGCAATGGTGGGCGTACCCCGTGGTAGCTTGCCTGCCCTAGAGGAAGGTGTTTATTATTGGGCCGATTTGATTGGGATGCAGGTACATAACCAAGCGCTCGATCCTGCGGCACAAAGTATCGGTCGGGTGAAGGAAGTTTTTGAAGCGGGTGCCAATGATGTATTGGTCGTTGAGCCTTTAGAAGGGGTACTTTCATCAAAGACCACAAAGACGGTTTTAATACCCTTTGTGATGGAGTCTGTGATCACAGGGGTTGATCAAGAAGCGCGATGGATTCGTCTTTGCTGGGATGAATGGTTTTAGTGATGCACTGTGGCATTGTTAGTTTATTTCCGCAGATGTTTAAGGCTCTCACCGATTATGGCATCACAGGTAGAGCAGTTGAACGGGGTCATTTAGAGATTGCGCTCTGGGATCCCAGAGATTTTAGTCAGGACCCGTATCGTCGTGTCGACGATAGACCCTATGGGGGTGGGCCTGGGATGGTGATGAGTATCTATCCTTTACGTCATGCCATTCAAGCGGCCAAGCAGGCTGCAGGAGGGGCAGCCAAGGTGATTTATATGTCACCTCAGGGTGAGCGTTTGAGCCAGACAAAGATACGGCAGGTCGTTCAGCAGGCCGAGCCCTTAGTGTTTGTGGCAGGGCGTTATGAAGGTGTAGACGAGCGATTATTGGACTTAGAGGTAGACGAAGAATGGTCTATCGGGGATTATGTGCTCAGTGGTGGCGAATTGGCTGTGATGGTAGCGATTGATGCCATGGCACGGTGGATTCCAGGGGTTTTAGGACATGGAGCCTCTGCCGCACAGGATTCTTTTTCAGAGGGTTTATTGGATTGTCCCCATTATACCCGACCCGAACACAGCGATGGTTTGGCAGTGCCTGCGGTGTTATTAGAAGGCGACCATCAGGCGATTGCACGTTGGCGTCTCAAACAGCAATTGGGGAGAACCTGGTTAAGACGGCCCGATTTATTAGAGCGCGATTTAAGCGCAGAAGAGACGGATTTATTGCAGGCATTTGTGGATGAATATCACAGTGAATTTCAGAGGAGTGTAAAATGAGTACCATTATTCAACAGATTGAAGAAGCGCAATTACGTACGGATCTACCGACGTTTAGACCAGGTGACACCGTGGTGGTGCGAATCGTTGTCAAAGAAGGTACTCGTAAGCGTACACAGGCCTATGAAGGCGTTGTGATTGCAATCCGTAATAGAGGACTTAATTCTGCTTTTACGGTACGTAAAATTTCTCATGGTGAAGGTGTAGAGCGCGTATTTCAGCGTCATAGCCCTGCGATTGAAGGGATCGATATTAAGCGTCGCGGACAGGTACGCAAAGCCAAACTTTATTATTTAAGAGGACTGACTGGTAAGAGCGCCCGTATCAAAGAGCGCTTACATCAATCATTTCCTGATCTACGTACAGCAACGCCCATTGTAGCGCCGACCACTGTAGGCGAATAAACGAACGCTTCCTTCAATTTAGTATATGATACAGAGAGGGTGTTTATTAACAGGTATTGTATTCGTTCAGAGGGAGTGTAAAGGATGAGGCAGTGGCTTGGCGTTTGCGTGTTATCGATAGTCTTTGGTCAGGCTATAGCAGAATCGCATCAGCACCATCATAAAAAAGAAAAAGGCTCTTGCCATGTCTCAGACAGTGCTAGGGAGAAGATCCGCAGCCAGGTCGAAACAATATTACCCGATCAACCCATCGATAAGTTAAGCGCCAGTCCTTTGTCAGGATTGTGTGAGGTTCATGCAGGTAATATAGTCTTTTATGCCAGCCAAGATGGTCAGTATTTGTTCATGGGCGATATATTGGATGTGAGTAGAAGCCCTGACGATCGCAGTCTAACAGAAGTGAGCCGTCGTGCTTCGCGTGCTGTTTTATTTCAGTCCCTCAAAGGTCATACCCTTGCACGTTATATGCCTAAGAAGGTCAAAGGTGTACTCACGGTTTATACCGATCCCGATTGTGGCTATTGCAGAAAACTGCATGAAGAAATACCTGCTTTAATGGATCTTGGGATCCAAGTTAATTATTTGGCCTTTCCTAGACAAGGTGTTGGTTCACCAACTTATAATAAGTTAGTAGGGGTTGAGTGTGCGACCGATCAAGAGAGCGCCATGGATAAAGTGATGAAAGATGAGAGTGTTCCTTCAGGTACTTGTAAGAACAAGGTCGAAGAAGCGTATAAGATCGGTCAAAGACTCGGTATCAATGGTACGCCCTCCATGGTTTTCTCGGATGGGACCTTATCCATTGGTTATAGACCTGCTCAGGAACTGGCCGACTTGGCGATAAAGCACTATCAAACCCCCTTAAAATAAGATCGTAAAGGAGTGTCCTTTGTGCGTGTAATGATTGCCGATCAAGACGCTGCTTATCGACACATCTTGGTGCAGCAGCTGCAAAAAGAGGGGCATACGGTTCAAGAAGCACTCATGGGTCGGGAAGTTGTAGAGCAGTGTCGTAAAAAATGTCCTGACCTTATTTTTATGGATGCACAGTTATCGGATCTATCCGCCATCGATAGTGTGCAACAAGTGCGTCAGACGGGGGGGCATGCTTTATGGGTGCCTATCGTTTTGATGGGGCGTGCATGGACAGCGGAAGCTATGCAAAAGGGTATCGAAGCGGGTGCCGATGATATTTTAGAAAAACCCTTAACGGGGTCTCAGCTACAGTTAAGGATCAATGCCGCAGCACGACTCTTCGACCTCAAACAAGAAGTTTTTAAAGTTGCGCATGAGTTAGTGGTTGAAAATCGCTCTTTACAAAATGTGATGACCAAAGATCTGCTCACAGGTCTGAATAATTCAAATCATTTCGAGCACACATTGGTGGAGGCATGGTCTGCAGCCAAGCAGGCTAAAAAACCTTTATCGCTTATTTTGCTGAATGTGGATTTTTTCCAATCCTATAATCAGGCCTATGGTGCACCTGTGGGTGATGAAGCATTGAAGAAAGTAGCAGAGGCGCTTAAACAACAGTTGCCGCCCTATGGTTTTTTGGCACGCACCACGGGTGACACCTTTGCTGTCATATTGTCTAATACGGATAAAGATCAGGCTTTTGTGGTGGGTCAGGCACTACGTACCAGGGTGGGTGCCTTAACAATACCTCATGCGCGTTCAGGGTGCGATCAATACTTAAGTATGAGTTTTGGGGTTGCCACTGTGAATCATGATCAACAGTATGCGAGTGCGGCCGACTTAAAAGACGCAGCTGATTTTGGTTTATACCAAGCGAAGCATCATGGTCGTAATCGTGGTTATGCTGCTGTGGCTATTTAATGTTCATGTGTTTAATGGATCCACACCAAGGTGCCGACGGGTACCGAATTAAATAAACGAATCACATCGTCTGCACGCATATGCACACAACCTTTAGTACTGGGTGCGCCCAGTTTCCACTCCATGGTGGTCCCATGAATATAAACCGCTCTTTGTGCTGTATCTACAATGCGGCCCCTGTTGTCTCGTCCTCGATTAAAACCAGGTTGTAGACCTTCTAAGCGCAGAATTCTTGTCGACACATAGTCTTTCAAGTGTTGATGTCGAGGTTTGCGTTGCCACACACCTATAAATTGTCTGCGGTGAAAAATGCCATAGTGTGGGATCCCTTCACCAATTTTCTCATTAATCCGATGTAAACCTTGCGGTGTTTGGAAAGTATCCACTTTTTGTCCAGGTCCACGCTTGCTCGTCGAAATCGTATACATTTGTTGGATCTGATTGCCATGGATAAGGGCTAGTGTTTGTTTTTTAATATCCACCACCACGATATGCTCAGTTGGTTGCACGCCCATCCGAGAAATATGTGTACGTACATCTTCGAGTGGGACAGCAGAGACTTGCGATCCCGTACCGCAGGCAGTACTGCTTAGACAGAAAAGTAGAAGGGTAATGATTTTTGTAATAAGCATGTTTGTGATCATAGCATGCACTTAAAACTTTATGCCAAGTTCTGCAAGTGTTTTTGGGGGGCGAACCTTCGTGGTGAATACTGGAGGATTTAGTGTAAACCCTCCAGTATCTACAGATTCAATCTATTTAGCGTACAAAAGTCTTGGCTGCTTGGATGATTTCCTGCAGATGTTCTTCTGCTTGGTCTTCTTGCCCATTTTCCACAACAGCTTTAGCAGCTATCCATCTTAGACTGTTAGAGGTTCCATATCGCTTAGCAGAGATTTCAGCAGCTTTTGAGGCTAAAGCCTCTTTAAAGGCTGGCAAAAGATTCATTCCAGCTTTTTTAAAATGAGGCCCTGGAAAGTGTTTGGCTACATCTTTTTCTTGAGATTGTATGGAGATCCACGACAACTTTTCAGCTAATTCCTCAGCTCCGCCTACGGCAAAAATAGCAGCTCTATCTGTAACGTGATAGGGATGATTTTCCAAATTTGCATAAAATTCTCTCATGGTTTCTTCTCCTTTATTCGTTATTGTTATCTATGATGTAGCAGGGTTCATGCTAACAAAAAATAGTTTAGTTGGCAAACATTTTTTCAAGGTACACTAATGAGAGAATATGCACGATAAAGCATTTTTGGCGTGCAATAAATGAACGTTTTTCCTAAGTTTTTTCGCTGTGATGCTTTCTCCAGAAAGTAGGCTATTGACGAATATTTTTTATGTGCTTTGGATGAGTAGCTTGGCCTTGGTATGGTTCATCGTAGTATCCCTGTTTTTTACAAGTCCAGTGGAGGTCGACACATGCGCAGGTATAAACATTGATTAGAACGTATTACGGGAGCAGTTTTAATAGCCTTAGCATTCGGCAAAACATATTTGACGAGCTACTAGGACTGCGGGCAGCATCCTGACCTAGACAGGCTGTATGAAAGCTGAAAGAATGGTTTTTCCAGGGGAGTGGTGCCATGAATAAAACACGTCGTATCGTCTTATTAAGTTGCGTTGGGTCCAGCCTGGAATATTATGATTTTATCATCTATGGCATGATGATTCCCTATATTACCGCTGTTTTTTTCGTCGATCATCAACCAGCTGTTGCCTATTTAAAAACCTTTTCTATTTTAGCGATTGGTTATTTAGCACGACCGCTAGGGGGCTATTTATTTGGCATGATTGCCGATATTTACGGGCGCAAAAAAACCTTTTTGGTCATTATGTCGGTCATGGCAGCCGCAACACTGATTATGGGATTATTGCCAAGCTATAAAGAGGCGGGTTTATGGGCCCCTTTGCTTCTCATTCTAGCCCGCATCCTACAGGGGCTTTCTTTTGGTGCGGAAATTCCCAGTGTTAGTACGCTTATTAAAGAACACAGTGCATCTAAACCCTCAGGCCATTATTTTGGTTGGATTATTTCGAGTACCAGTGTGGGTGCGCTACTGGCCTCGCTGGTCGTTTTTCTGATGGGTCGCACTTTTTCTACCGAAGAAATAACACAAGGCCTATGGCGTCTTCCCTTTATACTGGGAGGTATTTTGGCCGTTGTGGCTTTTATCCTGAGAAATCGGATTGATGAAACGCCCGATTTTCTTCAGCATCAACACGCAAACAATCTGCATCATTCTGCCAAAACCATTCTTGGATCGCTTTTAAAAACACAGCCTAAAAGCTTGATCCGTGGTTTTTGTATGACTTTCTTTTTTTCATATTTAATTATTTTTACCTTGTATCTGCCAGTCTATCTCAAGCAATATTTTGGTTATGCCACCCACACGGTTTTTTCAAGGATGTCCATGGGGATTTTATTGGCAGGCTTAAGCGCCCCTGTTTTTGGTTATTTATTCGATCATATCGATCGCATTAAGGCCATTAAAGTCATCACGCCGCTTTTTCTTGTCTTCTTATATGCATCCTTAAAAATGTTAGAGGTGCATGCTAGTTATGCCCTAGAAGTCTTTTTGTTGGGTTATCAACTTTTTATTGCCGCCTATTCTACGAATCTACTGGCTATTTTACCCACGCTCTTTCCCATGCCTGTGAGAAGTACTGGCGCGGGTCTTTGTTATAATCTGGCCTATTCGGTGGCCAGTTTAATTCCCTTAGGTTTAAGCGCTTGGGTTCACCCCCATAATTATCAAGGTATAATACTTGGTTGTGCGGCCTTGGTGATTAGTATTACCTTTCTAGGCACGGTTTATACAGAGCCTAAAGTATATCCGCAGGCCTAGGTTATTTATCGGATGTAAAACCGATACAAAGATTATAAAATTCACTTGTAATCAGTATAAGTTCTCACCCAAGTGCCCCTGGATGATTTAACCACCTTTCAGTGGTCTAAACCAAGATACAAGGCATCACTCCGATGAGAACTTATACTGATTACAAGTGAATTTTTGTTACACCATTTGTTGAATACAGGCGATACAGCAGAACAAGTTATCGATATCGGTGTACAACAAGGCATTCAGCAAGGTCTGCAACAAGGTGTTCAGACAGGGCAACGGCAGGAAAGAACCTACTTAGATCGCTACGGGCATAGTCTCTCCTGCAGGGGGAGAGTTCTGCTCCTTGCATTTCACTGCTGTTGATCCCTATAATGTGGCCTCCTTAGCACCTAAACCGTGCCAAAGGTTTGAATCTCCTTGTCCTGCAAAAGTTTGCAGACTGACAAAACCCATAAGGAGTTATAAATGAGACATTACGAAATTGTGTTTATGGTCCACCCGGATCAGAGCGAGCAGGTCCCTGCCATGGTCGAGCGCTACAAGACGCTGATCGAGGCCAAGGGCGGCCAGATCCATCGTTTGGAAGATTGGGGGCGCAGACAACTGGCTTACCCCATTAACAAGCTTCACAAAGCGCATTATATGCTGATGAACATCGCCTGTACCCAAGAAGCTTTAAAAGAGCTCACCGACAACTTCCGTTTTAATGATGCTGTCATACGTCACTTGGTCTTAATCCAAGATGCTCCGATTACGGAACCTTCTTGTCTGATGAAAGAAAAAGACGAACGTCGTGAAGGTGGCTATAGACCTCGGGATCGCGGTTTTGATTCCGAAGAAGAGATTTTTGGCGCTGCGGAAGAATTATAGGAGCATACTATGGCACGTCCATTCCGTCGTAGAAAATTTTGCCGCTTTACGGCTGCAAAGACTGAACAGATTGATTACAAAGATTTAAATGTATTAAGGAACTATATTACCGAAAGCGGAAAAATTGTTCCAAGCCGTATTACGGGCACTAAAGCACGGTATCAGCGGCAATTAGCGCAGGCCATTAAATTGGCACGCTATTTGTCTTTATTACCTTATTGCGATCAACATCAGTAGTCCCCAATAATCCTCATAAAAGGAATAGGTATCGTGGAAGTCATTTTATTAGAAAGAATCCCCAAACTAGGGGACATGGGCGAAAAAGTACAGGTTAAACCAGGCTTTGGGCGCAACTATTTAATCCCCAGAGGGAAGGCTTTGGCTGCAACGCGTGCGAATGTTATAGTGTTTGAATCGCGTCGTGCAGCTTTGCAAGTAGAAGCCGAAGCACGTTTGGCAGCAGCCCGTGCCCGTGCGCTGGCCTTAGAAGATTTGTTGGTCACGATTGTGGCGAATGTAGGCGAAGAAGGACGGCTTTTTGGTTCAGTCACTGCACAAGATATTGTCGCAGCCTTAGAAACCTTGGGTCATCGTGTGGATAGACATGAAATCCGTTTTGTCGAAGGACCGATTCGTCAGTGTGGCGATCATACGGTCGAGTTGCCTTTGTTTGGGGATGAAGTCGTTGCCAGAGTCCGCGTACTGGTAACAGCCGCTTCATAAGACCCTAAGCGTATAGGCTCATGGACGTGGAGAGGGACAATGTTAAGCGAAGCCCTGCTTCTTGAACCGGGTCTTAAAATTCCACCGCATTCTGTGGAAGCAGAACAAGCTGTTTTAGGCGGCTTGATGCTTGATAATCATGCTTGGGATCGGGTGGCCGATCGTCTTTTAGAATATGATTTTTACCGCATGGATCATCGAGCCATCTATAGAGCGATGGCCGATCTAGCCTTACAATCCAAGCCTATCGACATCATCACCGTTTCGGAAGCGCTAGAGGGATCGCATGCCCTTGATACCGTAGGAGGGCTTGCCTATTTAGGCAATTTGGCCAAGAGCACACCCACCTCGGCCAATATTGTTGCCTATGCCGATATTGTGCGCGAGCGATCGATTATGCGTCGGCTCATTGAGATTGGTGGCGAAATTACCGAGTCTGCTTTTCATGCCGCGGGTAGATCCGCTTCAGAATTGTTGGATGATGCAGAGCGTAAAGTCTTTGCCATTGCCGAGCAAGGCGGACGTAGTGTACAAACGGGCCCCCAAGCCATTGCAACGGTCCTGGCACGTACGATTGATCGTATCGATACGATTTTTCATGCCGGTTCTTCCATCACCGGTATTTCTACAGGCTTTAACGATTTTGATAAGCTGACCTGTGGTTTACAAGCCTCCGATTTAATTGTGGTGGCAGGCCGTCCTTCGATGGGTAAAACCACTTTTGCCATGAATATTGCCGAGCATGCTGCGATGAAAAATCCCGATAGCGCCGTGCTTATTTTCAGTATGGAAATGCCAGCCGATCTATTAGCCATGCGGCTCTTGGCGTCTATGGGGCGTGTGGATCATCAAAAAATCCGCAGTGGTCAATTAGAAGAGGCCGATTGGCCTAGGCTTTCTTCAGCGATTAGCCTGTTGTCTGCGAAGAAATTATTAATTGATGATAGCGGTTCTTTAAGTCCCTTAGAAATTCGCGCCCGTGCGCGTCGGGTTGCCCGAGAACAAGGTTCCTTGGGTCTCATTGTCATCGATTATTTGCAATTGATGCGGGTGCCTGGGCGTAATGAACATCGGGCGGCTGAAATTTCAGAAATTTCTCGTTCGCTTAAATCCTTGGCCCGAGAGCTCAATGTGCCGGTGATTGCTTTATCACAGCTCAATCGTAGTTTGGAGCAACGACCTGATAAACGGCCCATGATGTCCGATCTGCGTGAATCCGGTGCGATTGAACAAGATGCCGATCTGATTGCTTTTGTGTACAGGGATGAGGTTTACAACAAAGACTCTAACGATAAAGGGACTGCCGAAATTATTATTGGCAAACAACGAAATGGTCCCATTGGCATGACACGTCTTACCTTTTTGGGTCAGTATGCACGTTTTGATAATTTTTCGGCTGAGAGCCGGATGATGGATCATTAGTAGTCTGTTAAATAAGTTTTTCCGAATGGCACTCGGGGGCATACATCCCTGTATTCGACGATTTTCCATCCCTGGAATCGACGCCCCTCATGCACACTCAGAAAAACTTATTGGACAGCGTTAGGGTAGCCCCTTGAATTTTCGCCTGCAGCCCCCATCTACAAGTTAGCCAAGGCTTATTCATCAATGATATGCTTGGCACCGTTGCTAAATGGTTGCACGGCAAGATTTAGGTATAAAACTTATTTGGTTAAGGAGCACAGAAGATGAGTGAACTCAAAATTCGTCCCCTAAACGATCGCGTGATCGTTAAACGTATTGTGGAAACTGTGAGTGCAGGGGGAATTTTGATCCCTGAAACAGGTGATAAACCACAACGTGGTACCGTCTTGGCCGTGGGACCCGGTAAGCTCGATAACAATGGGACCTTACGTCCAGTCGATCTGAATGCTGGAGACGAAGTACTTTTTGGTAAGTATTCCGGTACCGAAGTGAAAGTCGATGGTCAGGATCTCCTGATTATGCGCGAAGAAGACATTCTGGGTGTGGTTGGACACTAATTACTGATTATTGAATAGAGAGGAGTAGATAAACATGGCTTCAAAAGAATTACTTTATGGTGAAGCAGCGCGACATGCCTTATTAAGAGGTGTTGTAGGCCTGGCCGATGCAGTAGCCGTTACTTTAGGTCCCCGTGGTCGCACGGTGATTATTCAAAAATCCTATGGTGCCCCTACCATTACCAAAGATGGTGTGTCGGTCGCCAAAGAATTTGAAATGGATGGTGTAGCAGGCATGGGTGCCAAGATGCTGCAAGAAGTTGCTTCCAAGACCTCTGATGATGCAGGCGATGGTACAACGACTGCGACGGTTTTGGCCCGATCCATTGTGGTGGAAGGTCATAAGGCTGTAGCTGCCGGCATGAATCCTATGGATCTGAAACGCGGTATGGATAAAGCCACTGCTGCAATTGTTGCTGAACTGAAGAAATTATCGGTGCCTTGCAAAGACAGCAAAGCGATTGCTCAAGTGGGTACCATTTCAGCTAATTCCGATGAATCGGTCGGTAATATTATTGCCGAGGCCATGGGCAAAGTGGGTAAAGAGGGCGTGATTACGGTTGAAGACGGTAATGGCCTGAGCGATGAACTATCTTTCGTAGAAGGTATGCAATTTGATCGCGGTTATATCTCACCTTATTTTGCGAATAATCAGCAAAATATGAGCTGTGAGCTTGAGAACCCCTTCATCTTAGTGATCGATAAGAAAATTGCGAACATTCGTGAGATGTTACCTATTTTGGAAGCGGTGGCTAAAGCAGGTCGGGCACTATTTATTATTGCTGAAGATGTTGAAGGCGAAGCCTTAGCAACCTTGGTGATTAACAATATGCGCGGTATTGTGAAAGTGTGTGCAGTCAAAGCGCCTGGTTTTGGCGATCGTCGCAAAGCCATGTTGGAAGATATTGCCACATTGGTTAAAGCAACTGTCATTTCCGAAGAAATTGGACTCACGCTTGAGGGTGCAACGGTCGACGTGCTGGGTACGGCTAAACGTGTATTGGTCACCAAAGAAAACACCACCATTATTGATGGTAAGGGTGACCATGCGACGATTGAAAAACGTGTGTTGCAACTACGACAACAATCAACGGATGCCACCTCTGATTATGATCGCGAAAAAATCCAAGAGCGTATTGCAAAGCTCTCCGGTGGTGTGGCTGTGATCAAAGTAGGTGCCGGATCCGAAGCAGAAATGAAGGAAAAGAAGGCACGGGTTGAAGATGCACTGCATGCTACGCGTGCAGCGGTTGAAGAAGGTGTAGTGCCCGGTGGCGGTGTGGCCTTGGTGCGTGTCATTCCTTTGGTGCAGGGATTGAAAGGTGATAACGAAGATCAAAATCACGGTGTTGCCATTATCCTAAGAGCCTTAGAGGCACCTTTACGTCAAATCGTCTTAAATGCGGGTGGAGAGCCTGCAGTGGTATTGCAACGTGTGAAAGAGGGCACCGGTAACTTTGGTTACAACGCTGCAACCTCCGAATACGGCGATATGGTTAAAATGGGTATTTTGGATCCAACCAAAGTAACCCGTACAGCCTTACAACAAGCCTCTTCTGTGGCTGGCTTGCTCATTACTACAGAGTGCACGATCTCCGATGCGCCTAAGTCTGATAAGGACAGCGGTGCAGCCGGTGGCGGCGGCATGGGTGGTATGGGCGGAATGGGCGGAATGGGAGGCATGGGTGGTATGGGCGACATGATGTAACAACCCCACCCTAGCCACTAAAGCTGCGCTTTAGTGTGCTTTTCCCTCTCCCGCGAAGCGGGAGGAGGATCATTGCAATAAACCCGGAACCCCGCTTTAGGCGGGGTTCTTTTTTGGTAGATACCATTGCGACGGTGGGTGGCCCGCAGGGCCGGATGAGGGTTCCATTAAATATACCGCGTTAGCGTTGTCATAACCTTCGATAAGCCTTTCATCAGCACACACACTATCTGCGGCAATGGTTTTGCACCGTGTGCAATGGCTTGGGTTGCATGTTTTTGTTCATCGATTTGCATTTTTTGCAGGATAGCTCGGCTCTTTTCATCACGTAGGGGCATTTCTTGTAAGTGTTTTTCTAGATGCAGGCCCACTTGTTTTTCTGTTTCTGCCACAAAGCCTAAACTGAGTGCTTCACCACACAGTCCCGCTATCATGCCTATGCCGAAAGATCCCGCTGCGAAGCATGGATTAAGCATACTGGCCTTACTATTGAGTTCTTTAAGGCGATCACCACACCATTGTAAATGCGCTTGTTCTTCATCGGCGGCTTGGTTTAAGTGTTCGATCAAAGGGGCATTGCGTGCCATCAGTGCTTGTCCGCGGTAGAGGGCTTGTGCACAAACTTCACCCGTATGATTGACGCGCATCAGGGATGCTGCTTTTTGTGCATCGCTGGGATCGGAAAAAAAGGTTTTTAAGCTTGTATCAATAGGGATCAATAAGCGATCGAAGAAACTATCATAATCACGCATAGCCTATAATACCTCGTGCAATAGGTTTTTTGGAATGTGCACCGGAAAAACACTTATCGGGGGTATTAAAAAACTTCGTGTTCAGGCACACGCCTTGTTTTAAGCAGTGGTTCAGCCTCTACAGTATCGAGTTTGTGGATTAAGGTCTGCAGACCCTGTGTCCACCGTGATTGATGACCTTTGAGCGTGCTATTTTCCTGTTGTAATTGTGCATTGTACTGTTCAAGTTCTTCAACCTGCAATTTTAAGAGCGCTATGTTTTCAAGCATAGCGTCAATCTTCGGTTCTAGACTTTCTAATAATGTATGCGACATCAAGCGCGCTCCTTTGGGTTCGATGCTTCAATAAAAAACAGTTTTAGCTTCTATACCACGTTCTTCCATAATGGAGCGTAATAGTTTCAGGGCTTCTACTTGGATTTGCCGGACCCGTTCTCGGGTAAGACCCACTTCCATGCCTACTTCTTCTAAGGTCGATTCCTCAAAGCCTCGCAAACCAAAACGCCGCAGCAAGATAGAGCGCTGTTTCTCATTCAAGAGCGCTAAGCATTCTTCCAGCCGATTACGCATATTCTTTTCTTCTAAGATTTCAGCCGGTCCTTCATTTTGATGGTCGGCCAGCGCTTCGAGTAAAGGTTTATCGGTATCATCACCCATGGGGGTATCTACCGATAAAGTGCGCTCATTCAGTCGGAGAACACGGTTTACAGCAGCAGGCTCTTTATCCAGGGCCTTCGCAATATCTTCATAGGTGGGTTCATGGTCCAGATCTTGGGTAAGCTCCCGAGCTTTGCGTAGATAAACATTGAGTTCTTTGATGATATGGATGGGCAGTCTAATCGTGCGCGTTTGGTTCATAATGGCCCGTTCAATATTCTGTCGAATCCACCAGGTAGCATAAGTCGAAAAACGAAAGCCGCGTTCTGGATCGAATTTCTCTACAGCCCTAATAAGGCCTAGATTGCCTTCCTCGACCAGATCCAAGAGCGCCAGGCCACGATTCAGATAACGACGTGCAATCTTTACCACCAAGCGCAGGTTGCATTTGACCATATGGTTACGAGCATCCTCATCGCCTTGGCGGGCACGACGTGCATAAAAAACTTCTTCTTCAGCACTCAGCAAAGGGGAAGCACCAATTTCAATCAGGTATAATTGGGTTGGGTCGCTTTCTTGTTTGCGAGGCTGCCGTGCGGTGGGTTGTTCTTCTGCTTCTACATCCCAATTGAGTTCTGCAACAAGGACCTCTGCTTCTAGTTCCACTTCCTCTAAAGCTTCTGCTTCTAAAACAGGGCCCTCTTCCAGTGCTTCTAACAGAGCGCTCTCTACAGGCTCCATGTTGTCAATCGATTGTCCCCAGTCCTTTGGCATAAGATTTCTCCCGTTGATAAAGCTTAACGAGTGATAAGTGGAAAATTCATACTACACGTAGTTTCCCTGAAAGTTCAAATACTAAATCTAGAAGAGGAATCACTAAATGTCCAATACAGATTGAAAATTTATTTTGTAAGACAACAAGCTATTTAAAACATTCCCTACCTATACATAGGGTGAGGTGTATTGTAGGATGAATCAATCTTGATTTGGAGATCACCGTGACACGCTCTCAATTGATTAAAACCTTGGCGATGCAAAACAAGCAACTATATGAGAAAAATATTGCCATCGGTGTACATTTAGTCTTTAAGCAAATCATCGAAGCATTACTGAGCGGCCAGCGTGTTGAGGTCCGTGGTTTTGGTAGTTTTGTGCTGCGTCTGCGCGCGGCACGTTCTGTTAGAAATCCTAAAACCGGTGCCGTGGCGCATCAAAAACCCAGTTATGTCTTACACTTTAAACCAGGGAAGGCATTGAGAGAACGTGTGAACCACGTGTTGGCAGAGGGTTGATAGAAGGAATTTTTTATGAAAGTGAGATTAACAAAAACAGGCGTTCTGTTGTGCTTATTAGCGATAGGTCCCCGTGTGGCTACAGCGCTCGTAGTCGATCAGTCAAGGGTCGATCCTTATGGGAATGCGCAGTCTACAGCCTTTTACAAGGCTATCACGGGGGGATCGGAGATCGGTTTAGAAGAGCAGGCTAGGCTCAATGCCATGGTGCCTAAGCGTACGGATCAACGTTTCTATGGCAGTGTTCGGTATAACAGCGGTCCTTTTGATTTAACAAAATTTAGAAATAAATCCACAGATGACAATAAAGCAGGGATTGTGAGTACAAAGAGTGTTTCCGCCAAGCAAAGCAGTTTTAGTCTGCTCCTGGGTTATCAGTTTTCACCTGCGTTCAGAGCTGATCTCGAATATCTGGCGCGCAAGACGCTTAGCTATACAGCCAGCCCTGTGCTGACAGGTACATTGATAACGCCTCGAAAGTTAGACGGGACCTTAAAAGGCAGCACGGTCCTTCTGAATGCCTATTATGATTTTATCAATCAGACACCGTTCATACCTTATCTGGGTTGCGGTGTAGGTCTTTCCAAATACACGATTACTGCAACTTTAACACCGGCACCTACCGCGGGGGCTTCTAAAAGCAACAGTCCTATCAAACCGGCTATGGCAGTGGGTGCCGGTGTGAAGATGCGGATGTTCGGGGATCATTTTGTGGATCTTAGTTATCGCTACCTGCAACTGGGCGCTAATCTACAATTTAGAGCCAACAGTGGTTTTATGCTGGATGCCAGCAATAGCGCGAAGGTGATGAGTGTGGGTTGGACACACGTTTTTTAGTCTTTTTAGGTTGACCTGCAACAACACTCCTTCAAAAAACCGTATGCAACGTTTGATCTGTGGATTGCTTCCGATTATAAAGGGTTTCGGTACATAGGACCTTACCCTGCAGGTGAAATAGTTCAATTGCAAAATGTTAGTCCAGAAGAAGTAAAAAGAAAACAATTCCCTGTGCCGCCTCGTCGAGCTATCGCTT
The DNA here is from genome assembly GCA_018061325.1 of Gammaproteobacteria bacterium. GTDB lineage: Bacteria > Pseudomonadota > Gammaproteobacteria > UBA6186 > Azoamicaceae > CADEGZ01. The sequence continues at coordinate 32,129 of JAGOUJ010000001.1, forward strand.
ATAATCCCGATATTAGTGGACAATTTACCTTAGATTTATTGCCAGGGGCTGCGCCTCATCGATTAACAATGCTTCCGCTTCATCTGCAATCATCCAAAGATTTAGTCTGGGATAGACTGGGGTCAGACCCAGAACGATGGGCCTTGTGGCTTGGGTATCACCCTTTTGTGGTTTCGATCAACAGTGGCCTTAGTTTGCGTGTTGCGCTGACGGAGCTTTTGAGTATTCTAAAAAGCACATCAACCTTGGAAGCGATTAATCAGCGTGGATGGGTCATCGAAATGGTTGTGGGGACCCTTGCAGGATTGAAAGCACGTCTTTTTCTTTTGGATCCTCTAAGACAACCGGGAAGATTAGAAGGCGTGTGGAGAGCATTTGTTGAGGGAACGAGAGTAGGGTTGTATAGCGGTGTTGTGGTGGATAAGTTGATGAAAGTGATGGGGGGGCCCCCATCACACGATGTCGCTGAATAGCTTCTTAGCTTATGTAGTGCCCCTACAGGCCTTTGTTGCTGTGGGTACAGGTACATGGCAAATTTTAAGGCCTCCTAAGCAATCCAGGCAGGTACAGCATGCTATGATAACGTCTGCGTTTGACTATAGCATGAACACCTTATCGAACGCCGCTGCGATAGGGACGGGGCTTGAAGCTGTTACGGGCGATCACCCGTAGAAGCTTCATTAATATTGCAGGTCCCAGAGAGCACACCGACTTTGAAAGTGCCTTTATTATGGAGAATACAGGTCTCCTCATTAGAGGAATCATTAGAAAGATCGCTCATAGCAAAGACCGAGGAAAGTGTTCAGTCCGATGCTGGAAGTTCAGAATCATGCCACGCACCTGTGGATTCAGCCTGTCAGGCACCAGAGTCGCCGGATCCCGCCTGGAGTTATAGGGGTTTCAGGCGGAAATAATCTTCAATCGAGAGCAAGACATCGATCTTGTTTCATGGGTCGGGGTGACAGGATTTGAACTTGCGACCCCTACCTCCCGAAGGTAGTGCTCTACCAGGCTGAGCTACACCCCGACTACCAGCACGATAAAGAAAAAAGACTTAAAACTCAATGCCCACGATCTTGAACAAAGTTGGCGAGCAGCATGAGGGCTTCTTTATAAGAGGAGTCAGGGATAACTAACAGAGCTTGCTTTGCCTTGTCGAGTTCAGCAACCGCCAGTGCTTTGCTATCCTTGAGCGCACCGGTTACTTGTAAAATGTCCAAGACCACAGCAAAGGTTTGGGGCTGATAAGGTTGTTGCTGGATAGCCTGTGTTAGTATTTCAACTTGTTCCGGGCGACCCCTTTGGAGTGCATAGATAAGGGGCAGCGTCATTTTACCTTCTATGAGATCATTGCCCAGATCTTTCCCTGTTTGTGTAGGATCAGCTTCGTAATCTAGTACATCGTCCATCAGTTGAAAGGCTGTACCAAGATGTAATCCATAGTCACGCATGGCTTGTTCGATAGCGGGTGGCGCATGGCTTAAAAGAGCACCCATATGCGCACAGGCTTCAAAGAGTTTTGCAGTTTTAGCTTGTACAATGTCAAGATAATCCGCTTTTTGTGTATTGAGTTGACGACCTCCTAACAATTGTAGCGCTTCACCTTCGGCCATTTGCTGGGTCGTATGGACCAACAGGGCCATGATCGCGGGGTCTCCAACGTCTAGTAATAATTGAAAGGCTTTGGCATAGAGGAAATCACCCACTAAGATAGCGGCTTCATTACCCCACAGGGCTTTGGTTGTTTTTTGGCCGCGTCGTACCTCTGCATCATCGACAACATCATCATGTAATAGTGTGGCGGTATGGAGGAGTTCAATCAGGGCTGCGGCTTTTATATGACGATCGCCCGTATAGCCGCAGGCTTGGCTGCTTAGCAGCAGCAGCAGGGGTCTTAGGCATTTACCATTATTGTGTAGGATATGTTGCCCAATGGTCTCAATCAGTGGGGATTTGGAATGAAATGCCTGAGCGATCAGCGTTTTCATGGCCTGAAAATCCTCCCATACGGGATCTTGAATAGCTTTAAATGTCATGACCTGCTCTCGTTCAATCAAGCGTGAATATACTGCCTTAGGATGGCATCTATCAACAGCAATGCCTATCCAACCGTAAAAAAGTATAAAAATTCTCCTTTGAAGAGGGGCGATCCGTAAAGCGGGTCGGGGGATCTTGCACAGAGCGTCTTTTTCACGTACCATGCCCCATTCTTATTTCAATGGTTTGGAGTGTTCTCATGATGCATGCGGTCATCATCAGTGGTGGTAAGCAGCACCGGGTTCGGGCTGGCGAGTTACTTAAGGTAGAAAAGCTAGCTTTAGAACTAGGAGACTCTGTAGCGTTCGAACAGGTACTGATGGTATCGGATGGTGAAACTATTCGTATTGGAGCACCTTATGTAGCAGGCGTGGTGGTGAAGGCCGAAGTGGTTACACAAGATCGTTTAGAGAAAATCCGGATTATTAAAATGAAACGTCGTAAGCATCATATGAAACGTATGGGGCATCGACAGTGGTATACAGAACTCAAAATTACTGAAATACAGGTAGCTTAGCATTTAGGCGAAGGGGTTAGAGATGGCATCTAAGAAAGCGGGTGGTAGTACACGAAACGGTCGTGATTCTGAATCAAAGCGCCTAGGCGTTAAACGTTTTGGTGGGGAATCGGTTATAGCTGGCAATATCATTATTCGACAACGTGGTACCAAAGTACATCCTGGTATGCACGTAGGTATGGGTAAGGATCATACGCTTTTTGCAAAGGTGGCAGGCTTTGTTCATTTCTGTGTTAAAGGCCCCAAAAATCGTTCTTACGTCAATATTATTCCAGAGGCTGTACAAGCCTGATCATCGTTGTACAGTCCTGATGTATGCTCAGGCTTTTTCATTCTTCATAACGGCGTTCTGTCGGGCGACTATCCATGAAATTTGTTGATGAAGCGACTATTACAGTACAAGCTGGCAAAGGTGGCGATGGCTGTTTAAGTTTTAGGCGTGAGAAATTTGTCCAGTTTGGTGGTCCTAATGGTGGTGATGGTGGCGATGGCGGTTCCATTTACCTAGAAGCCAATCCCGATCTCAATACTCTGATTGATTATCGTTTTCACCAGCATTTTCGAGCACCCAACGGTCGTGGTGGTATGGGATCGGAATGTACGGGCAGAGCAGGTGAAGATCTAATCCTCCAAATACCCCTTGGCACAGTGGTGTGGGATAGCGAGACAAACGAGCAGCTTAGCGATTTCTTAGTGCCTGGACAACGTTTACTGGTGGCCAAAGGCGGTTTCCATGGTTTTGGGAACAAGCGCTTTAAAAGCAGTCGTAATCAATCACCCCGTAAAATCACCAAGGGTCGTTTAGGCGACGAAAGACGCTTGCGTTTAGAACTCAAATTATTAGCCGACGTCGGTTTATTGGGTTTTCCCAATGCCGGTAAATCGACGCTTATTCGTGCGGTTTCAGCCGCAACCCCTAAAGTAGCCGATTACCCCTTCACCACCTTGTATCCTAATTTGGGTGTGGTGCGTGTGGATGCCGGCCGTAGTTTTGTGATGGCCGATATTCCGGGTATCATAGAAGGTGCCTCTGAAGGCATGGGGTTGGGCCTGCGCTTTTTAAAGCATTTATCCAGAACACGCTTATTATTGCATTTAGTCGATGTAGCCCCTTTTGATTTGCGTGATCCGATAGAAGGCATTCATATTATTCTCGAAGAACTAAAAGCGTATAGTCCAGCCTTGGCCGAACAAGAGCAGTGGTTGGTTTTGAATAAGCTAGATATGCTGCCCGAAGCAGAGCGAGAGGCCAAGGTCCAGGCAATTGTATCGGCAGTTCATTGGAAAGGGCCTGTTTTTTCTATTTCAGGCTTACAGCGCCAAGGCACCGAAGCGCTCTGTTATGCCTTAATGGCAAGGTTAGATGAGCTACCTAAACCTTATCCTATGCCGATGGAGCAAGAACAAACAGTGGTCGATGATGATCAGTTGGATCTCGATGTCGAACATCTAGAAGAGGACGATTTCGATATCGAGGATTAAATTTTTGAATGAAAGGATATAGGTTCAAGCTCAGCGATAAGGAGATCGAAGCAGTGTTTAGGAGCGCTCCAAATCTTTTTTCCAGTGATATAGAAGAAAACCTTGATACATTTATTGCGAATTATGTTGAAAAATTTAAACTCCCTCGATTATCGAGCTCAGATTTAACGCCTATTTCTGTTGAACATTTAACCCCGGTTGAAGAGTCTTCGCTGGACAATCTTTTAAGTGGGTCTGGTGTTTCTGGGGGTGTTTACTTATATCGTTTAGAAATACCGCTAGAATTAGAAGAGCTGGGATATCACGAAAATGATCAGAAAGTAGTAGAAGAAAAACATCTTCATCCAGTAGCAATAATGATATCCGTTGAAGTGGTTGTTAAGAAAATATTTTTTCAGGGTTTGGAGCCGGAATTATCGATTAGTCATTTCTTGAATGAAGTTGAAATATTAGATCATTTTATCTGTCGTGTAAAACCCGATTCAAAAAAACTTATCGATCCCTATTATGCTGTCGATCCCAATATCGTTAGTTGCTATGGTTATTGTTATGATTATACGCAAGGTAATCCCGATGATGATGAATCATATAAAGAAAACCGTTTTTGGATTGTGATGGAATATGCTAAAAAAGGATGTTTATCTTCAGAAATAATAAAAAGTTTTACAAATTTCGAGAGAATCAATGCCTCGCTAAGAATCTGTGAAGCGCTTTATACATTGCATAGCAATAACATAGTCCATGTCGATTTAAAACCCTTCAATATTTTAGTCGATCATGATGGCCTCCTTAAATTAACGGATTTTGGTTGTTCTATTGTGGCGGGTGAAACATTTTTTTTGTATCGTAAAGACGACTATGATTATTTAAAAAAATCAAGCTACACTGATAAATATATGCCTGCGATTGTTGAAATATCAGCGTGTCGTTTCCAGTTTGTATTTAAAACAACCAGTCTTGTTTCTGAAAAAAAAGAACAAAGTTTTTTGATGGCGATAGATTGTCCGGAAAATTTACGAGAGATAGTAAGCCACTTTTTTAGTGGGGAGCCTCGTTCTTGTGTTATCTCTTTGGACAGTCCAGTGATGCATTTTTTAAAAGAACAAGGTTATTCACATTCATACTTTGAAAGAGTCTTGAACGATCACAATGGTACAGATTTGTGGATGGCCCCTGAATTTCGTGAAAGTCTTTATCGCGAAGATCTCTCTTACCTTTATATTCGGCCCAGTATTACAACGGATATATATAGTCTTGGGGTTACATTAGCTGAATTATATACTGGGGAACAACCCTACCATGATAAGGATTATTCTGGGAATGATTTTATTCTTTTAAGAAAAATTGTCTCAGAAGGATTGCGTCCAACTATCGATAAAATGTATTCAGAACATGGATTGGTCGAGGTGAAAACCCTAGAAGCAGGAAACAAAGTTTTAAAAGTAAAAGAACTCATACAAGCTTGTTGGGATAAAGATCCTACTAAGCGTCCTGAAGTTACAGTTTTAATTGATTTTTTTAGAGAGTGGATTTATGACATTCTAGTAGAATCTATTACTAGAAATAAAGTAGAATCATTAAAATATTTCTTAGGGAAAACACAAGATCTAAGCGGGATTTTTAGGGTAAAACCTTTTAAAGATCATCCTTCAAGAAACCCGAATAAAATAAGTTTAATGCAATATGTTTTGTGGGCAGGTGGTCCTATACCCATCCTGAAAGTTTTATTCGCCTATATTCCAAAAAATGAAATTCTATTACAAGCGGGTGCTTTGTTACAATCTGATTGGGTTAAAGAAAATGGTATAAGTTCTAAACCAATTGCTGAAAAATGGATTGAGGCTTGTAAATCGTTTGAAAAGCAGAAGGCGAAGGGGGAAAATATTGATGTTTTAAGAAAACAGTGGGGACAGATGGGTCGTTACCAAAGGCAACTTCCAACACACCTTTTTTTACGTTATTGTGAATTACAAGAAGCTTGTCGTGAAAAACACAATGATCAAAATGAAGATGAAAAAATAAGTCTTTGGTACAGAAGGCCACGGGCTGATCTTAAGTCTATGACTGTATATTTTGATGCGTGCTATTTTGGTTCAAATAAATTTCTTTGTAGAAAAGAAATACCAACTTCAGAGGGAAATCCTTATTTTGAAGATTTTAATGTCGTTCTCGAAAAAGAAATAGCAGAACAATTATTAGACGAACAATTATTAACCGAGAGATTCTTACAAGAAGTGTTCAAGAAACCCATGAGAACACTGAGTGCATAACTCAAGTGTTTTGACTTGGCTTTACACCTAAATCCAGTTGATGTTAAGATTCGAACGGTTTTTGATCGAAAAAAAGGAGTTTTTGAATGGAAGAGCAGGCGCAAAAAGAAGACTCAGGGCTTATCGCTAGCAATCAAAAAATAAACGTTGAAGATGTTGCACGCCTTAGCACTTACCCCATTCTTTCGTCGTCACACTTTCTGCAGGTACATGCAGTTTTAGATAAATTTTTTGAACTCTGGCCAAACCGGAGATCGGGGGCCTTACCCTCTATAGGCATTGCCTCATTTTTAGTAGCAATACCCAGTTTGATAATCACCAGAGATTTTTTAAAAAATCCTAAAAAAGAGGTTTCGAATAGCATCATAGAAAGAGCTTTTTTGGCAAGCATGGATGGCGTGGGGTTTATTTTGCCATTTTTAATGGGAGACCTTATTAAGGGGTATTGTTCAGAAAAATCAGATCCAACGGATTGTAAGGTTAGTGATGCGGATTTTTTTACAAAATTTCTACCTGCCCCTGTTATTTTAAGTGTGCTATACATCATTTGGAATACCATTTCACCAGCCCAGAAATATATGTGGCTTTCAGAGAGCAAAATAAAAAAATTATTGGTTGTTGGACTCGATTCTGCAAGTAATATGCTCTTGTACAGTCAAATTATCCAAAGAGCCATGCTTACTATTCATCCAAAGCCTGGACCAGTACTTTATGAGGGTGTATCTATTCTAGCATCGCTCATTGTTTTGGTTGGGGAGAGTTTTCAACATCGACATAGACAAAAAGTTGATGCTGTGATGCGGTATTCAATGCTTGCTAGCTTGATGTTCTATATGGATTCTCTTTTAAAAGAAGAATTTGATCAACAGTCTTATTCATGGTCGCCCATACTCAAGTCGTTAAGCTTGCCAATCCTATTTTTAACGGGGGTTATGCTTAGCGTTTATTATGGTAGACAATATTTAAAAGAACGAGGGGAGGCGATTATTTTTACGCCTAAAAGCCGTTTTTCATCGCCAATTCAACAACAAATTTGTGCAGCATTGCAAGATTCTCAACAACAAGACGCGATTATTAAGGCGATTTTAGACGATCCAAAGGCAAGAGAAAGAATGATAGCGAAAATCAATCCGTCTAATCCAAGGCCTGCGAATGATTTGTTGGCATCTTCTACAAGTGACACTATACCGAGAAAGATTTCAGATATAACAAATCAACGCGATCGAGCAATGCTGGCAGTCATATTGAATGAATTAGGATTTCAAGTGACAGAAGAAGATGATGATGATGAATTAGAAACGGTTCTGGATCCTTCTGAGCATGCGGGCCGTTCAGCAAGCCTTTCTGTCGTCAGTGAAAGTCGGTTGGAAGGGGAAAATAAACCATTAATATTCTCTAAAGAATTGGATTCTTATCAATCGACTGCTGATGTGCTCAATCATGCAGCTAACGATGAAGCCGGACCCTCTGCGCGTTCATTATCTCCCTATCGATCGATGCCTTAACATGATGAGATTAAGGGAACCAGCAACTTAAGCAAACATCATCAATAAACAAAAAGGCCTGCTCAAAGGTCACCGAATGGGTATGGGGTGACATATTGCCTTCTAAGAGCTTTGCGGTATAGCTTAAGGTTTTAGCTTGTTCATCATAATAGGGCGCCGTTAATTCCATCACCACATTCAGTAATGTGTCTTTTGAAAAAAAGCTTTTTTGTGTGGCAACAACCGCTGCATTGGGTGGATTATACAGAAAGCTATTTTTATTTTTCTTTTCCCACAGTTGTATAAATTCTACGGTTGGCATGGTATAGGTTTTTCGATAGGGGCGCTCTGTAAAATAGGTCACATCAGGATTGACGTCTTTTAAAATGATTCTATAGACATTAGGCTTTTCTTTATCTTGTTCCAGCTGTAGTTTAGGTGCTGATTGAACAAATAAGTAGTTGATATTTTTGTGATTGACTTTTCGTGTACTGGGTTCAGACAGCGTAGCGCTTGAAAAGCTAAGAAGCAGTAATAAAGACAAAAAAGTGTTCAGGGTTGTTTTAAGATGATTCTTCACGTTTTTAGCTCCTAGCTTTAAACCTTTTGTTGATTAGGGGTCAATCGACGACTTCAGTTTTAGTGTAGGTGAATTTTTGAAAAAAGGTAGGTGTTCAGCTGATATTTCCAGTGCTGAGCATCATTTTAAGTAAAATAGCTAAATAATTTATAAGAAAAAGTGCTGAATGCAAGGGATGAGCCCCTCCCTGAAGGGAGGGGCGAGGGTTTGGAGATTCTTAGGCCTTTGTGGTTGCGAGTGCAGCCTTGATATGGGCATTCACTCGGCTTTTATGTCGAGCAGCCTTATTTTTGTGGATTAAACCCTTAGAGACCAGTTTATCGACCTGAGAGACCATCGCCTTATAGCCAGCCTGTGCCAGTTCGGCCTTGGATTCAGCAAGAGCCTTGGTTACGCGCTTTAGATAGGTACGCATCGTGGAGCGTTGACCGGTATTTTGCTGACGGTGCTTCTCATTTTGACGAGCACGCTTTTTTGCTTGTGGGCTATTAGCCAATGTTAGTACTCCGAATAAATACAAGCGATCCCCAACGATCGCCTAGAAGGGCGCATCATGACTGAAAAGAGGCTTTTTTGTCAAGACGGGCAATACGTACTGGACCCTTCTATTATTTACACCACATTTTTAGAAAAACGCCCTAATGGATCGATAAAAAACAACCTATATACCGCCATAGCAGTAAAAAAAGACTGCTTTTAGGTTTAAAGGCCTATTTGGAAAGTATAAAACCCCCTATTACCGTTTTGGCAGTAATAATGTGAACCCTAGGTATCATTTTTATAAAGTGGGGATAGCTAATGCACAAGTAGCTTAGCTCTGCTAACATCCATACCCATATATGAGTAAGCAACTCTTAAAATCTACCGCGGTCGTTAGTTGTATGACTTTTGTGTCGCGTATTCTAGGCTTTATCCGCGATATGGTCGCAGCGCACTATTTTGGGGCAGGATCGGGTTATGATGCTTTTATTGTAGCCTCCAAAATCCCGAATTTTATGCGTCGCTTATTTGCAGAAGGCGCCTTTGCCCAAGCCTTTGTGCCTTTACTGTCTGAGTATAAAGCAAAAAAATCTGAAACTGATTTACAACAGTTACTGAATCGTGTATCGGGTTGTTTAAGCATGGTTTTGATAGGTGTTTGCATCGCGGGTATGCTGTTATCGCCGTTTTTGATCAGACTTTTTGCACCCGGTTTTGCAGAGTCCACCGCAGATGGACGATTTTTATTAGCGTCCGATTTATTAAAAATAACCTTTCCCTATTTGTTTTTTATTTCCTTAACCGCTTTTTCGGGTGGTATTCTGAATAGCTTTGGCTATTTTGCAGTGCCTGCTTTCACGCCCGTTTTTTTAAATATTGCGATGATTGTTTCAGCTATTTTCGTGGCGCCTTTTTTAGCGCATCCTGTGGGTGCTTTGGCTTGGGGGTTTTTAGCCGGTGGTATCATACAGCTTCTTTTTCAGTTCCCTTTTCTAAAGGCTATTGGACGTTTGCCAAAGCCTAGTATTAATTGGAAAGATCCGGGTGTGCGGCGTTTACTATGGCTTATGACACCGGCTTTACTCGGTGTGTCCGTCAATCAATTCAATCTAATGCTCAGTTCTATTTTTGCATCGTTTTTACAGAGTGGCAGTGTATCCTGGTTATATTATGCAGAGCGCCTGATGGAATTTCCTTTGGGGGGCTTTGGGGTCGCATTAGCAACGGTGGTATTACCGCGTTTATCCTCTTATCATGCCAAAGCAGAGCTGCAGGCTTTTTCGAAGATGGTTGATTTCGGATTACGGTGGGTGTTGCTTATTGGCCTACCTTCGGCATTGGGTTTAGCGCTGTTATCCGGGCCTTTGCTTACAACATTATTTCAATCCGGACGTTTTACAGCTAGCGATGTGCTTAATAGCCAATCAGCCTTAATCGCCTATGCCCCGGGGATTATAGGTTTTATGCTGCTGAAAATTTTTAGTTCGGTCTATTATGCCAAACAGGCTATTAAAACACCGGTGCGTATTGCCATGCTTACGGTGTTGGTAAATACGGTTTTAAGTGCCCTATTGATTGGGCCTTTGCAACATATAGGTCTTGCCTTAGCGACTTCGCTTGCAGCTTTATTCAATGCGACTTTCTTAGCTATTTTGTCTTATAAACATCGTTTGTATCAACCCCAATTGGGATGGTTATTGTTTTTAGCACGGGTTTTATGTGCATTAGGGGCTATGGGATTGTTTATTGTACAATACAACCCCTCTCAGGATCTGTGGTTTGAATCCAAAGCCTTGTGGCAGATCCAAAAACTGGCGATGCTGGTTTTTGGAGGCATAGGTACCTATGGAGGGGTTTTATGGCTCTTAGGCTTAAGGCCAAGGCATTTATTATTAAAGGTGGAAATATAAAAATATGACAACCGATTATAAACAAACTTTAAATTTGCCCCATACCGACTTTCCCATGAAAGCCAATTTGGCTGCCCGTGAACCCACGATCCTTAAACAATGGGAAGAGAATGGTTTAGCTCAGCAGCTCGATACCCATACCGCGGGTGATCCGCGCTTTGTATTAGCCGATGGTCCGCCCTATGCCAATGGTCCCATTCATATTGGTCATGCGGTGAACAAAATTTTAAAAGATTTTGTACTGAAATCCAAGCGCTTAAGTGGATTTTATGCGCCCTATGTGCCTGGCTGGGATTGTCATGGATTACCCATTGAATTACAAGTTGAAAAAAAACAGGGTAAGCCCGGCCCTAACAGCGATAGCAAAGCCTTTAAAGCTGCCTGCAGAGCCTATGCCATCGAGCAAATTCAAATCCAAAAACAGGCTTTTATACGCTTAGGGGTTTTAGGACGTTGGGACAAGCCTTATACCACGATGGATTATCAGTACGAAGCCAATACCCTGCGATCGATGGCGAAGGTCATTGAAAAAGGTCATTTGCATCGGGGTTATAAACCCGTGCATTGGTGTGTGGATTGTGGATCAGCCTTGGCAGAAGCTGAAGTCGAGTATGAAAATAAAAAATCGATGGCGATTGATGTGGCTTTTACCCTAGCACCCGGCGCCATTAAAGCACTGCCTGATCACCATAAAGCCCTATGGCTTATCATTTGGACCACAACCCCTTGGACGCTACCGGCGAATGAAGCAGTTACCATTCACCCTGCTTATGATTATGCGGTGGTATCTGTACCGAATCATCCACAGTATTATTTAGTTGCTAAGCATTTAATTCCTGCCGTCGCTACGCGTTTACAATGGCATGATGATGAGATTGTGTGGGAATGTTCGGGGGCAGCCTTAGCGGGCCTTCAGCTTTCTTTAAAACATCCATTGTATGACAAACACGTTCCACTCTTATTAGGTGATCATGTTACTTTAGATACGGGTACCGGTTGTGTACACACAGCGCCTGCGCATGGCTTGGACGATTATCATGTTTGCATCGCACAGGGTATGACCGTACAAAGCTTGGTGGATGCGCGCGGTTGTTTTACAAAAGAAACACCTTTATTGGGTGGTCAATTTGTCTTTAAAGCCAATGATCGTGTGATTGAGCTCTTAGAAGAACGTGGCCTGTTGCTGTATAAGGCAAGCCTAGAACATAGTTATCCGCATTGTTGGCGTCATCATACACCCCTCATTTTTAGAGCCACGGGTCAGTGGTTTATTAGCATGGATCAAGCCCATTTGCGGACCAATGCTTTGGCAGTGATTGACGCTGACACTGGTCCTAACACAGTGGAATGGATCCCCGATTGGGGAAAAGCGCGCATTCGCGGCATGATTGGAGATAGACCCGACTGGTGTATTTCCAGACAACGCACTTGGGGCGTGCCCTTAGCTTTATGGATGCATCGAGAAACAGAAGCGATTCATCCACAAACACTGGCATTGATGGAAAAAGTTGCAGCGCGCATAGAACAACAGGGTACCGACGTATGGCCAGAAGGTTGTGCTGATTTATTATCGGATGCTGAACGTACAGACTATGTACCTTGTACTGATTTATTAGAGGTATGGTTTGACTCAGGGGTCTCGCATGAATGTGTGTTACGCCAAGAGCCCTCACTAGACTATCCGGCCGATTTGTATTTAGAAGGGTCCGATCAACATCGAGGTTGGTTTCAAACAGCCTTGCTGAGTGCTGTGGCGATGAATGGTACAGCACCCTATAAAGCAGTCTTAACCCATGGTTTTGTGGTGGATGCGCAAGGACGAAAAATGTCCAAACATTTGGGCAATGTGGTGTCTCCCGAAGCCGTCACACAATCCTTAGGGGCGGATATTTTAAGGCTATGGGTGTGCTCGACGGATTATCGGGCCGAGATGGCCATTTCCGACGAAATGCTGCGACAAACCAGCGATATTTATAGAAGGATCCGTAATACAGCACGGTTTTTATTGTCGAATTTAAACGATTTTGATGTGGAAAAACATGCGGTTAAACCGAGTGAATGTTTAGCATTGGATCGCTGGATGGTTGGGCGTACGCGAACCCTTCAAAAAGAAATCATCGAAGCTTTTGAAACCTATCAGTTTCATCATGTTTATCAGAAAATACATCATTTTTGCAGTATTGAATTAGGCGGCTTTTATTTGGATGTCATTAAAGATCGCCAATATACTTGTAAAAAAGAGGGTGCTGCCAGACGCTCCGCACAAACAGCGATGGTTCATATCATAGAGGCTTTGGTGCGATGGATGGCGCCCATTTTAAGTTTTACCGCCGAGGAAATTTGGAGATATTTACCAAATAGAAAGGAATCTTCCGTTTTTTTAGCCCATTGGTATCAGGGACTTGAAGCCTTTAATCCTCTTCAAAATGACATTGCTTGGCATCATGTTGTAGAGATACGCAATGTCGTTAACAAACATTTAGAAGAAGCTAGAGAAAACAAGCTCATTGGCTCGAGCTTAGAAGCAGAAGTAGAGCTTTATCTAGATGAAAAGCAAATTTCAGACGAAAACTATAAAATTTTGATTGAGTCTCTGAAAAAAATGGGCGATGAATTACGTTTTGTCTTTATTACTTCAGAGGCGAATCTTTACTCCGCTTCATCACGTCCTGAGGATGCAGTAGAAACGAGTATCAAAGGTTTATGGATCAAAGTAAAGGCAAGTCCTCACACCAAATGTGAACGTTGTTGGCATAGACGTGAAGATGTTAATAAAAACACAGAATATCCGGGTATTTGTGGGCGCTGTGTAGAAAATATTGCAGGCAAAGGGGAGCAACGTTTGTATGCGTAATGATACAGGATTCAAATCCCCTCTCCCGCTTAGCGGGGGAGGGTTAGGGTGGGGGTTAAGACCCTACGGTCTTATACTTGCCTGCTGTGTGATCATCATTGATCAGATCACTAAGTACTGGAGCACACTTTATTTAAGCGCTGAACATGTCAGCGTGTTCAAAGGGTTTGATCTGGTCTTAAGCCATAATCCGGGTGCAGCTTTTAGTTTTTTAGCAGGGGCTTCGGGGTGGCAACGTTGGTTTTTTAGTGCGTTGGCTGTGGGCATGAGTCTTGCCATTTACCGTTGGTTGGGTCGTTTAAAGCCTCATGAAAAACAAGAGGCCTTAGCGTTGTCTTTGGTTTTAGGCGGCGCTCTCGGTAATCTGATGGATCGTCTATGCTATGGGCATGTCATTGATTTTATTTTGCTTTACTATCAACAGTGGTCTTGGCCTGCGTTTAATGTGGCTGATGCTGCGATTTCACTGGGGATGATCCTATGGATTCCCTTGTGTTTTAAGAACCCCAACAAGTGCTGCTAGGTCCTTGATTGCCTAGATTATCTAAGGTTATGGTTGGGCAGTCCGTATCATCGGCTTGATTACCGGTGGGCCTTGCTGTGATGGTATAGGTTGTTGCCGTGTTATTCACGCTATAACTATAGTTTGGAGTGGATGCGGCGGCTGGTATAGCCGGTAATGCGCCTGCGGGATAGCTGTTATATTGTGAATAGTAGCTCTCGTAAACCGACTGTATGCTAAGAATTTGCGTACGCGCTTCTGCGCGGTTGGTCTTTAAGATATTGGCTCTATAACTTCCAACACTGAGCGTGGAGAGCACACCAATCACGGAGATGGTTATCATCAGCTCAATCAGTGAAAAACCCTGCGCCTTCATAAAGCATTCCAGCATTCTTGGGGCTTTTTATTATTGATGTTATCGATGCTTAAGATCTTACAAGCGATAGATCCTTGTGTATCAGAAAACTGGGGAGAGGCAGCAGGGGCTGTTGCGGTTAGGGTGTAAGCGGTCGCTGCACTATCAACGCTATAGGTATAATAGATTGTATTGCTGGGCAAAGCAGGTGGAGAAATGATATAGGTGTTGTTTTGCGCGTAGTATAGCTCGTAGGCTCTTTGGGTGGCTAGCAGGGCATTAATGGCTTCAGATCGCCTAGATTTTTTAACATGGGTTGAGTAGTTAGGTATCGCTACGGCAGAAAGTGTGGCGGTAATCGCTACTACAATCATCAGTTCGATGAGCGAGAAAGCTTGTTGTTTTCCGATCTTTTGCTTGCACATAGTGTGAGTATAGTCCGTTTTTAGGGGTGGGCCCATTTTTAAGGACATGTGACAATGCTCTTGGTCATTTGTCCATCGGGTGGAATCGTAATGGCATAGCCACTGGTACAGCCTGTGGGTTTAATATTAAAGGTATAAGTGCTTGTGGATACAGGTGAGGTCATGCCATTGCCAGTGAAGATAAGATAATTTTGTGCGCCCCCCGAAATACTAATCCCCTGATTGGTGACAGCGGTGAGCGTTGAATTAAATTGAAAATTGCGTTTAACAGTGTTTGTTGTGGCAGACACCACAGACCAACCCTTTTGCCAGGTGCTTGTGTTATCGCAGGTGGAAGCACCCAGCGCCGTTGGTTGACAAATGGTGACAGTGTTATTTTCCATTATTGCTAAACTTCTGGCATAGCGTAGATCGGACATCAATTGATTGGCATAGGTTGAAGCACGACTATTGGCCATGAGCGTGCTGTAATTAGGGATGGCAATGCTGGCTAAAACACCTGCAATCGCAATGGTAATAAGCAACTCGATGAGTGAGAAACCCTGTGTTTGTTGAGTATTTTCCATGATGATCCTATCGGCACTGAATCGGTGTTTCTTGAGGGGTTCCAACATGTTTTAAAAGAACTCCGTGTATATTCCTATGGCTCAGTGCATAGAGACGCGAAGCCTTACTAATGACCAAAGCTTCAGCTTCTAGGCGATTAGCATCCAAGGGACAATAGATAAAAGTGCCATTGCTTTCATTGTGCCCATCAGGCTTTATCTGTAAATGTGTAGAAAATTGGGCAAAAACAAGCGTGCCATAACGTGTGCCTGCAAAAACACGTATCACGGTGGGGATAGGCAGCGGGCTTTGATTCGAGGGGTTTGCGATCAGAATAAAGCCCCGACTCCAGTCTTGGTAGGGATGACAGGTTCGTCGATCATAGCTGCCGCACAGTGTAAGGGTTGTGTTGCGTGCAAAAGCTTGTTGTTTGGCTAAGGCAATGGCAGCATGGATCCTTTCCATCATCATACGGCGCTCAGTACGCATCAATAAATGATGAAAACTAGGCAAGGCCATGCCCAGCACGATCCCTACCAAGGCTAAGCAAGCACCTAGTTCAATGATTGAAAAACCCTTGTTTGTAGTCATGCTTAGAAAATGCTACTATTTGCACATCCTGGCAATCCGTTTTTAAACTGTGAGTTTTTATGAAAGCTAAGTTACCAATGCTTGCTATGGCCTGCCTGCTGTTATCTGCCTGTACCGGGCTCAGTGCCAATCGTTATTTAGGTAATAAACATTTGTTTATGGTGGGTCGCGGCGATCCCACAGCCTATGCAGATGGTTATGTCGATGGTTGTGCAGTGGGTCGTCGTTTGGCAGGTGATAAGCGTTTTAGTTACCGTCAGGATAGTCTACGTTTTGAGAAAGACGCGCTTTATGCACGTGGATGGCAGGAAGGTCAGATTAATTGTCGTAATGAAGTCTTGGCAGAGGGTTTTGAAATCGCACCCAAAAAAGTTCAGCCATCGCTGTCATCTCATCCAAATGTGCACCAGGATGCTCCCTTGTCTCCTCAGCATGCTGAACAACGTGCTGTTGAAGCAGAAATGCGTGAGATTTGGGAAGAGCTTAAAAAATAATCATCGCGACGGGATCTTAAGATGCCTATTTACGAATATTGTTGTGAACACTGTCATCATCAGAAGGAAGCTTTACAAGGGATTAACGATCCACCTTTGTTGCACTGTGAACAGTGTCAGCACGATAGTCTCAAACGTCTACTCTCTGCTTCTGGCTTTCGTTTAAAAGGAGGCGGTTGGTATGAGACTGATTTTAAAACAGCAGCCGATAAGCAGAAAAATCTAGTGGGTACACCCGCTGTAGCATCCAATACTTCAAACACTGCGACACCACCGGTTGCAGCCGAGGGTGCCTCACAGGATGCAAAGCCTACTGTAAAAACAGAGAGCAAAACCACCGAAAGCAAAACGGTGGTTGATAAATCTTCTACCACGGAATAATATTTAAGAGCGAGATTGTTTTATGCGTACACATTATTGTGG
This sequence comes from Gammaproteobacteria bacterium, assembly GCA_018061325.1. Taxonomy (GTDB): domain Bacteria; phylum Pseudomonadota; class Gammaproteobacteria; order UBA6186; family Azoamicaceae; genus CADEGZ01. The sequence continues at coordinate 49,079 of JAGOUJ010000001.1, forward strand.
AGAGTTAAAAGAAAGCGAACTTGGAAAAACCGTTCGACTGTGCGGATGGGTACATTACCGTCGCGATCTGGGTGGACTTATTTTCTTAGAACTACGTGATCGCAGCGGCTTTATGCAAGTGGTTTTTTCACCGCAAGTCCAAACGCCGGAACTTTTTGCCTTGGCCGAAAGCCTACGTAAAGAATATGTGTTGTGTGTGGCTGGGATAGTACGTTTAAGGCCATCCGGTACGGAAAATACCCACTGTTCAACGGGGACCTTAGAGATTTATGCAGACGAAGTTGAAGTGCTTAACCCCGCACAAGCCCTGTCTTTTTACCCTGATGATCACCAAAGTATTTCAGAAGAATTAAGGCTGCAATACCGCTATGTGGATTTGCGTCGTCCAGAGGCTTTTGGGCGTTTGGCATTTAGAAGCAAAGCCGTCGGGTTGATGCGACGTTTTTTGGATGAAGCAGGTTTTTTAGATATTGAAACCCCTATTTTAACCAAGTCTACCCCTGAGGGCGCACGAGATTATTTGGTACCCAGTCGTACCCATCCCGGTAGTTTTTTTGCCTTACCTCAATCACCCCAATTGTTTAAGCAATTGCTGATGGTGGCAGGGATCGATCGTTATTATCAAATCGCCCGCTGTTTTAGAGATGAGGGTTTGCGTTCTGATAGGCAGCCCGAATTTACGCAATTAGATTTAGAAACCTCTTTTATGAATGAATCCCAGATTATGGATCTGGTAGAAACCTTGATTCGAAAATTATTTTCAGAATTATTAGATGTTTCATTACCCGATCCTTTTCCACGCATGTCTTATGAAGAGGCTATAGAATGTTTTGGCGTGGATAGACCCGATTTGCGTAATCCTTTGCGTTTAATCGAAGTGGCCGATCTTCTAAAGTCGGTAGATTTCCAAGTATTTAGTACGCCCGCCAACGATGCTGATAGCCGCGTGGCAGTATTGTGTGTGCCTCAGGGAGGCACTCGTTTAACGCGCAAAGCCATCGATACTTATACAGAATTTGTAGGGCGTTATGGGGCTAAGGGTTTGGCCTACATCAAGGTTAACGATCGTGCTTTAGGGATGGAAGGCTTACAATCGCCTATTCTAAAATTTTTACCAGAAGCAGTGGTACAAGCGATCTTAGAACGCACGCACGCTAAGACGGGCGATCTATTATTTTTTGGAGCAGACAAACGCAGTGTCGTAAACGATGCTTTATCGGCTTTAAGGCATCAAATAGCCCTCGATCTAGAACTGTTAGAAGGCATCTGGAAACCCTTATGGGTGGTAGATTTCCCTATGTTTGAATACGATGCTAAGCAATCACGTTGGCAAGCCGTTCATCATCCTTTTACAGCACCAAAAATCTCGGATCTACAAGTCATGATTGCCAATCCTGGCGCTTGTAAGGCACGGGCTTATGATATTGTGCTCAATGGTATTGAATTGGGTGGTGGTTCTATCCGTATTCATCGTTCTGAAATGCAAGCGGCTGTGTTTAAGCTTTTAGGGATTACACAAGAAGAAGCCACGCAGCAATTTGGTTTTCTTCTAGAGGCCTTGCAATCCGGTTCTCCACCGCATGGTGGTTTAGCCATTGGGATCGATCGTTTGATCATGCTCATGACAGGTTCTTCTTCGATTCGAGAAGTGATAGCTTTTCCGAAAAGCCAAACAGCTACTTGTCCTCTCACCAGTGCGCCTTCCTCCGTGAGTGCAGAGCAGCTTAAAGAACTGAAGATTAAATCAATCGTTTAGTCTTTGCCCGTCTCGCACATTCTTGCGATCCGCACTCGCAGCGGAGCAGGACCCTCTCCCCACAGGGGAGAGGGCTTTGAAAAGGGTGATTAATTCCTCGCAGGATCTAAAAAGCCCTCAAAATTATGATTGTCACAATAATTCATAAAAGCATCTCGTAGTGTGGCTAAATGTACCGTCGTAGGCAGATGAATTTTAAGTTGTATATTAAGCATGGTCGTGCCTGTGCTATTAGGATAAGTATGGGCCGAGGCTTCTTCAATGATAGCCGCCTCTTTTTGAAATAAGTCAAGTAACTCATTTAATAATCCACTGCGATCGACGGCTATCACTTGTACCGTGTAAGTCATTAAAGGATGGGTGGAAGGGAGTTCTTGGGTTCTACGACTTTGGATAGTAAGAGACAAGCGTTGTTCAAGGGCTGGCAGGGCTGCTTCGAGTTTTGCAATGGCACCCCAATTCCCTGCAAGAAAAAAGAAAGCCGCTACATCTTGGCCTAATACGTTGATTTTGGCATGTAAAAGATTACAACCATACTGGGCATAAGAGCGTGATAGTTCACTTAAAATACCTGTACGGTTTGTCCCCAGCACAGATACAATGAGGTAATTGTAAACCGATACCATACACGCATCTCCCACTCTTTTTACTAGTTTATCAAACTAAAATACTTTTTGTAGTGTTTTTTATAGCAGGCTCTACAGTATACTGCTGCCTTTGGCTAGGATGAAATAGGACTTAAGGCGGATCCCCCTATGGTAGATGGCAGTATTGTTGCACTGGTAACACCCATGACCCCGACAGGGGCCGTGGATTATGCAAGCCTAGGATCTCTGGTGGATTGTCATTTGCAAGCACAGACCCAGGCTTTGGTTATCAATGGCAGTACAGCCGAAGCCATTACCCTGAGTGATGAGGAACGTCATCGTATCCTTGCAACCGTGATAACACGGGTTGCTAAACGTATCCCCGTGATTGCAGGTACAGGGGCTGCCTCTACCGATGAAACCATCGAAAGAACCCAAAAGGCTTTAGCTTTGGGCGCAGATGCAGCACTGATTGTAACGCCCTATTATAATCGGCCAACCCAAGAGGGTTTGTATCAGCATTATAAGGCCGTTGCAGAGGCTGTACCCACTTTACCCATTATTTTGTATACCGTGCCATCTCGTACAGGGGTTGATTTCTCTATCGATACTTTAGAACGTTTATCCTTGGTTCCCACTATTATTGGACTCAAAGATGCTACGGCGGATCTGGTTAAACAACGTGAAATCTTAGCACGCTGTGGTAAGTCGTTCACTTTGTATTCTGGGGATGATGCCAGTGCCTTGGCCTTTATCATGCAGGGTGGGCGAGGGGTGATTTCGATTACAGCCAATGTGGCACCTGAAGCCATGCAACACATGGTGAAGGCTGCTCTATTGGGGCAAGTTGCAGAGGCGGGCGAATTAAATACCCGTTTAATGCCCTTACATAAGGCTATGTGCTTTGAATCCAATCCCATTCCTGTGAAATGGGCTTTACACAAGCAGGGTTTGATCCAAAATAGGGTTCGTTTGCCCTTAACCACCCTTTCAACATGCTATCATCAACCGATGATAGAGGCTATGCAGTTTGCAGGAGTTTTACCATGTTCCGTTTCCTAATGTTTCGTTTAGGCTTAGTATTCCTCAGTAGCCTTTTATTAGGTACACTGTGCGCTTGTAGTAAAAAAGATAAGGCTCAAGAGGGTTGGTTTCGGGATCGCTCAGGTGATTATGTGAAGCATGTAGAAGAATGTCCTGTGCTTAAAGTCCCAGAGCCAGCCAAAACAGAATCTTTTAGCGAGGACTACCAGATCCCCGAGTGAAAATATTTGGAGAGGTGCCGGAGCGGTTGAACGGGGCGGTCTCGAAAATCGTTGTACTCTTATGGGGTACCGTGGGTTCGAATCCCACCCTCTCCGCCAATTTAAGATCCCGCCTTGTTCTAGCACATCCAAAGACTTCCTAAAAACACTTTAAAATCAACAACATATGAATTATTTCTTATCTTAAGAAGGTTAGCTTAGACTCTTTACATCCATTGGACAGCGAATCATCAAAGACTTGTGATGCGCAGGCTAGAAAATTATATTTTTCCTTTGTTAAGTACTTGTGCTATGCGCGAGATTGCAGCGCCACAATTATTAGAGGCACTGCGTCGTATCGAATACAAAGGCGCTTTAGAAACGGCACATAGGGTGCATCAAATTTGTGGGCAAATTTTTCGCTATGCGGTTGCTACAGGTAGAGCCGATCGCGATATCACCGTCGATTTAAAAGGCGCACTCTCGCCTGTTAGGGTAAAACATTATGCCTCTATTATAGAACCTAAAAAAACAGGTGAGCTTCTTCGGGCGATCCATGGCTATGATGGTTTTTTTGTTACCCAATGTGCTTTACGCCTAGCACCTTTGGTATTTGTGCGTCCTGGCGAATTACGAAAAGCAGAGTGTTCGGAAATAGATTTGAATAAAGCAGAGTGGTGTATTCCTGCTGAGAAAATGAAAACACGCCAACCCCATGTTGTACCTCTATCCACGCAAGCCTTAGCTATTTTAAAAGAACTACACCCCTTAACGGGCACAGGAAAATACTTATTTCCAGGCCTATTAAGCAATAAACGTCCCATGTCTGATAATACCATCAATGCGGCTCTAAAACGATTGGGCTATGAATCAAGCGAAATCACGGGGCATGGTTTTAGAGCCATGGCGCGAACCCTGTTGGATGAGATCTTAGGCTTTCGTCCTGATATTATTGAGCATCAGTTGGCACACACGGTTAAAGATCCTTTAGGCCGTGCTTATAATCGAACCTCGCATTTAGATTTAAGGCGCGATATGATGCAGAAGTGGGCTGATTATTTGGATACATTAAAGAGTGTGTTGTAAAAACAGTACGAGATGATTGCAATGCGGTCACTTACAAGGAAGTGGGAATGATTGATTTAAAAAAAGAACCTCAAATGGAGATGACCTAATAGAAAGGCTATAATGAGCTGGGTTAAAGGAGGTGATGTTTTACGTAAGATCATCAGCACTCTTGTTGATTTTAATGATTGGATTAAGATTTCGCTTTGGTCCTTAGAAGAGAGTATTGCCTTATTACTTGGTAGAAATCCAGAAGTTGTCAAATGGAATGAGTTACATGAATGTATACACCGAAACGCTTTGAGCTTTGATGAAGATGATATATTTTGTTCCGATTACTTGAAGTTGAGAGATCTTGTATTAGAAGGATTAGATAATCAAGAAATTGGTGAATTCAATACGCCCTCTTATTTTATTCAATGGGCGACCAATAAAGGCGTTGAAATCCCAGAACCCCTGCAAATTATTCTCACTGAAAAAGGACTATGATTCTTTAAAACTGATACAAACGGTGGCAAAAGAAAAGAATGTTATCAAAGGTCAAATTGGTTTTTTACAGCAACGCATTTTGGAGATGGAATGTGTATTAAAACGTTTGTAAGCGATCCGGGAAACTTTCAATTACCCACAACTTTTGTTAAAATTTTCAATCAGAACAATCACTTATAAATTTTTTAAAGGAATCATGGAGTGATTAGAAGTTGAAGACGACGGCAAGTTTTAAAGATAAAAGTCATTTTGATAATAATGCATGGTCAGATACAGAAATTGAACAAAGTACATTTAAAGATGAAAGGTTTCACAAGCGATTTAAGAGTTTACTCGGTCAAATGTGGACTGGAATTGGTGAAAGTATTCCCTTTGCTTGCCAAGATTGGACAAACACCAAGGCGGCCTATCGCTTTTTAAGTAATAATCGAGTTAGTGAACAAGAAATAATGCAAGGTCATTTTCGATCAAGCCAAGATCGTTTTTCAAAAACAAAAGGGCCAGTGCTGATTTTGCAGGATACGACAGAGTTTTCCTATGAACGTGACAAACCAGAAAAAATAGGCTCAACCCGAATTATCCAACATAGCTCTTTTGGGCAAGTACAGCGCCACACCCTATGCGGTATGTTAATGCATTCAAGTCTTGCGGTGACCACAGAGGGATTGCCCCTTGGGCTTGCTGCGATAAAATTTTGGACTCGAAAAAAATTTAAAGGTTGTAATGCGCTTAAAAAAGATGTGAATCCAACACGAATTCCTATTGAACAAAAAGAAAGTGTACGTTGGTTAGAAAATATGAAACAATCTACAATTCTTTTTAATGATCCAAGTCGATGTATTCATGTGGGCGATCGAGAAAGTGATATTTTCGAACTTTTTTGTTTGGGTGAAAAACTTAAAACCAATTTTCTTGTGCGAACATGTGTTGATCGTCTTGCTGGAGATGGTGGGCATACTATTGCTGATGAAATGAAAGAGGTTAAAGTCAAGGGCTATCATCGCATTGAAGTAAGAGATAAAAAAGGTAACGTATCTGAAGCCATTTTAGAGCTTAAATATAGTCGTATTAAAGTTTTACCGCCTATTGGAAAACAAAAGCAATATCCTGAATTATGGTTGACTATTATTCACGCAAAAGAGCGTAAAAAACCCAAAAAAAGGGAGTAAATTATTTGGAAACTGATTACCAATTTGTCTGTCACATCACGTCGAGAAGCCATTGAAAAACTTAACTGGTATGCGATGCGTTGGAAAATAGAAACTTTTCATAAAATTCTGAAGTCTGGCTGTCGGTAGCTTTCAGGATAGTTGTCGCGTGATGCAGATAAAAAATAAAACAACTATTTTTTTGCTGCCTCTTTTTTTGAATGTTTTGGATTTAAAAAGACCTTGCCTGCAACCGACCAGTTGCGTATTTTTTTGGACCAGCGGTTTGGGTTTTTTTGTCGTGCAATCTCGTATAAACGCGATCTTTTTTCTAAAACGATGCTATCTACTCCTTTATGACGGATGTTTGGTGTTACAAAATTAATACCGCTGTGCTGATGAACATGGTTGTACCAAAGAACAAATTTTACGACCCAGGCATACGCTTCTTCCAGAGAAGCAAATGGCTTTTTGGGATAAAATGGGCAGTATTTGACAGTCTTAAAGTTTGATTCCGAGAAAGGGTTGTCGTTACTGACAGAAGGTCGGCTAAAAGAAGGCATAATTCCTAGATTCTGAAGGGTCAGAAGCATTGTAGAGCCCTTCATGGGGCCGCCATTGTCTGAGTGCAGACTCACCTCTCCTGCTCTTATATTTTCAGCAACATAGGCCCTAGAGACAACCTCAGCCGCATACTCAGCCGATTCTTGCTCGAACACATCAAACCCAAAAATTTTTCGGCTAAAAATATCTAAGAAAAAATAGAGATAAAAGAATTTTCCTCGAATGGGACCTGGTAAATAGCTGATATCCCATGACCAAACCTGATTAGGTTTTAAAGCTACTAACTCAGCAGGTTTTTTATGTGTTCTTTCGCGTGATCCACCGCGGTGGGTTAATTGATTTTCTTGTTTTAGAATTCTATAAAAAGAGGATTCTCAACCAATATACACGGATTGATCGGCCAATGTTGGCACAATTTGCGAAGGAGGCTGATTACAGTATTCTGGGGAATTAGCAACCTCTAAAATACGTGCACGCTCAATCACACTTAATTTATTAGCGGGTGCGCTATTAGGACCCTGGCGTTTGTCCGCGTGGCTTTCTTCCTTTTTCCACCTTTGTAGGGTCCTAATATCGATTCCTAGCACCTCACAAGCCTCTTGTGCTCTGCATCCGACCTCACATGCCTCCTGGATTAAAGCAATGGCCTGTGCCTTATCCTGGGCCCCAATCAATCGTCCTCGTTGTCCCCCCAAATTAAGCTCGCTTTTTTTTTCAAAAGAAGTAGCGCCGAAGCTTCTATCAAGGCTTTCTCTTTGCGATTCAACTCATGCTTTAATTGCTTATTTTCCGCCGAAAGTTGACGAACCTCTATTCGTTGTTCTTTGTCGGTGGTGTCTTTTTCCTTGCTGAATAAGGCTAAAACCTGTTTTTTCCAGTCATCCAGATCATGGGTGTAAAGACCATGTTTTCGACAGTACGCGCCTCGTTCTTCCTCCTTCATCTGAAAAGTATCGAACACCGCCCTGAACTTAGCTTCTGCATTCCCATGGTCTTGTGGTTTTTTAGAAACAGTTTCCGATTTTATTAAGTGCTTTTTTTTAGCCATATAGATCCATGTGTTTAAAGTAGCATAAGGGATACCCGCTTTCCTCGCCAATTCTACAGGACGCGGCGCATGAGTGGAAAATACTTTGGCCAATAATCGTTCTTTAAACTCGGCAGAACAGTGTGTACATTTTCGCATAAGGGACTCCACGCCCCTCATAAAAGTTAGTTTACTTCAGAGGCGACAACTTTCCTGACGCACGGGGCAGAGGTCTTCATGCCAATATAAATATCTAGAACCGTGTTCTTTGGATCTTTGGCACGTTCATCATACAGCTCAAAATCAGTTTCATAACTTCTTGTGCCACCTAAGGTTTCTGGGGGTATGGTCCATATTTTTTGCCACAGATTAATACATACATCAGGCATAGGGCCCGGATTGCTGGTAAAGGTTGTGTACTGTTGTGCGGGTATAGTTAATGTGCTAAAGCCTTCTGGCAGATCATCAAAAGAGGAAACCTCTTCACCCATAAAAAAAGTATAATCACCCGATAAATCACTTTCATAATCCGTATAACAGCAGTAAGTGGTACCTGGTTTTTTACGATAGATCATTTTTTCTGATAAGGCATTCTGAAAGTATTTTTGAACAGTTTCACCAATTTTTGAAGTGGCAGGGTTCATTTCAGATGCAGTATTGGTTCTGGTTTTAATGCCTACAACTTTTATGGTTGGCAATTGTGTGGTTTGCTGCATAGGTATTGCTTCATGATGTATTTTAATGAATTTTTTATGTTAGCATAAAAAAAGAGGTCAAGGCTACTGTGGTTGATGGCAGCATTTTACTTTCGGTTGGCGCCCGACCGCTGATAAATGGGAGAGTAATAGAGCATTATGAACAAACAACAACTATCCATTGTCTATACAACGATTGCAACCTTACAAGAAGCAGAAACATTAGCTGAACAAGCAGTGATAGGACAATATGCAGCCTGTGTGAATATTATTCCAAGTGCCATCTCAGTATACGAATGGGAAGGGAAGCTTGAAAAAAGCCAAGAGTGTCTGTTGCTTTTTAAAACAACCATGACTAAAACTGAAGAACTCAAGCAATGGATTTTAGCGCAGAATCCTTATTCGATACCAGCCATCCTAAGCAGTACTATAGAGACATCCTCCGATTTTTATACTTATGTGAGCTCAAAAATCTTGTGATACCATAGTCCAGTCTTATCTTGATGAAAGCCTAAGTTTAAAGGAGAATCCCATGGTTCCAATTAATTGGTCAGCCGAAATCTTTGATACTCTAGTAAGCTTGGCAGGTAAATATGGCCGATGGCTCAGTGCACGTGGAAAAAGATTTTGTTTTGTTGTATGGTCACTTTGTACACTGTATTGGGCGGTGAGGGATTTTAAGTTGGGTTTATACTCACAGGCCTTTTTCTGTTTATTTTCGGTCGCGCTCAATATTTACGGTTATTCAAATTGGAAAAAAAAGGGTATTGGTTAAAAAAAGTCTTTTTAAGCGCGTAGAATAAAGCTATCGATTAATGCTCTAGCAATGCTTGCATGCGATGGGAGCTTTGGTAAATGGTGAAGGCTAAACCATTGTGCATCTTCTATCTCTTCAGGATCAATTTTTAGATCTCCGCTCAAATAGTTTGCTGTAAAGGCGATCATAAAACTATCGGGGAAGGGCCAGGGTTGGGTTCCAAAGTATTTTAAATCTGATATTTCCAAACCTACTTCTTCCTGTACCTCTCTGTGGACAGCCTCTTCGGCAGTCTCTCCTAGATCAATAAAGCCCGCAAGCGCACTATACATACCGGTTTCAAAATGCCGCGATCGGGCGAGTAAAATATCATGATCTCGCTGAATTAATACCATAATGGCGGGAGAAAAGTGTGGAAAAAAAGAAAGATGACAGGCCACACATTTTTTTTCAGTTTTGTTCAATATCTTTTGAATTTTTGCACCACATTGGCTGCAATACTGAAGCTTGGTATCCCAGTTTAAGCAATGGATGGCACGTAGTATGAGTGGTTGAATCGGTTTCTGATAGCTTTGATATAAAAAATCTTTTGCAGAGTGTATCAGAAATCCCTGTTTGCGTATTTGTTCTGCTGTTAAAGTGTTGTAGCACTTTACAACCAGGGTGCTATTGTCTAAATAGGCCGAGTGCAGCCCCAATCCCAATTGTTTAACGGTGCTCGCAAAAGGTACTAGGGGGGAGGATGTCTCTGCATCCACCACGATACCTTCATCGGCAAACAACACAGCAGAGTAGTTCGCATACTGTTCTAAAAGGCATATTTCAAGTGCTTGCATAATGTTCAGTGTTGCATGGTAGGGCATTTTTTGCAATTGGAAAGTTTACTATCTAAATATGGACTTTTATCGCTGCATAGCTGGGCCTAATGCTTTCAATAGCCTAAGCTAATAACGTATGATTGCTCCAATATTCCACCCTGGATGCTCTTAGGATTTTCGAATGCCAACCCTCAGTGTTATCATTATTACGAAAAACGAGGCAGATCGTATTGAGCGCTGTTTAGAATCCGTGGCTTGGGCCGATGAAATCATTGTTTTAGATTCCGGTAGTACGGATGGTACAGCCGATCTGTGCCGTCACTATTCCCCCAAAGTAAAAGTCTGGGAAACAGATTGGCCTGGATATGGGGTTCAGAAGCAGCGTGCTTTAGAAAAAGCGACCAAGGATTGGGTCTTGTCTTTGGATGCCGATGAGCAGGTTACACCAGCCTTAGGCGAAGAACTAAGGGCCTTGCTATTAGAGCCCTTAGATTCAACGACCTATAATGGTTTTCATATCAAGCGCTGTACAAAATATGGCGATCGTCTTTTGCGATTTGGTGCAGGATTTCGCGAATACCGTTTAGTTTTATTGAGGCGCGACAAAGGTCATGTGCTTCCTTTAGCGATCCATGAAAGAATAGAAGTACAGGGTCCAATAGGCCGTTTAAAAGGATTTATTCTGCATGAGTCTTTTCCAAACCTTCATGCCGTCTTAACCAAGATGAACGATTATTCGACACTCAGCGCACAACAAAAAAAAGCCAAAGGGCAACAGGGTGGTTTGTTCAAAGCCATAAGGCATGGTTTATTTAGTTTTATCAAAACTTATTTTTTGAAATGGGGGTTTTTAGACGGCAAGGCTGGTTTTATCATGGCTGTGTCTACGGCGGAAGGTAGTTATTATCGTTACCTGAAGATGATGGAATCATCAATATGAATAAAAACATACATGTTTTAAGCCGCGCGGTGATTTTGGATCACGATCATATTTTGCTTTGCAAAACCCTTGATCTGGCACAAAGTTTCTATTTTCTGCCCGGTGGTCATGTAGAGCATGGCGAAAGTGCAGAGTCTGCAGTGCTTCGCGAGCTTTTTGAGGAAAGTAGCGCATTATGCAGCATTAAACGATTCTTAGGTTGTTTGGAATATAGCTTTGAGCCAGGCCGCAATAGCATTTGTCATAATCATGAATATAATTTTATTTTTGAGGCTGTGTCTGATACTTTGAAAATAGCTAACGATATACCACAGCTCGAAGATCATATTAAACTGGTATGGATACCAACGCTAAAGCTAAGCGACATCGATTTTAGGGCGGAACCTTTAAGATTACTTGTTCCAAAATGGTTGGCACGTTCTGAAGACTATGCCTTTCAAAGTGTCATGTTGTGAAAAAATGCTGCAAGATCGCCTTGATTTTAGGCAGCGGTGGCATCTGAAATAATGTAAAAAGGGTTGTATTGTAAAATGGCTATAAAAAATGTTGTGTTTGATGTAGGTAATGTTCTGGTACGATGGGATCCACATGCAATTATTCAATTAGTGTTTCCAGAGTACGATCCAGTGGAATTTTATGCAGCTATGCAGACAGTGTGGCTTGATTTGAATGCCGGAAAATGTAGCGAAGAAAAAGCGATTGAACGCTATCAAAATCAATTTGGCATTAGTGCCGAAAAAATGCAACAGTTAATACTTGAGTTGAAACAACACCAAACACCGATACCCCATAGTTTGGCCTTATTACAAAAACTAAAGGGTATGGATATTGAACTTTATTGTATTACAGATAATGTTAAAGAATTTATAGACTATCATCGTGTTCATTCGGAATTTATAGATTATTTTAAAGGGATTGTGGTATCGGCAGAGATAGGGATCTTAAAACCCAATAAAGCCATTTATGAACATTTATTAAAACAATATCATTTAGATCCATCCGAATGCGTTTTTATAGACGATGTGCTGGCCAATGTCGCAGGGGCTTTGTCTGTAGGCATGTATGCTTTTCAATTCACAGATACAAAAGCCTGTGAAGAAAAATTAATAGAACTAGGGATTCCCTTGTAAGAATCATTCCCTCCCCCGCTGTGCGGGGGAGGAGCCTGCACGCCATAGCTTTTAGCGACGGCGGGTTAGGGTGGGGTGAACAGTCTAGTGTTTTACCACTTAAGGCTCTCTAGAACCCAATTGGGTGAATAATGATAGTCTTTCAGCAAAGCTTCAGTATGGTGGGGTTTAATATTATCTTTTAGTAGGGCGCTCGCATTGCCCGAAAGCACCAGGGCCGATCCAATTCCTGCACCAATAGCACCTGCAATATCGGTATCCATCGTGTCCCCAATCATTAAAATTCTTTTGAGATCCTGAATGCCTTGTGTTGCAACTTTTTTCAAGGCAACTTCATAGATGGCCGGATGTGGTTTGCCATAATAGATAACCCTGCCACCTTGGTTCCCATATCGTTCTGCAAAAAAACCAGCACAATAACGATTATAACGACCATTCACAACGATTTTATCAGGATTCGCACAAACAAGCGGTAGCTTGCGTGCCAAGGCTCTCTCAAAAATAGCATCGTATGCTGTAATATCTTCACCTTCATCCATATACAGTGTGAGTAAGAGTTTATCGGCTTTTTCTATATCATCCACAAGTTCAACATAAATTTCATGTAAAATATCGGCATTACGATGCGCGCCCAAATGATAATATTTTTTATGCACACTACCTGGTAGGGTTGTTTTTTCTTGTAGGTAATTACGAACCAAATCACCCGAAGTCAAAATCATTTCGGGGTTAAGATTGACCTTAAAGTCTTTTAATCTTTGGTAAACAGTGTTCCAAGGTCGTGGTGTATTGGACATAAAAGTAACACTTTTTTCCGATGCGATCATGCGATTAAGACAATCGACGGTGCCAGGATAGGGATTAATACCATCGTGTACCACACCCCATAGATCGATGATAAAGGCATCATAATGTGGAAAAATGGATTCTAATCCAAGTAAATAGCGGGCTTGAATATCGTTTTTTAGTTCCATGGTTTATCCTCTCACAATCATAGCGCCTGGTCCATAGCCTTGGGATTCGCGCTGAGGATAGCGTTCATGGTAGCGTCTTTGCCATGTCTCATGGTATTGCCTTTGCCATACTTCCCACTCAAAAGTAAGGAATTGAGGTTTTGGGCATGGTGGTACATGGGCACTCGCCGGGCTATCATCAGCTTGCCTCTGATCTTTAAGTTGGAGTTTGGGGTCAAATAAACATTGTGGGGCTGGAATAGTAAACTCCCCATCCTCTTGATCGCCATAGAGCGCATCTACATATTCCGTAGGTGCAGGGCTATAACGAGAGTGCACAGGTGATGGATAGGCGTAGGACTCAGGGGTGCTTTCCAGCGATAATAAGGGCAAGTCTAAATCCTGTGCACGTTGTATGGCCATTTGCTGTAAAGAAGCCTTAAAATCAGAACGACTATTATCAGGATAAATCTCTTCTATAAACAAAACGGGTTGATCTTCATCATCAACTAAAAGCCTTAAGATACAACGTGCAATAGTAACTCCCTCGTTATCCTGAATGGCCAACATACGGTTTTTAGGATCCATCACATAGGCCATGAGGCATTGATTAAGACTGGGATCGCCATCAACCGCTTGGCAGCTGCCCTCTACATCGGTACCTGCCATAAAGAGAGCCCAAGGATGATCGGTATCGATGATGCGCCAGCCTTTGAAGTCATGCTGCTTGGGGGGATAAAAATTAGATTTTAAGCCTGAGATAAGACCTTGAACATCATGCAAAAATTGTGGTCGTTGCGCTAAACTATAGAGCATGCTCTCAGTATTTCTGAGTATTTTTAGGACAGGTTTATAATGATGTGTGGAAACATGTTCATGATCCAAAGGGGTTTCTAGGAGTTCAATAAGGGCCACTTGTATTCTAGCATGTCTTAGTTCATCGCCCTCAGATTGCATAGAAAGAGCCTGTTGTTCAGAAGAGGCAAGATAGGCCAAAGCCTGTTGCCTGGCCTGGGCTTTTGCTTCGATACTTGCTGCTTCTAAATACTCGTTGAGAGGCTGATAGTGTTTGGGATCTACATGGTGATGACCAAAAATTTTCTTTTGCAAAAACGCTCTGAGATCGGGTTGGTATTGTTTATAGGCAATCGCATGCTTTTTGATAAACGATTCAAAGTCATGGCATGCACCCTCGTGCCATTTTGTTTGAAGATCGGGTCTGGCTGCAAAGAGGGGCCTTGGATGACTATTATCTTGAATATTATGGCGCAGGCTATAAAAATCTTGGTGATTTTCCGATAATAGGGCTTTTACAAATTGTTTAAATAAGCTAAGCACTGCTTGACCTGTCTCTGAATTGAGGGACAGCATCTTTGAATAATAGGTTATAAGGCCGGCGCTATTTCTATAGTCAACCACGGTATGGGCATAATGTTCAAAGTGATGGTCTTCTAGATCGAAGAGCTCTTTAAAGATAGCACGGCATTGGCTTTCAAAATGGTCGCCTGCGCCATCAATGGCAGGTAATTTTCCGAGGGTGGATAAACCTTGTAATAAGATAAGGTCTGCTAAAAGTCTCTTAAAATCCGAGGTCTTCAGATTTTTAAAACGTTGTTGAATAAGACCTTGTCTAAATTTTTTTTGATACTGTGCAAGTAATTTTTGATATTCCCTATTGGGTAGCACCCGAAATGCCAGGCTAAGGCCCATGTTGTTTTCTAATGCCTCTATCAGTGTTGGATGGGTTCTGTGAAGAGCGTTCCAAATGCTTAGATATTCTGCCTCTACTGTAGGATTATTAAGAAGCTTGATAAGTCTATCCATCTTAATCAAAACACCTCTATGCAGGATCTGCTCAATAAGATGTAATTTTTCTTGTGGTTGCAGCGTCTCATCGTTTGAAAGGATCAACAGGGTATTCACAATGGTTCTGTAGTGTCGACCCGGACATTGTGCTAAGGGCATAAGGTTTATAATAGCTTTTGTTCGTTCAATGAGAGCTCTTTTTTGCTCAGGGCTTAATTCAGGATCCCTCATCATAGGATTGATGATTGCGACCAATGGAATGGAAACCAAGAGCGTTGGCTTAAAGCCATTTTGGTTGATTTGAATATAAGGGGCTGATGCTAAATCTGTTGAATAATCCGATAAATGATTAAACAGTGCTGTTGTGAGTGTGTAACGGCCTTGCGGGTTTGCAAAGGCTAGTATTTCACCTAGAGCGCTGGTTAGCACTCGATTGGCAGATTGTACGCTTACTTTTTGTGTGTCAGAGCCTCCAGAGCTTTGCGCATGAGAGTCTTGTGCAGATTCTTGGTATAGGGCTGGGTAAAGCGTGAGTTTCGCACAGGCCCAAACCAACCATTCAATCATATTGGCAGTCGGTAGTACGCCATCCGATCCTGGGTGCTGTGCCCGATATTTCTCGATAGAGGAGACTAAATGCATGGCCTCTATTGGCATAGAGCCTTTCTCTAACACCCGCTTTAATGCTGGTAAAACTATGCTCCATAATCGTTCTTTTACTGCTTCTTTGTCAAACAGTTGAAATTCTTGTACATTTTTTCTATAAACCCCTTCTAAGGTTCGTACAATCGCACTGCTTGGGTGCGCTGATTCAAAAATAGAAAAATCTTGAAAAATATACCCGTTCCACTTCAAGATGCGAACAGCGGTGAATGCAGAATGTGAAAATTATCTGTAATTCTTGAACGCAACAATAATTTTCTCCGGCCAATAGTCTTTAAAAACCTGATCGTTGCTTCGC
>JAGOUJ010000026.1 GCA_018061325.1 Gammaproteobacteria bacterium
GGGTGGGGGGATATGAAAACAAAAGATTTACGTCGTGCTTTTTTAGACTATTTTAAGTCACAATCGCATCTGATCGTGCCCAGTAGTTCGTTGGTTCCTCATAATGATCCCAGCTTGTTATTCACCAATGCGGGGATGGTGCCATTTAAAAATGCCTTTTTGGGCCTAGAACCCCCGCCTGCTATACAAGTTGCTTCCAGTCAGCGTTGTATGCGTGCAGGCGGTAAGCATAACGATTTAGAAAATGTGGGTTATACCGCTCGGCATCATACTTTCTTTGAAATGTTAGGTAATTTTAGTTTTGGTTCCTATTTTAAAGCCGAAGCTATTCATCATGCCTTTCACTTTTTAACCAAGGTTTTAAAGATCCCTGTCGATCGCTTGTGGATCACCGTTTTCGAAGAAGACCAAGAAGCCGAAGATCTGTGGATTAACACGATGGGTATTGATCCTGCACGGTTATCCCGTTGCGGCACCGCGGATAATTTTTGGTCCATGGGCGACACCGGTCCTTGTGGGCCTTGCAGCGAAATTTATTATGATCATGGGTCCGACATTCCAGGAGGCCCTCCGGGTTCTGTGGATGCAGAAGGCGATCGCTATGTGGAGATCTGGAATCTGGTCTTTATGCAATATAATCGCGATGCATCAGGCACTTTAAATCCTTTGCCTAAACCCGCTGTCGATACCGGTATGGGGTTAGAGCGCATTGCAGCCGTCATGCAAGGCGTGCATAACAATTATGATATCGATATTTTTGCCAATCTTATTGAGAGCATTCAAGATCTCATTGGTGCGGGTATGAATCCCAAGGCGCCGGTTCATTCGCTCAGAGTGGTGGCCGATCATATTCGTTCTTGTGCCTTTTTAATCGCAGATGGGGTGCTACCTTCGAACGAGGGCAGAGGTTATGTACTTAGGCGTATTATTCGGCGCGCGGTGCGTCATGGTCATGCTATTGGTTTTAAAGAACCGTTTTTTTATGATTTGGTAAAATTTTTAGTACGGGAAATGGGCG
Source organism: Gammaproteobacteria bacterium (assembly GCA_018061325.1). Taxonomy (GTDB): domain Bacteria; phylum Pseudomonadota; class Gammaproteobacteria; order UBA6186; family Azoamicaceae; genus CADEGZ01. The sequence goes on from JAGOUJ010000026.1 coordinate 1,019, forward strand.
ATGTTTATCCTGTGCTTGCAGCAGGTGCTGAACGCATTAAACAGGCTTTATATCAGGAAGAATTACAATTTGCCCACACCTTAGATAAAGGCTTAAAAATCTTAGAAGAGGCCTTAGCGCAAACGGCTGGCGGGCTTTTACCAGGGGCTGTTATTTTTAAGCTCTATGATACTTACGGTTTTCCGGTCGATCTCACGAATGATATTGCCAGAGAACGCGGCATAACGCTCGATACGGTAGGCTTTGAACAAGCCATGGAAGAACAACGAACACGATCGCGGGATAATAGTGGTTTTACAGGAAATCCCAGTGTTGGATCGCTCGGTGGTTTTGGCATGGGTGATCATGTCACTGGTTTTATTGGCTATGAGGATTTGCAAACAAAAATGCCCGCAGAGGTTGTTGCCTTAGGTCGGTGTCCAAAAGATCCTCATCAATATGCGGTTGAAGTGCTTTCCAATGCCGAAAAATTATTGGTTGGAGAAACAGGCGAAGTGATCTTAGATCACACACCATTTTATGCAGAAGCGGGTGGACAAATTGGCGATAGCGGTGAATTAACCTGGTTTTCAGAAGGCAGAGAGGGTTTTTTTGCAGTTCGCAACACGCGTAAAGTCGGAACGGCCTATATTCATCATGGACGGGTACAAAGCGGATCTTTAGGCGTTGGGGACAAAGTTCAGGCAAAGGTGGATAAAGTCGCGCGTCAAGCTACCGCGCGCAATCATTCGGCCACGCATCTTTTGCATGCCGTATTGCGCAAAGTATTGGGCGATCATGTACAACAAAAAGGTTCTTTGGTCGACTTCCAGCGATTACGTTTTGATTTTTCACATGGTCAAGCCCTAACAGCCGAACAACTCAAAAAAATTGAAGGCATGGTTAATCAGAAAATTCTTGAAAATACTTTGATTGATACCAAAGAACTATCCATAGAAAAAGCCTTAGAAGAAGGCGCTATGGCTTTGTTTGGTGAAAAATATGGTGAAAAGGTGCGCGTTTTATCAATGGGAGACATCTCTTTAGACGAGCCATCAAAACCTTTTTCAATAGAGCTTTGCGGGGGTACTCATGCACAACGTACGGGCGATATTGGGTGTTTTAAGATTATTAGCGAATCGGGCATAGCCTCGGGTGTGCGCCGCTTAGAAGCCGTCACGGGTGAAGCGGCATTAGCCTATTTCAATACCTTGGAAAGGCAATTATCCGATGTCGCAGAACGTCTGCGTGCTACACGCGATACATTGCCTGAAAAAATGACAGAGCTTTTAGCAAAAAACCGATCGTTAGAAAAAGAACTGCAACAGGCTAAAATGCGCTTAGCCACCCAGAGCTCAGGCGGGAGTGATGAGCGTCCGCCTGCTATTCGTCTTATTCAAGGAAAAAAAGTTTTGGCCGTTAAAATAGCCATAGGCGATCAAAAAACGCTCAAGGAATATGCTGAACATTTAAGGGATCAATGGGATTTAAGTGTAGTTGTCGTGGCAGGCATGGACAGTGAAGATGCACCGAAGGTACAAGTGGTAGTCCTAGTAGCAAAGGCCTGTACGCTACCTTTGCAGGCCAATACCTTGCTCAAGCATGTGGTGGAACAGCTGGGCGGACAGGGTGGTGGGCGTGCTGATCTGGCCCAAGGTGCAGGAAATAAGTCAGAAAAATTAAATTATATACTAGGTTCTGTTTATAACTTCATTGAAAAAGCCTTGGATAGTGTGGCAGAATAAGCGCCTTCTCTCTATCTTCAGATTTAGTAAGGGACTATGGCTTTAATCGTACAAAAATATGGTGGGACCTCCGTGGGTGGGATCGATCAGATCCGTCTGGTTGCAGACAAAATTATCCACGCACAGCAAGCGGGCCATAAGCTGGTAGTTGTTGTTTCTGCTATGGCGGGTGAGACCGATCGCTTGCTCGATTTAGCCAAATCTTTCATGGTCGAACCCGAGCCCCGCGCCTTAGCCATTCTTTTGTCAACAGGCGAACAAAAAAGTATTGCACTCTTAAATATAGCCTTAGCGGCAAAGGGTTGTGCAACACGTGCTTATACGGGCGCACAACTACCCATCTTAACGGATAGTGTTTATAACAGAGCCAATATCTTAGGTATCGATACCCATCGGATCCATGCCGATCTGGCGGCAGGTTATGTTGTTGTTGTCGCGGGTTTTCAGGGGGTGGATAGCGAGGGTACACTTACAACGCTTGGTCGAGGCGGATCCGACACCACGGCTGTTGCTTTAGCCGCAGCTTTAGAGGCGGATGAGTGTCAGATTTATACCGATGTCGAAGGGATCTATACGGTTGATCCCCGCCTTGTATCTGTAGCCACGCGGATGAACGAAATCGGTCTTTCACCGATCTTGGAAATGGCCAGTAGTGGTGCCAAAGTCATGCAAAATCGTGCCTTAGAATGGGCAGGTAGGCATCAGGTACCTTTGCGTGTATTGTCTACCTTTCATGAAGGAACGGGTACGGTGATTCTTACCGAGGGCAAACTGCCTGAGCATCCCGTAGTATCCGGACTTGCTTTTAGTCGCGATGAAGCACACTTTTTAATACGCGGGATCCCACAAGATCCTTCAGTCCTCGCGCAGTTGCTTTCACCTTTAAGTGAAGCCCATATCGAGATCGATATGATGGTACAATCCCTGCACTATCATCAGATTGATCTGAGTTTTAGTGTCCATCAACGTGATGCGCAGCAAACGCTTACGATGATACAAGCCGTTGCTACACGTTTAGGTGCAGGGACAATCTGTGTCGATAATGAAGTTGCCAAATTGGCGATTGTCGGCGTTGGCGTACGATCCGATCCGCAAGTATTAGCCACGATGCTAAGGGTTTTAGCCGAAGCTTCTATTCCTGTGCTATGGCTTTGTGCTTCAGAAATGAGATTGTGTATATTAATTGACCGCGCCTTTTTAACGTTGGGTGTGCGTTTATTGGAACAGGCTTTTTTTAGTTCAGTCCAGATCATGGAAAATCATAATAGTCATAAGGAAGAGGAGAAAGACAATGTTAATTTTAACGAGACGTGTGGGTGAAAGTTTAGTGGTAGGGGACGATGTCACACTTACCGTATTAGGCGTCAAAGGCAATCAGGTACGTATTGGTGTGAATGCTCCTAAAGAAGTTTCTGTGCATCGCGAAGAAATCTATCAGCGCATTCAGCGCGAGAAAAACGGCGATTTAGACACGGCAGCCTTTGGAACCAGCGCCTACGTAGATAACGACGAGTAGCTGTGGTAGAGTGCGCAAGAGCGGAGAGATGGCCGAGTGGCTGAAGGCGCTCCCCTGCTAAGGGAGTATGGGGCTAAAACCTCATCGAGGGTTCGAATCCCTCTCTCTCCGCCAATTTGTATTCTGCTCTTGTCTCATACAAGCCCAAGTGTTCTGAAATCCCTTCAGAATCAATCACATAGATGGTAGGGTTAGTCCCAAGTGGACTTGCTTAGACCCTTTACAGCTGAGTCATTAGGGGGTATATATGGGGGTATGCAGTCCTAGGAATTAGGAGATACCCCAAATGCCTCTTACCGACCTCAAAGTACGCACGGCCAAAACGCAGGATAAACCCTATAAATTGTCGGATAGTGGTGGTTTATTTCTGTTAGTAACCCCCAAAGGTTCAAAATATTGGCGATTCAAATACCGCTTTCAAGCCAAGGAAAAATTATTGGCACTTGGCGTATACCCCGTTGTTTCATTGGCTGTGGCACGCGATAAAAGAGACCAAGCCAAAAAGCAGATTGCTAATGGTATTGATGCCTGTGTTTTTAAAAAGACCACCAAGCAAGCTCCAAAGACCGTGCATGAGGGACACTTTGAATTTATCGCCAGAGAGTGGCATCTAAAAAACACCCAGCATTGGACACCCAATCATAGTAGGCTGGTGATTCGCAAACTAGAAAATTATATCTTTCCTTGGCTGGGGACCCATGCTATGCGCGATATAACAGCCCCTCAATTATTAGAAGCCCTGCGTCCCATAGAAAACAAAGGGGCTTTAGAAACCGCCCATAGAACCCATCAAATTTGTGGGCAGATTTTTCGCTATGCTGTCGCTACCGGCAGGGCGGAGCGTGATATTAGTGCTGATTTAAGAGGCGCACTATTACCCCCCAAGGTGACACATTTTGCTTCCATTATAGAACCCAAAAAGGTGGGTGCACTGCTTCGAGCCATGCGTGGCTATGAGGGTCTTTTTGCGACCCAGTGTGCCTTGCGTTTAGCCCCTTTGGTGTTTGTGCGCCCTGGGGTATTACGACAAGCAGAATGGTCAGAAATGGATTTGAATAAAGCAGAATGGTCTATTCCTGCTGAAAAAATGAAAACCCGTCAACCCCACCTGGTGCCTCTGTCCAAACAGGCTCTGGCTATTGTACAAGATCTGTATCGCTTCACAGGCACGGGGAAATATCTGTTCCCAAGCTTATTAAGCAACAAACGTCCCATGTCAGATAATACGATCAATGCAGCCTTAAAACGATTGGGCTATGAATCCACCGAGATCACAGGCCATGGTTTTAGAGCGATGGCACGAACCCTGTTGGATGAGATCTTAGGCTTTAGGCCTGATATTATTGAGCATCAGTTGGCACACACCGTTAAAGATCCTTTGGGCCGTGCCTATAATCGAACCTCGCATCTACCCCTACGGGTTGAAATGATGCAAAAATGGGCAGATTATTTGGACACACTCGCCGAGGATGTATCTTAAGACGATTCAATCAGGAAGGAGCCTAGCATGAGTGATCTGACAGAAGAACCTGTAGCCTACAAGGCAGAAGACTTAGATGTCGACGAAACCCTGCGGGTTTTGGAACAGGCCAATGCTGATTTCAAATATTGGAGCCGGATGCCGTATTGGTCTCTTGAAGAATTCATTGGGTTATTGCTTGGAAAAAACCCAAAAATGATCACCTGGAACGTCATTTGTGATTGTGTCCAGTATGAGGATGAGAATATAACACGTTTATGTATCGAGTACGATCAATTGAGGACTTTGGCGTTGCGGTCTTCGGAAGCAAAAGAACTTGAAACATGGGACTCGCCTGCTCGTTATCTTGTTTGGGCAAGAATAAAAGGCATTACCATTCCTCAAGAGCTGGAACAACAAGTAAGGGAACGTCAGGAAGATTTAATCAAATTCAAAACGCTAGAGGATGATCCTAATCTTGTAAAAATAAAGGAACAGGCACGACAAATTGCTGCATTCACAGATCACATGAGATATCTGGAACAGTATGTCTCTGACTTACTAGAGTCACAGTGGGATGGTTTTGATAAAACCGCAGAAACCTATGCAGAGGAACTGGCCATTGCCTTTGAAGCCCATACGGCTGTGAGCCAAGCCTGGCACAAAGGCCGTAGCGTCAAACAACAGTTGATGGCCTGGTTAAAGCAACATTATCCCAAGCTATCGCAGGAAGCCACCGAACGTATTGCAAAGATTTGTAATTGGCAAAAAGAAGGTGGTGCACCGCTCACGCCCTAAATCTGCCTCATTCAGCACCGTAGAATAACCTACCCATCCCTTCCATCCCCCCTGATCCATCAGGGGTGTTATTCAGCCCCCCTGTAAAATAACTTACCCACCCTGTCTTCTTCTGTTTTTGTAGCTTTTTTGCTTAAACGCTCGACCCTTTTTTTATCAACCTACCCAACCGATCTATCTTTTTTGGATCACCCCCCTTTCGTTATAAACAAGTCTGGTTTAACACATTCCTCATAGGAACCAGGAGATCTTTTATGACGACTATTTTAAAACTACGCGCGGTGAAGAGCCGAACGGGACTCTCTCGTTCAACCCTTTATTTACGGATAGCCCAAGGCACTTTTCCAAAACAGATTCATCTGGGAAATCGGGCCGTAGGCTGGATAGAAGATGAAATCGAAGACTGGCTTGTGCATCAGATTACACAAAGTCGCATCCCCCCTCAAAACGACAGGAGGTTTTAAGATGACTATTCCCACAGAAAAAAATGGCGTCGCATTAATATGTGCCAAGGATTTAAGACCCGAGCCTGTTCAGTGGCTCTGGCAGGATTGGTTGGCGGCTGGAAAATTTCATCTGTTGGCGGGTGCCCCAGGCACAGGTAAAACAACGCTGGCCTTAAATCTAGCGGCCCTTATCAGCTGTGGTGCACCTTGGCCCGATGGAAGTCCCAGTACACCTGCTAATGTTTTGATATGGTCAGGTGAAGATAGTCCCGAGGATACGCTGTTACCTCGCTTATTGGCCCATGGTGCTGATCCCCATCGGATCTATTTTATCGATACGGTGATTGAACAAAAGCGAGTTAGGGCTTTTGATCCGGCTTGCGATTTACCTGTCTTGTATCAAAAGGCCTTAGAGATGGGTGATGTTCGATTCATTCTTATTGATCCCATTGTGAATGTGGTACTAGGGGATTCGCACAAGAATTGTGAAGTCAGACGGGCTTTACAGCCTTTGGTGGCATTAAGTGATCGCTTAGGAGCCGCGGTGTTAGGGATCTCGCATTTTAGCAAAGGTACGATGGGGCGCGATCCTTTGGAACGGATCACAGGCTCGCTGGCTTTTGGTGCCCTGGCTCGGATTGTATGGGTTGCTGGAAAAATCATCGATCCCAATGGTACGAGCCAACGTTTACTCGTGCGTGCCAAATCGAATCATGGTCCTGATGGCGGTGGTTATCGTTATCAGATCGAACAGACCACGCTTGAAAACCATCCCGGGATCGATGCGTCCCATGTCGTATGGGGCGATCCGGTCGAAGGAAGCGCAGGGGCGTTGCTTACCGATCCGATGAATCAAGGATGCCTGGAGGAAAGCTCTAAGGTTACAGAGGCTATGGCTTTCCTGAAAGAGGTGCTTGCTAAGGGGCCTGTGTCTAAAAAAGAGATTGATGCGCAAGCGAAGGTCTTGGGTTTTAAAGAGATGACTTTGCGTCGAGCCAAGGTGGCGCTTGGTGTAATCGTTGTTCATGAGGGTTACGGTAAAGGCAGTGCGTGGCAGTGGTCCTTGCCGTCAAAGGTGTTCACAACTCCCAAAGATATCAAAGGCGTTCATCCTTTTAGGGTGGAGATCTTTGAGAACCAGGACGAACACCTTTGCCATTTAGCACGGTCTCATCCTCTTATGGTAGAGGGATGCAAGCTTAAAGACATCCTCATGCATGCGATACCCGAGGATTATGAAGCCTTAGCCGATCCTAAAGTCTTGGCCTGTTTTGCACAAGGTCTTAAAGATTCGGGTAGGATCAAGGTATGGAAGGATGATATCGCTCATTAAATAAAATGGCTTTGGGTATTTGAAGGAGTCCAAATCCATCCCATGATATCTCAAGAAGGTCTACAACATCCTTTAAGCGATTGGCAGTCTTAGCAGATTTTGCTAGACTGAAGCCCTATTCTTAATCCCTGGAGCAACGAAAATGGCTAAAGTCCAAGCTAAAAAAACAAAAAGCAAAGCAACTGCCCCCAAAAAGGTTGTTAAGACCCTTAAAAAAGGTGCAGAAGCTGCCCCCAAGAAAGGGCCGCTGGTGATCAAGGAAGCTTTTAACAACAGTGTGTTGATTAAAACGCTGATAGCGCGTACGAACCTTGGTAAAAAGGAAGTCCTAAGCGTTCTGGAGGGGCTCAAGGAAATTATGATCGCCCATCTTATTAAAAAAGGACCTCAACAGTTTAAATGGCAAGGTTTATTTATGGCAAAAATCAAGGATAAGCCCGCCACCAAAGCACGCAAAGGTGTTAATCCGTTTAACGGAGAAGCTATGACCTTTGCAGCTAAACCTGCCAGACGCTTGGTGAAAATCACAGCACTGAAGAAATTGAAAGAGGCCATCTAAGCACTTCTAAAAATCATTACTAACAAACACCCATGGATTGCCATGGGTGTCTTTCTAGAGCTGACCACACATGTGAATATCGAAGGCGAACTAAAGTACCTCTTCCCTAATCGCCCTTTTTCAAAAATAGGTGCAAACCATTTTCAAGCATCAACCGTTTTTAAAAATACAGGGGGGAATAACTCTACCGAAGGCATACAAAACATAGATCCATCGTTTAACTACAATTGACTACATGGGTGTTACGATCGTCACACGATTAACTACAATTGACTACACGGGTGTTACGATCGTCACACCGTTTTGTTGGAATGCAGAAGAGCAAGGTGCTGTTGTTTTTTTCTTTGATATTTTAATATGTTCTTAGGATATTTCTAGCCACCAGGCTTACCCTATGTCCTTATAGGCCGGATCGCGGCGTAGATCTAAGCGTGTTTTCATTGCTCCAAATCAATACTAAAGGAAGTCTAAATTGTAGCCGCACACCCAACGCACGCTTCCATTTTTCTTATTTTTATCGGTAATTTAAGCGTTTTTTTAATTTAAATGTCCATTTTACCAGAGGCTGTGTAGTCGTTTGTCATACAGATGTAGTCATAAAAAATACAGCTTGTGGTCGATTGTAATACATTTGTTTTTTTGACTATAAAACAAGCGCTTTTCTTTATTTTTTACTTTTTTGAAAATTGTTTGAATTGTGGTTATTTGTAGTGCGTCTGTAGTAATATTGACTACATTATATAAACAGGAGAAATGCCATATGCCTAAAGTGAAAGATAGCGCCAAAGAGACACAGCCTACTTCCATACGATTGCCAAACCATTTGTACGAACAACTCGAACTAAAGTCTCAAGAATGGGGTGGTATTGGTATTAGTAAAACTATCCAATTACTCTTACAGGCTGCCATGGAGAATCCGCCAGATCGGGATCAATCAAAGTATGGCATGATGACTTACACACTGCTGCGTGAAGCGATCTTAAGTTTGGTGGAAGATGGAGATGGGCTTATTGATCGGGCGTATCAGCAGTTTGAACAGATCATGGAGTAATAATATGTATAGTGTGATTAATCCCATAATCACTTCGTGATGCTTTCAGTACCTTGCCTGGATGCCTTCGAGCGGATCACCAGGCTAAGGCCCTCATCAACTGCTATTCTTGGCTAAGGATAGTCCCATCATTTAATCGGGCAAATCTTTTTCCAGGATGGCTTTTTTCTGCTGTATCTGTTCTTGGGTTTGTTGGGCGCAAAACCGCATGATTGCTTCTTCCTTTAGCAGAGATTGATAATGGTAAAGATCGGGGGTTGCATGAAATATTTTGGGTACCACACTGATAACAAAGTGCGAAAGAATCTTGACACTACCTCATAAAACGATCTTGCATGAATTTTATCAAGTTGTTTTTCGTAAAAAGATTTATGAAACACTTGACGAACTACAGAAAGATCTGGATGATCGGCTGTATCATTACAATAATGAAAAGACCCATCAGGGTAAGATGTGCTGCGGTAGAACACCTATGGCAACTTTGCTGGATGCAAGCGAATCTGGAAGGAGAAGGTTAACAATTTGAACTTGAATTGACAGTAAATATGCAACTCCAAAACGGGTAACTGTCACATCAAGTCTTAATTAGTACAATTAATAGCAAAAAACCCTGTTAGGGGCCTAAGAATATAGAAAACTAACTATTAACTACAAATAGGATCGGTTATACATCAATTTGGAGGTAGGTAGCCAATACTAACCTATACTCAAATTTCATGAGTTGTTATTTATGTAAAAATAATCATGAAACTTATGATGCGTTCTAGGTAATGAGTTAAAATTATGAATGATCATGTACATATAAAAATCAATAAAATAAAGCCTTTAGCAATTGCATTATCCTTAACCTTTACGTTTTTCTTTGTAGAGGCTATTGGTGGGGTTGTCCTAGGAAGCCTTGCGTTAATTGCTGATGCCACTCATATGCTAACAGACGTAACCGCGCTTGCTATAGCGATTGTAGCAATTAAAATAGGACAAAGAGTAGCCAACTCAATCAAAACCTATGGTTATTATAGATTTGAAATTTTAGCGGCAGCTTTCAATGCACTACTTTTATTCGTAGTGGCTATTTATATTTTGTATGAAGCCTATGAAAGATTAAGTAATCCTCCAGAAATTTACTCTGTCGGCATGTTTCTTATTGCTAGCATAGGATTATGCATAAACTTAATTTCATTATCCCTATTAAACGCAGATAAAGATAAAAGTCTTAATATAAAAGCTGCATACCTTGATATATTGAGTGATATGGTTGGATCAATTGGAGTAATTATCGGTGCCATAATCATTTATTACACAGGATGGACATGGGTTGACTCAACAATTGGTGTCCTAATAGGGTTTTGGTTGTTACCAAGGACATGGGTATTGCTTAAAGAAAGCATTAACATTTTGCTAGAAGGTGTACCAAAAGGTGTTGAATTAGAAAAAATTAAAGACAGTCTTTTGGCAGTCGAAGGTGTTACAGATATTCATGATCTGCATGTTTGGGCTATCACCAGCGACAAAATTAGTTTAACAGCACATGTAGTTATTGCTTCCGGGTATGAATGCACAAATGTTCTATCTAAGTTACGGGAAATTTTACGTTCAAAATATAATATTACCCATTTAACTTTGCAAGATGAACGAGAAAAATGTTTGGATGAAGATGGCGATTGTAATTTTTTTGATAACCACTAACTGTAACTAGTTATGCCAAAGCTTAATGGACGTGTTTTTGGAGTAAAAACGGGCGATCAAATAATGTGTACTAATTCATACTTGATGTGACAGTTACCCGTTTTGGAGTTGCATATTTACTGTCAATGCAAGTTCAAATTGTCAACCTTCTCCTGCCAGATTCGCTTGCCATCCAGCAAAGTTGCCATAGGTGTTCTACCGCAGCACATCTTACCCTGATGGGTCCTTTCCATTGCTCACTCGTAATATGCTCTCGGTTTGAATGGTTTCTGGTTCGTTCTGAAAATTAAGCCGAAAAATCAAGATTACTAGCCTATTAAAAATCGTGTGGGATCTGTGCGTAATTGTGTGATGCGCTGTGCTGATCACGAATTTTCTCATAAAACCACTAGATCACCTAGAACATTTTAGAGTAGCCATCTTTAATTTCTATTTGTGAAAGATCATTTAAAATGACAGATGATGAAACAAAATCATTAATACTACAATCAGAGTGCCCGTTTGCAAAAAGAAAAACCTCTGCTCCACAAGCAGTGCCTGCAACAACAATTCCTGGGTTACTTATTATTTTTTTATTTAATCCATTTTCAGAATTGTGCAGGTATTGCAAAGGTCCTACTTTAAATTCAGGTGTAATAAGTCCTTTTTGTGATAACCCAAGCATTGCATGCTGTGTAATCACTTCCTTAGATTCATTTTCTTCAAAATTCATAGATTGCATGTAAATATCAAATGGTATGTATACCTTGAACTTACTACATTCAGCAGTTATTTTAAGAGGACTATCTATAAAAGATTTTCTGATTATTTGATAAATAACATAATGAGTTCTAATCTGATAAACAGATAGCGATTTTATTATTTCAATAACTGGCACTGCTCTATCATCTCTTGAAATACCTGTGCGAGAAGATGCAAGAAGCCCTCCGTAATATTCGATGGATATAGATTCTGAACACATAGTACCATGATCCATAATTTCTCTCAGAACTCTGGGAGAAATAGAACCATCATCGTTAATCTTATTGCCAAGCAGCGATTTGGCGCTGTTGACTATACGCGTTAAATTTTCCAATCTTTTTTCTGTGAAAGCCTTTAATTCAGATCCTAAATAATCCGCAGTCGGACCAATAATTTTGAGCAAGAGCTCTTTGGCACTAAATATTGCTAAGCCTGTTCCTACGTCCATAATTCTAACCTCATTTTGGTGGCGATAGTAACGCATATCACTTAATTTGACAATAGTCTCCCATGGGCTCTGTGCGGGTAAGAGGGCAATATTTTTAAGTTTAATACAGCTTTGATATAGAGTTTTTAACTTATACGGGGCTATACTCCCCGCACGGCCGAAAATGCTTCAATTTTAGATCTGCTCGCTTTAAATCAGTCTTCATAACCAAATTTTATCATCAACTTTTTTTGTGTGATCGACTGGATTATGGTTGAGCGCCGTCCTGCCCCTACGCTGCTCCTCTGTTTTGGTGTTGATATTTTCTTCGAAAAAAAATCAAAAAATGAAAAATCATACAGCCACAAAAAAGCCTGTGCGGAATTTTTTCGTGATTGGATAATGCACAGTTCTGCCAAGAGTAAGGTTTTTCTCATCATCTACTTAGTCGTCCCTGAAAAAGTCTTTTCATATTGCAGTCTGTAAGATGCCATTTTCTAGGCTAATGAACCTTAATATCTTTTTAAGATTAAAGGCACAACCCGATAAAACGGCATTTATTTTATCGCCAGCCTCACCCAACAAATAATTTCTATTCAAACGATTAAGATGACCAATAATAGGTTCAATGCCTGAGCGACCCCTTAATAATTTTTTGAATACTTCTTTTAAGCCGCGTGACCCAGATACAAAAACTTTTACCCCTTTAGGATAGTGATCCTTACCTCGATAACCTTTATCGACAAATAAATAATCAGCTTTAACAGAAGTATTTTTTTGCGCCTTTTTGAAGGCGCTTTTTAGGGTGTGTCCATCATAAAGTTTCCATGAACCGCTTCAATCGCAACAACCCAAGGGTCTTTACAAGTGGTCGCAATAGACACCTTTGTGCCAAATTCATACTTCTTATGAGCTTTTCCTTTAGCGATACATTCTACTTCTGGCACATGTAAAGAATACAGCTTCTTTTTATCATTTTTTTGTTGATTCAATAAACGCCAGGATAGTTTTAAAGAATGAACTAATTCGAGATATTTTAAATAATGCAAACCGGCAATAACCCAAATCGGAATACCAAGCCGGCCTTTATTTTCTGAATAGCAGGGACTATAGGCATTCACCAAATAATCCCAATTAAGACGATTGACTAATTGATATGAACCGTGGGTTTTATCCAGAATTTCTTCCAATAATACCCCTTTAGGGTCGATTTTCCTTCATCATTTGCAAGATTTCTATCCATTTTTGTAGAAAACTTGCAAAATCGTATCAGTTATTTTTCCATTTTTCACTATTAAAATAGGCAGATCTGCTTATTTCATGTCCGACTAATTATCTTTTTTTATTGAAACATGCTTGTATAGTGGACCGCTTCTCATGGCATATTAATACAACCAAGAGTATGCTAGACATATCGCAGTAAGGTTATAAGTGCAATTCTTAAAATAAGGAGTATATTAATATGTGTGGATGCTGTTCAAGCTTATTTTTAAGTTATGGGTTGCTGGTTTATGTGGCGTTAAATCTGAAAACCATATCAGGCTTCTTATCTTCTCTATGGGAAAAAAGAAGTAAATTATTTTTATGGCCTGGCTTAGCCACTTTTGCCAGTTTAACCGTCTTATTTTTAAAGAGCCGCTAAACTCTCCCGTGGCCGGCTTCCTGTGGTGTTCTCCCCTTAGTTAGAAAAATTCATAGGTATAAAAAAATAGTTGACATCTTAAGGGATTCCCTAGAATATACACTTATGTGTATATTCGATTTTAATTATATAGCTCTCACCTTAAAGGCAGCAGCGCGTCTGGAGTAAGTGACCAGCTTTGGGAGGATAAAATAAGTTGAACGGCAGAGGGGTTTACCAACGACAGCGACACCTGGAGAGACTCGGCATGATATTAAAACCGGCTCATTTCTGTGCCTTACTCTCTGATGGCACACGACTACGATGTTTGCTTTTATTACACCTCAAAGGTGAATGCTGCGTCTGTGATTTAGCGTGTGCCTTACAAAAAATTCAACCAAAAATTTCGCAACATTTGGCTATTTTAAAAGGAGCAGAGGTGGTTTCCAAGCGACGTGAAGGAACATGGGTTTACTATTCTCTAAACCCTAGCTTACCTCTTTGGGCCTCTCATTTGCTTTCTGCGGTCGCAAAAGAGGCTTCTGCACTGTGTACCTTAGATTTCGTGAGCCTTGAGGAAAGGGTGAGAACACCAACGTGCTGTGATAAAGCTTCTGCCATGCAAGAAATTAAATCAGAAATTTTATTGGAAAATGTATTACAAGAACATTTATTTCAAGAAACAGCCATTTAAAAATCACTTTAATAGATGAAAAGAGAGGGAATTTATGCTGCAAGAACAGAAAAAAGCCTGCAATAGCTGCAATGGAGGTTGCCACGAAGAAACTTCAGAGGCCACCTCAAGCACTAATCAAATTCAATTGAGAGAAGCAGGTGTAGAAATTGAATTAGGACAGACTTCCACAAGCGCGCCCTCCCAAAAATTAATTTTTAAAATCGAAGGGATGTGTTGTGCCACAGAAGTAGCTGATTTAAAGAGTGTACTAGAACCTCTAATCAATAAGAGAGGGGCTAATCTCACCTTTGATTTAATCAATGCCAAACTAACGATAGAAAGCTCCGGTAATAACTTGCCCAACAAAGATGAAGTGATGAAAGCCGTGGCTCGCACTGGTATGCAAGCTACGTTGTGGAGCGAGCATCTTATCCACGCAGACGATAAAAACTTCTGGCAGAAATATGGACCTATTATGATGAATTTGGCTAGTGCCGCTAGTTTAGTGGTAGGACTTATTCTTCATATTTTAAGAGATGGAACCAGTACTGCTTTCGGGGGAGGCGTGGGTGAAGAAGAGACCGAGCGTGGGGATTATCCTCCTATTGCTACCATGGCTCTTTATTCAACCTCGATAGTCGCGGGTTCTTGGTTTATTTTACCGAAGGCCGCACGCGCCGTCAGACGAGTAAAACCCGATATCAATTTATTAATGACCTCAGCGACAGTGGGCGCTGTCGCTATTAACCATTGGTTTGAAGCCGCGAGCTCTATGTACTTATTCTCAGCCGCCGGATTGCTGGAAACGTGGAATGTGACGCGCGCACGCAAAGCCATTCGGACACTTATGGAGCTTGCTCCCTCAACCGCACAAGTGGTTCTCGAAAACGGTATGATTATAGAGCAACCTGTTGAGCAAATTTCTATAGACACGACGATTACCGTGAGACCGGGCGAAAAAATCCCCATGGATTCTATTCTTATTGCAGGTTTCACTTCGGTTAACCAAGCACCCATAACAGGTGAGTCCATGCCGGTTCAAAAAGAAGTCGGGGACACTCTATTTGCAGGAACCATTAATGGGGATGGCGCTATTCAATGTAAAGTCATCAAAGCAGCCTCTGATTCTACCTTAGCCTCTATTATCCGCAAAGTGGAAGAAGCACAATCCCGCAGAGCCAAAAGCGACCAATTCATAGAAAAGTTCTCACGTTACTATGTCCCTTCCATGATGGCCGCCTCTGCGGCCGTGTCTATCATTCCCCCGCTTGCAACAAGCGCTTCATGGTACCCGTGGGTCTATAAGGGTCTTGAGCTTTTAGTGATTTCTTGCCCTTGCTCATTAGTAATTTCTACCCCGGTTAGTATTGTAGCAGGGTTAACGGCTGCTGCACGCGCTGGGGTTCTCATCAAAGGTGGAATTTATCTTGAAATGGCTGCCCATACTAAAGCTTTTGCCATGGATAAAACAGGCACCCTCACCACGGGCGAGCCCATCGTGCAGACTATCATTCCTTTGAATGATTACAGCGAGCAGGCGTTATTGCAGCTAGCCAGTGCTTTGGAGCTGCATAGTGATCATCCTTTAGCACGTGCTATTCAACGCAGGGCCAGAGCAGAGGGCATTACAGCCCAACCTGCAGAAGGCTTTCAGGTATTTAAGGGTAAAGGGGCAGAAGGATATATCGATGGAAAACTATTTTGGATAGGGAGTCATCGGTTCTTGCGTGAAAAAGTGGGAGATAATGCGCCTGCAGCTGTACATGAGAAAATTCAAGAATTAGAGTCTCAAGGCCATTCTACCGTTGCAATAGGTTATGGCCAGCAGATCTGTGGCTTAATTAGTATTGCCGATGCCGTAAGAGTGGAAAGTAGACACGCTATTCAAGCTATGAAGAAAGCAGGTGTTGAAAGAGTGGTGATGTTAACAGGCGATAATAAAGGCGCCGCTCAGGCTATCGCGCATTTAATAGGCATTGATGATTATTATGCTGAATTGCTGCCTGAAGATAAAGTAAAACAAGTAGAAAATTTAGTTGCTCGGTATAAGCATGTCGCTATGGTTGGCGATGGAATAAATGATGCACCTGCAATGGCTGTCTCTAGTCTTGGCATTGCAATGGGTGCTGCGGGGTCCGATGCAGCCATTGAGACGGCCGATATTGCCTTAATGTCTGATGATCTAGAAAAATTAGCGTGGCTGATAAACCATTCTCGCCATACTTTAAATATCATCAAGCAAAACGTCGTGTTCTCACTAGCCGTTAAAGGCATTTTTGTAGGATTAATTTTTATTAATAAATCCACACTCTGGATGGCCATGTTATCCGATATGGGGTCAACTTTTCTTGTTGTTTCAAATGCGCTACGGCTATTAAATAATAAGAAAAAGCAACAGAGAGCAACCGTTCAAGAAGCTCCTCCAGCAATGAATATAGGCATTGAGCTGACGACCCATATTGAAAGAAAAGCACCCATGCTTTACGACTTTTCACGAGTTCAAGCGCCAGCTTCTTCCTCGAGCTTGCTGAGGGATATAGAATCTCAGCAGACGACGAATTTAGAATTTCGACCCACTTTGATGAATACTAATCAAACCGCCAAGCGTACCTGTACCAAGTCATGCTGTAAATCCTCTTGTCAATCTTCCGTTTCTTTATTACCACAAGAGCAGGTGATTGTGCCTACACCGGCCTCAGAAGAGGTAGTGTCACAGATTTCAGCTCAAGAGAATGCGCTTGCTGAAACTAAAGGGCAGCCTTTAATGATTACTGATATTAATCAGCAAAATACCGTACCACCTGCCATAGTGATGCAGTTTAATCATTTGCAGCAGCGCAAATCTGCTAATCATGAAAAGTTTGATAATGATGATCGTGCAGCTTCCTCTGAACCATCCTCAATGGATACCCTGCAACCGATAAAGAAAGCCTGTTGCAAAGGTGGTCGCTGCGGAAAATAGTAAACTAACATCATGATGATAGGAGAACATCTAGCAAATTGCCTTGCCCTGCTCACTCTTTGAATTAAGTGGGCGCATAGCTGTGGAATTAGATGTATAGACTAATTTAAACTAGACAATAAAATGAAATAGCATAAGGGTTAATGTTTTGTCCTTTTATACCACGTTTGTAGCTGGTTGACAAGGCTTTTATGGTTCCCACCATTGAAACGCCATTCACACTCCTTCAGAAACCAATAAAAACGCTCTTTTTTGATGCCATTAAATCTTCGTAGATGCCTTTTAGCCTGGTTCCAAAAATTCTCAATGCCGTTAATGTGGTTTTTCTGATCTGAAAATAATTTAGAATGATTGATGCGTTCATGATGAAATTCACTAACTGCCTAAAGCATTATAAGACCTAAAAGTATCCGTATAAACAATACTGTCTGGCTTTACTTTTTCCTTAATGATGGGTAATAATGTTTCTGTCTTAGCATCACAGATAATAGCTGTATAAACCTTGCCGCCGCGTTTTAAAAGCCCAAATACCGCTACTTTTCCACCAGCCCCCCTCTGCCTCTTTTGCCTTTTCTCACGCCTCTAAAATAGCTTTCATTTGCT
>JAGOUJ010000027.1 GCA_018061325.1 Gammaproteobacteria bacterium
AACAGGGCTTGCACTTCCATAATTTTTACAGGAATATCCTGAATTAATAAGGTATTAGTCCTTTTGTCAACGGTGACATTACCCCGAGAGGTTAATAAGGAATTTGTTTTGTCTTTTAACATTGTAGCAATATCATCGGCTTGAGCATAATTAATTTGAATCAGCTCAGACCTTAAAATACCCAATTCCTGGACTTGTTTTTGGTTTTCAAGTTCAGACTTCTCACGACTGGCTAGTTCGTCGGAAGAACCCACCATCATTACATTGCCGGCTTGTCGTTTATCAAGACCCTTACTTTTTAAGATAATATCCAAGGCCTGATCCCACGGAATATTGTCTAAACGCAAGGTAATATTACCCCTTACACTATCACTGGCAATCATGTTAAATTTAGAAAAGTCCGCAATAATCTGCAAGACAGATCGTATTTCAATATTCTGGAAATTCAAAGAAATTTTATTACCACTGTAGCTGCTTATTGTATTATCAAGCACTTTATCATCATTCTTTTTTGGACGTGCTTCCAGGATAAATTGATTGTCTAATTGATACACAATTTTATTGTAGTCGTTCGTTGTAGAAACGCTAATATTCACAACGCCATCATCCCGCGTAATCTCAAAACCATGAATCGGGGTTGCAAAATCCACCACATCGTACTTTTTAAGCAGCTTATCTTCTATGCTAGCACCCACAAAAGCCAAGGTGGTTTGATTCAAAGCCTCGATAACATCGACGGAGGCTTTTGTGCTTGACAAACTAACAATCAGCCGACCTTCCCCATTATCGCCACGACGAAAATCAAAAGATTGAATATTATACGCCTCAGAACTTTTTGCAATTTTTTTAATCATCGGTTTCTCGCTTGATTGAATCGCATCAAGATCAATCAAAACTTCATTTTTATTGACTTTTAAATCGAAACGAACCATTTTAACAAGATTCAAAACAACACGTGTTTTGTCGTTGCTTTCTAAAATATCAACGTTCTGCAAAACGCCCGTTGCACTTATTGTTTGAAGCGCTTCCCTAGACGTTTTGTTTTTAACATGATTAAAATCAAAAGCAATCGTAGGCGGATCTTCTACAGAGAAATTCTGAGGCGTGCTGACTGCGTCTGAAAATCGCAACACAACCTGAACATTATTTTGTTCATTCGCACGTAAAACAATGTCATCCAAAGTGATAACCTGTGCACGTGGCATGGGCGCCGTACTCAGAACAGCTGCCACAGCCGCTTGGCTTAAAAAAGCAGCATAAAAGACAACACCTAAAAAAATGGTTGTTTGTCGTATTCTATATAGCATTATCATCCCCTATGGTGCATCTTTAGATGGTTTTTCCTGGCTGTTTATCGCTTTTTTTAAATACAGGGTCACCGGAAATGTATGCCATCCCCCACGATTATCAGGCCCCAACTGTTGAATTTTTATTTCTGATAATGAAATTGATTCTATTTTTCCAGAGTTCTGCCCAATATAATTACCAACCCCCACATAATGGACCATGCCCGTATCGTCTCTTAGCAAAGCATAAAAAAGTCCTGCTTGCTCTATGGTGCCCACCATCACAAATGTCTCTAAGGGATAAGCCTCCAAAGGCTCTCGTTTACGATTGATATCGGGAATCGTACTGGTTGTAACGGTTTTCACCTCAACCTCATAGGGCACAAAAGGATCTCGGAATTGATTGGCCGTATATTTAAAAGGCTTAAATTTTTTAAAACGGGGTAAATCTTCGACATAAGTTTGCTTTTTTTCTTGAACGCTTTTAACATAATCTACCAAAATTTCACTCACCTGCGGCGCACAACCGCTTAGAAAAACCGGCAGTAGAAGAATCCATAAGTCTCTAGAATATTTCATCTCAAACGTCTATCCTTTCCAATCCAATAGGTCTTTGCGTAAAGATCAAACTCCAATGAATCCTTATCGATGTCTGCGTTAAGACTCTCGATCTTTTTAAGCGTAAAATCATGAATAGTAACAATTCTTTTCATCCCGGCAACATTGCTCAAAAAAGCGCCCAATGCGTTATAATTCCCTGTTATCTTTAGAGAAACCTCCGTCTCAGAATAGAACCCTTTGCTTGTATCTTTCAAGGGTTGTACCGCTATTAATTTGACACTGGAACTTGCCGCCTGTTGTGAAGCATCATCCAGAAAACCTGCCAGCTCATTTTGTTGTGGCAGCTCTTCAGACAAAGATGCAAGCTGCGCCTCAACAATTTTAACCTCTTTTTTATAAGCCTCTAAATTTGAAGCCTGAAATTGTGCTTCAGAAAAGGCTATCTTTGCCTGCTCTATTTTCTGCACCAATAGCGCGCACTCATTCAGCTGCCCACTCAAACTGGACAAATAACCAAGCCAAAGTGTTGAAAGTGAAAAAATAACTATCAAAGCAATTCTTAATAAAGGAGGCCAGCCACCAAGCTGAGCGATTTCCAATTCCTCTAAATTAACCCCGAATAATTCCATTATCTAGCCCTGATCTTCATATAAATTTTGCACGAACTGCACGGTAAATTCAAAGCCTGAGCCATGCTGCAGACTATCTTTGTTGGCTTCTTTCACTTGATTTAATTGCACCTCAGAAACCCACTGCAAATCCGACAAACTCTTCAGAAATGCGGAAATAGCATTATTGTTTGTTGCAATACCTTTTACGATTACCAAATATTGTTTTTTATCCAAGTTTATAGAAAAATCGCTGGATGTGTTTTCGTTTGTATTGCCAACCATTGTTGACAGGTTCTCTAAAATACCTTTATTTGCATCATCTGTCTGGCTGCTGTTATCCGTCTTGATTTCCGAGCGATCTATTTCCGTAAAATAGATGCTATTGGATATTACTCTAGGCATCGCATCTAGCAATTTTACAACAGACACCCTATCAAACTCTAAAGAGCGGATGATTTTCATGCGATTTAATAATTCTTTCTTATCTTGCTTGAGATTTTGTATTTGTGTAATTTGACGACTCACTACTTTTAAAGATTCATCCATATAACCAGCATTCATAGCAAGCACTTTTATTTTATATCCCAACCATAGATCAGCGCACAATATCAGGGAGCCACTCACAACCAGCGTGATGATTAAAATAGTTAAAAAGTTCTTGTTTTTAACCTGCCTTAAGTCTTCTCGCCAGGGTAGTAGATTAATATTACTCATCACTAAAATTCCTAAGCGCAAGACCACAGGCCATCATGAGAGAAGGTCCATCATCTAAAAGCATGTTTTTATCAATATTTTTTGAAACTTGCATCTCTAAAAATGGATTGGCCACAAAGGTTTTAACACCCAACTTGCTTTGTACCAAGGCATCTAATCCTGGCAACATTCCAACGCCACCCGCTAAGGCTACGAAATTGATTTGTGCTTCATCCGCGGATGAAAAATAAACTTGCAAAGCACGATTAATTTGTTGCACCACCGTTTCTTTAAAAGGCTCTAATACCTCCGTGGTATAATCTTCCGGAAGACCACCATATTTCTGGGCGGCAATGGCTTCTTCTTCGGACAATCCATAACGTCGTTGGATTTCATCACTTAAATGTTTACCACCAAAAGCTTGTGAACGATTGTAAATCGTTCGTAAATTTTGAAAGACATAAATATCGGTATTGGTACTTCCAATATCAATCAAAGCAATATGGTGGGTTAACTCGTTTTTTGGTAGATGATTAACCGCGAGCGCAAAGGCTCTTTCAATCGCTAGAGACTCAATATCCACAATCGTTGTTTTAAAACCAGCGTCTGTCACTGTATTTTTTTTGAGATCAACTGTATCTATGCGCGCTGCGGCTAAAAGCACATCCACAAATTCTGGGTTTTTCTGATAAATACCCAACACTTCGTGATCATAATAGACCTCTTCTAAGGGATAAGGAATATAACGCTCAGCCTCGGTTTGGATCTGCTGAATCATGAGCTGCTCATCGAGGCTTGCACTCATTTGTAAGATACGCGTAATCACCGATGAGCCTGCAACCCCTATGGCGCAAAATTTTCGGCGAATACCAATGCGCTTCACTAATTGACGAATGGCCGTTGCAACCTTAGCACTGTCTTTGATATTTCTATCCACCACACTTTGAGAGGGCAATAGTTCAATCCCATAGGCTTCTACACAATAATTTCCAGCTACCTGACTTATTTCTACAGCTTTTACAGAAGATGAGCTAATATCTAGCCCAAATAAAGGGGTTGTTAACACTTTAAAAAAATTGAACACTGCCTTGCCTCTTTATCCGCGGTGGGAACTATAACTTAATACTAGTATTCCCTTGAAAAAAGTCGAGGTAGAAGTAGCGAAAGTACTAGGCATAGTCCTCTAGTGCTCCAGTTTGTTATGATCGAACCAGTTTCAGTATTTTAGGTTATTAAGTAGACAACTAAATGAATATGCTGTTCCGTATTGTATGGCGCGCCCTACTGGGGTGCCTTTGCTTGGCATTGGTCTTGGGTACCCTTGGCGTAATCTATCTTGAATCAACCCTGCCATCTGTCGAGGTTCTCAAAGATATTCGTTTACAAGTACCCCTGAAGGTCTTTACACGCGAAGGGCAATTGATTGCTGAATTTGGAGAAGAACGACGCACACCGATCGCCCTCGACCAAGTACCAAAAACCTTTATTCATGCCATCTTAGCCACGGAAGATCGACGGTTTTATGAACATCGAGGTGTTGATCTACGCGGTTTAGCACGTGCCTCTTTTCATTTACTCACTAATGCCTCTCTTAAACAAGGCGGTAGCACTATCACCATGCAAGTGGCCCGCAACTTCTTTCTAAGCCGTCAAAAAACCTTCGCGCGCAAACTCTCAGAAATTCTATTAGCCTTTAAAATCGAGCAAGAATTGAGTAAAGACGATATTTTAGCTTTGTACTTAAATAAAATCTATTTTGGCAAACGTGCCTATGGCATTGCAGCCGCTGCTAACATCTATTACGGCTGTACCGTCAATCACTTAACGCTGGATCAAATGGCAATGCTCGCAGGGCTACCACAAGCGCCTTCAAGCATTAATCCTTTACATGATCCCGCAGCGGCTTATAAACGTCGTAAACATGTACTAGAACGCATGCTCGCCTATCAATTTATTTCAGAGAAGGAATTTGCTGGAGCTGTCGATGCTCCCTTGCCAACCCAATCACAGGGTCGTAGTACGGAAGTCGAAGCACCCTATCTGGCAGAAATGGTTAGACAGGCGCTTTTCGCTCGCTTTGGCGAAGCTTTGTATGAAGGAGGCTATGAAGTTTACACGACCATTGACGGTGCACAGCAAACCATGGCCAATGCTGCGCTAAGACGCGCTTTGCTCGAATATGACCAACGCCATGGATACCGAAAAACGCCCTATCATTTTCATCTGTCTACCCATAAAACCGCCGAACAAGAACTCCTTGCCTGGCGCCAACAGCTCAAAGCCATTCCTACCTACAATGGGCTATTACCGGGCATTGTCATGCGTGTTGAAGATCAAAAAATTGCGGTCTTATTACAAGATGGACGCTATATTGATATTCCTTGGAAAGGGTTATCTTGGGCGCGACTCCAAGGTAAAAATAATCAACGAGGCCACGCACCCCAAAAACCTTCCGATGTGGTGGTGATGGGCGATGTGATCTACGCCGACACCGATGAATCAGGAACCTGGAAAATGAGCCAAGTGCCCCAGGTGGGTGGTGCGCTGGTAGCTTTAGCGCCTAAAAATGGGGCGATCCTGGCCTTGGTGGGGGGCTTTGATTATTCTTTAAGTCCTTTTAACCGTGTGACCCAAGCTGAACGGTTGCCGGGATCGAATTTTAAACCTTTTCTGTATGCCGCTGCATTGAATGAAGGTTATACCTTAGCCAGTGTAATTAACGATGCGCCGGTAGTGTATACCGATCCCATCACGGGCGTTACCTGGCGACCCCAAAACAATACTAAAAAATTCTATGGTCCCACCCGATTGCGCGTAAGTCTTATGCGTTCTCAAAATATTGCTACCGTACGATTATTACGTGCGATTGGTGTTGAAAAATTAATTGCATTTGCAACCCGCTTCGGATTTAAGGCTGAAAAATTGCCTCCTTATCTATCGTTGGCTTTGGGCACAGCCCAAGTCACGCCTTTAGATCTTGCAGCAACCTATTGTGTCTTTGCGAATGGGGGCCATCGGATTGAACCTTATTTTATAACAACGATTAAAGATTATCAGGGTAAACTGATCTATGAAGCCCCTAAGCCTCAGCCTGTACCAGCCATTAGCCCAAGCATCGCTTTCCTCATGACCTCCGCCCTGCAAGATGCCATACAACACGGTACCGGGCAGCGCGCGAAGAGTCTGGGCCGCAAAGATTTGGCCGGTAAAACAGGCACTACCAACGAGTGGTTAGATGCTTGGTACTCCGGTTATAACCCCGATATTATGACCACAGCCTGGGTAGGGTTTGATGAACCTCGTTCGCTGAAAGAGTATGGTGCCACTGCAGCACTACCTATGTGGATGTATTTTATGGAAGCAGCCCTTAAAAATAAGCCTGATCGCCCTCTGATACCGCCGCCTGGCATTGTTAGTGTGAAAATTGATCCGGATACAGGACTGGCCGCACAACCCGGCCAAAAGAATGCGATTTATGAATTTTTTATGGAAAATGCCCGACCTGGACGCCGTACACAGATAGATCCTCAGATAACAACCGACCATGAAGACAACGCGGTGGACACCGCACCGGGCATTGTTCCACCCATGGAATCATTGTTTTAGACGAACTGGATTGCTTCGGGCTTATTTAAGCTGCCTTAAGCAGCTGCGCTTTAAGCTTTTGCAGTGCTGCTTTTTCCAGCTGTCGGACGCGTTCGATGGATATTTTGTACATTTCAGCCAAAGCTTGTAGTGTTTGTCCTTTCTCTTCTGAAAGCCAACGTTTTTGCAAAATAGTACGACTACGGGGATCTAAGGTTTCAAGCGCCGCCTGTAGTTGATGGCCGCTGTGCTCACTCGATGTTTGTTGCTCTATTTGAAGATAGGGATCGTTATCAGCCTCCAAGTACTCAACAGGTACCAAAGCACGGCTAGTGCCCTCATTCTCATAAGCTTCTGCAGGCAGATCGAAGGATACATCCCGTGCATTTAAGCGCTCTTCCATACGCCGCACTTCTACCGTAGAGACGCCTAAATCTTTGGCAATATTTTCGATATCGGCTTGGCTATTCCAACCTAATCGTTTAGTGGCTGTTCTTAGATTAAAAAAGAGTTTACGTTGGGCCTTGGTGGTCGCCACTTTCACAATTCGCCAATGCTTTAAAATAAATTCGTGAATCTCGGCTTTCACCCAATGTACGGCAAAAGACACGAGTCGAACGCCTACTTTTGGATCATAACGCTTAACGGCCTTCATCAAACCAATCGTGCCTTCCTGCACCAAGTCGTTCAGTGCCAAACCATAGCCTAGATAACCCCGGGCAACACGCACCACATAACGCAGATGGGCTAGAACCAACTTCTGGGCTGCTTCTAAATCCCCTTGCTCTCGGTACTGGGTGGCATAGCGGTACTCTTCCTCGGGTGTTAAAAGAGGAATGTCGTGAACCCTTTGGATATAGGAATCTAGGCTGCCAACCGGCAGGTTCATTGTCTTCATAAACCAACCTCCCAATGAATGTAAGTTATATGCACCACGGTTATCATTTTAACATTTTTTGGTATGTTAGATTAGCTGTTATTAATCACAGCTATATGCCTAGTAATAGGCTTTTAAGGTGACAATGGGATTATTTAAGGTCTGCACCTGTACATCAGCCACAATAGACCCACCTTTTAAGACCACAATACGATCACACAGTGCTGTCAGAAAATCTAAATCGTGCGAGGCAATCACCATACTCACGCCCAAATCACGCACGGAAAGCAAAAGTGATACCACATCCCCAATGGTCGCCACATCCAAACCTGAACTAGGTTCGTCACACAATAAAAGCTGGGGTTCCATCATCAAACTACGCGCCAAGGCTACACGCTGTTTTTGCCCCCCAGAAAGTTGATGAGGAAGGCATAAAGCCTTATCTACCACGCCCAAGCTTTGTAAAAGCTTGAAGGCACGCGTTTCAACGGCTTTAGAAAATTTCATTCTTTTTTCACGCATTTTGGGGGCATAACATAAATTTTCCATCACGGTCATATGCGGAAAAAGCTGAAAATCTTGAAACATAAAACCGCTTTTTTCGCTTAATCGTATACGACCCGAATCCAAAGATTCCAAGCCTTGTATACAGCGAAGCAAGGTTGATTTGCCACCACCCGAAGGTCCTGCCAAACCTAAAATACTATTTTTTTCCACCTGTAGATCAATCTGATCTAAGACCACGTGTGAACCAAAAGTTTTAGAAGCCTTAGTGATGCGGAGCATAAGCCACCTTTTTTTCTAGTTTTTTACCCGCATATTCGATAAGTAAAACAAGCAAATAATAATAGCACCCTGCAATACAAAGTGGCATAAAATAGGTGAATTGTTCGGCGGCAACCGCCTGGGCGCGACGCATCATATCCATCCCTCCCAGCGTTGAAATAAGCGCTGTTTCTTTAAGCAGGGTAATCGTTTCATTGACCATGGCAGGCAAAATATTTCTCAAAACTTGGGGTAAGATAATATCCCGCCACATAAAGAAACGTGGAATATGTAAGGTTTTAGCCGCTTCGAATTGTCCTTTCGGAAGACTTTCGATACCCGATCGCAAAATTTCCGAAACATAGGCGGCACTATTTAAACCAAAGGTGATAATGCCCGCCATGAGAATACTGAGCTTCAATCCTAAAAGCATCGGGATCGAGAAATAAAAAAAACTGAGCTGTAAAATAAGGGGCGTACCACGTAGGATAGAAACCAATCGTGTGATAATCCTAAGCGCTATACCCTGGTATCGTAGGATTGCAAAAACAGTACCCAGTAATAGCCCCATCACAAGCCCGCCTAACAATAATTGCAAGCTTAAGCCCACGCCATAACCAATAAAGCGCAGTGAATGCATGAATGCTTCCATAGGGATTAATCCTTCCATAAAGCGGGATCTTTTAACCACTGAGCTTCTAGCTTTTTAAGCTCGCCACCCGCTATCAGCGCCTTAAGTGCACGATCGACAGGTTCCTTGTGTGCGGATCCCTTTTTAAAGGCAATCGCATAGCCTTCATCGACAGGCGCAATCACAGCGTACGATAAACCGGGATTTTTTTGTGTAATCATGAGAGCCTGTACCTCGTCTATCAAAACAGTGTCTACATGTCCGGCTTTGAGTGCTTCGACGGCTTGGTTGGTGTGATCCATAGCGACTCTGCTTGCACTCGGAACGTGTGCCTTTAACCAAAGTTCCATGGTAGAACCCAGCTGACAGGCTACTTTTTTGCCTTCTAGCTGCCCAACCGTCGTTATAGGCCTCTGTTCTTTAAAAATCGTTGCTAAATCAGACTTATAATAAACCTCTGAGAAATCAAAAGACTTCCGACGTTCTACACTTGCCGTAATCGTAGAAATAGCAGCGTCTGCCTGGCCATTATCGAGTAAGGGGAAAATCGTATTAAAAGCCCTATTTTCGAAAACGACTTGTACCCCCAAAGTCTTGCCAATGAGCTTTGCAACATCGATATCAAACCCCTTGATCTCTCCCTTCTCAATATATTCAAAAGGTGGATACTCTGCAGAAATAGCAAAGGTTAGTACTGCATCTGATTTAGAATCTTCGCAGCCTATAATGCAAAGCACAGCGCCCAATACTAGAAGACTTTGGAATATTTTTTTCATGTAAACCCCGATGATAACCCTGAGACCCTCATCCGGCCACCTACGCGCTTTGCGCTTTGGCGCCCACTTTCGAGGCTTGTATTATGCCATGCTCGCCCACAGTGTTCCCCTGTATATTACAACAGCTACATGAAGCCCTCCCTCCATGCCATAATGCAGGCTTGGCGCACCCTCGCGCCGCAACAGGTTGACTTGGAGGCTCCATGTCCCATTTCCCCCTCATCCGTATGCGCCGCATGCGCACAGATGATTTCTCCCATCGCTTGATGCGCGAAACAACCCTATCGGTCGATGATCTTATCTATCCCCTTTTTATCCATGCAGGGCAGGGGTCTGAGCCGATTCTTTCTATGCCCGGGATCGAACGTTTAAGCCTCGATTTATTACTCGAAGAAGTGGCAATCCTTGTAGAACGACGGATCCCTGCCATTGCCTTGTTTCCTAAAATCTCGATCGCCCAAAAAACAGCGCAGGCTGAAGAAGCTTATAATCCCGAAGGGCTCATACAACAAGCCATTCGTCGTGTCAAAAAACAGTTCAAGGACATCGGTGTGATTGCAGATGTTGCTTTAGATCCTTTTACCACCCATGGACATGATGGCTTAACCGATTCAGAGGGTCGTGTGTTGAATGATGAAACCCTTGCTGTCTTAGTGAAACAAGCGCTCTCCTTGGCGGAAGCCGGCGTGGATATTGTAGCGCCCTCGGATATGATGGACGGTCGTATTGGCGCCATTCGAAAAGCGCTTGAAGCCTCTGGTTACCAAGACACGCGCATTCTAGCCTATGCAGCCAAATACGCGTCTGCCTACTATGGACCTTTTAGAGAAGCCGTTGGCTCCCTCACACAGCTTGGCAAACGCACGAAAACGGGTTATCAGATGGATCCTGCCAATAGTGATGAGGCCCTGCGAGAAGTTGCACTGGATATTCAAGAAGGCGCCGATATGATTATGGTGAAACCCGGGATGCCCTATCTGGATGTACTGCGTCGCGTGAAGGATCGTTTCGAAATGCCAACCTTTGCGTACCAAGTCAGTGGTGAATACGCCATGCATCAGGCCGCCATTCAAAAGGGCTGGCTACCCGAACGTGAAACCATTTTGGAATCTTTACTGTGCATTAAACGAGCAGGTGCAGATGCCATTTTAAGTTATTTTGCCAAACAAGCATCCCTTTGGCTGTAGTGGATAGTTGACGTGCTTTAAAGAAGGCTGTACATTTGAATGGTCAATCTATGATTCCTTTCCCTAGTTTAATCCTAATGAAGGAGCAACCCTTACCCGTGAGTACTTTGGGATCCGTAACGGATCATTCTTTTGAAATGGATGTTTTGAAGGCGTCATCGCCCGTGTTGGTCGATTTCTGGGCACCCTGGTGTGGCCCTTGTCAAAATCTAATGCCAACCTTGGAAGCGATTGCCCTTGAATACACAGGTAAAGTCACGATTCTGAAACTGAATGTGGACGATAACCCCCAAACAGCCGCTAAGTACGGTGTGCGCGGGATCCCCACGCTTATTTTGTTTAAAGGGGCAGAACCCGCGGCCACGTGCGTAGGTGCTTTAAGTAAAACAAAATTGTCCGAATTTTTAGATGCGAACGCTTAACCTTCCTTTCTTTTAACCCTAATCTAAGCTGAAAATACACTATGGATTTAACTGAACTAAAACAAAAATCTCCTATCGACTTGATGGAGATTGCGACGAGTCTTGGCATTGACGATATCGCCCGTGCCAGAAAGCAAGAAATCATCTTTGCGATTCTTAAGGCCCACGCCAAAATGGGAGAGCCCATTTCTGGCAGAGGCGTCCTCGAGCTTTTACCTGATGGCTATGGTTTCATGCGATCGAAGGATAGCTCTTACCTTGCAGGTCCAGACGATATCTATGTTTCACCGAGCCAAATTCGTCGCTTTGGTTTAAGAACGGGGGATGAAATTCAGGGTACTATTCGTCCACCCAAAGAAAGTGAGCGCTATTTTGCACTGCTGAAAGTAAATGAAATTAATTTTGAAGCCCCTGAAATAACACGCAATAAGATTGCTTTTGAAAATCTTACACCGCTGCATGCCAACCGACGATTGGTGATGGAAATAGGGAATGGTAGTACCGAAGATATTACCAGCCGTGTGATCGATCTCGTCTCTCCTGTGGGTATGGGTCAACGAGGCCTGATTGTCTCACCGCCTAAAGCCGGTAAAACAGTCATGCTACAAAATATTGCACATTCTATCGCAACCAACCATCCAGACTGTCATCTGATTGTGCTACTGATTGATGAACGCCCTGAAGAAGTCACCGAAATGGCCCGTTCTGTACGAGGCGAGGTGATTGCCAGTACCTTTGATGAGCCTGCCAGTCGACACGTACAGGTCGCAGAAATGGTGATTGAACGTGCAAAGCGCTTGGTTGAACACAAAAGAGATGTTGTGATTCTTCTAGATTCTATTACACGCTTAGCCAGAGCTTACAATACCGTGATACCGCCCTCGGGTAAGGTCTTAACCGGTGGTGTGGATGCTAATGCATTACACCGACCTAAACGCTTCTTTGGCGCGGCGCGTAATATTGAAGAGGGTGGTAGTTTAACGATTATCGCCACAGCCCTGGTAGATACCGGCTCAAAAATGGATGAAGTTATTTTCGAAGAATTTAAGAGCACCGGTAATATGGAACTGTACTTAGACAGACGTATTGCAGAAAAACGTGTTTACCCAGCCATTAATATTGCCCGATCGGGTACGCGACGCGAAGAGCTCCTTGCAAAAGCCGATATCCTACAAAAAATATGGATTTTGCGTAAACTACTGCATCCCATGGACGATTTAGCCGCCATGGAATTTTTACTGGAACGCTTAAAAGATACAAAGACCAATGTGATCTTTTTTGATTCGATGAAGCGTGCAGCACAATAATACTCAAAACGATCAAACCCATTTTGGTTCGCAAATCATCGCAAGCGATCTGAAAACCGCCAAAGTGGGAGAAATATTCCATGCGGTTGCCCCCCACTACGATTTTATGAATGACTGCCTCTCGCTAGGTCTGCACCGTCTGTGGAAACGGATGGCTGCAGCCCGTGCCGCGATCGCACCGAACCATTGTATTTTAGATTTAGCCTCCGGAACCGGTGATATGGCCCGTCATTTTGCACCGATCTTAAATCCTGAAGGTCGGGTGATTCTGGCCGATATTAATGCTGCCATGCTACAGCAGGGTCGGGATCGTTTGCTCGATGAAGGAATTTTTAAGGGACTTTGTTTTGCGCAATTGAATGCCGAAGCGCTCCCCTTTGGTAGTCATACTTTTGATCGGATCACGATGGCTTTTGGATTGCGCAATACGACGTATCCACGAAAAGTTTTAAAAGAACTGTATCGGGTCTTAAAAAAGGGTGGGCGGGCCATTATTTTAGAATTTTCAAAACCAACGCCTGGCCTTTTAAAAAAGGCTTACGATGCCTATTCCTTTAAGCTCATCCCAAAACTAGGGGCTTGGCTTTGCAAGGATGAAGATAGTTATCGTTATCTGGTAGAATCCATTCGCCAACACCCCGATCAAGAAATCTTGAAAACATGGTTTTTGGAAGCAGGCTTTGAACGCTGCGATTATCAAAATCTAAGCGGTGGTATTGTTGCCTTACATCAGGGGATGAAAGATTGATGGCGCGATTGCTCACAAATCTGATCAATCACTTATTACGTTTTGATCCCAAAACCACCTACTATGCAAGCGCCCTGAACGATTGCTGTTTACAGATCAGTTTAAAAATGTCTAACCATTATCATCCGGTTCAAGACAAGCACTATTTTGTCACGTTCAACGCACAAGGTCTGCGTGCGATTGAGCCCTTATCAGATTCCTTGATGTATGCCCCCGAATCGCATTCAGGAAAAGGTATTGGAGCCCATATTAGTGCAACACCTGCTACTTTCATGGGTTTACTGCTGCATAAAAATAATCGATGGGCCATGGAACAGGGCCTTGTCTTTGAGGGAGAACCTAGCGCCCTGGCTCTCTTAGAACAATGGTTGAGTGATTGCCAGATCGATTGGGCTGAAATAATCGCAACCTACCTAGGTGATGCGACAGCGCATAGCATGGAAAAAACCCTCCATCGACTTCTCCCTAAAAGCCGTCAGCGATTCGATGATCTCTGTGCCCACATGGGTGAATACGCTGTAGAAGAAAACTTAAGCCCCCCACGCCCTTTAGTGAATCATTTTTTACAAGCCGTCGATGTATTACGTGCAGGGGTTGAGCGTTTAGAGGCTAAACTTGAATGAAACACCATCCTCTTTATAGAACGTTTCAGATTATCAGCATACTGTTACGACACGGCTTAGGCAGACCCCTGATGGCACTCTGCCTATTACAGCCCATACCATGGTCTAAACTCTCGCATCAAGGCCCCAAGTATAGACAAGCCCTAGAAGCTTTAGGACCGCTGTTTATCAAGGTGGGTCAACTTTTATCAACCCGTTTTGATCTCTTGCCACCTGCCATGCTACAAGAACTCGCAGCGCTACAAGATAAAGTTCCGCCTTTTTCTGGAACCCTTGCACAGCAAATCGTCGAAAAATCGCTTCAAGTACCCTTTCACAGTGTTTTTAAAGATTTTGATACCAAAGCCTTGGCTTCTGCTTCCATCGCCCAAGTCCATGCAGCCACTTTAACAAGTGGGGAAGCCGTGGTATTGAAAATACTACGCCCTCATATTGCACAACAGATTAAAAGAGATCTTCGGCTTTTAAAAATGTTTGCGGCCTTTTTAGAGCGTTTCTATAAAAAAAGTCGTCGCTTTAAACCGATGGCACTCGTCCGTGAATGTGAAAAAACCTTATATCATGAAATTGATTTGATGCGAGAAGCGGCTAATGCCTCGCAACTCAAACGCAATTTTCAAGGATCGAAGTTGCTCTACATACCCACTATCTATTGGGCCTATAGCACCAAGCATGTGCTTGTCATGGAAAGAGTCTATGGGATCCCGCCCCTCGCCTTTGATCGCCTTGAACAGCAAGGCTTGGATCGTTGTATCTTAGCAAAACATCTGGTGGAACTTTTTTTTACACAGGTTTTTAGAGACTGTTTTTTTCATGCCGATATGCACCCTGGTAATATGCTGATAGCTGAAAATACGCCCCCACGCTATATCCTGATGGATTTCGGTATTATGGGTAGTCTAAGCCCTGAGGATCAACGCTATTTGGCCAATAACCTGCTGGCTTTTTTAGCCAAAGACTATAGACGCGTGGCTATCCTACATGTTGATTATGGATGGGTACCCTCTACCACGCGCATCGATGATTTAGAAGGTAGTATCCGCGCGATCTGCGAACCGTTGCTTGAACGCCCACGCTTCGAGGTTTCTTTCGGAGCCTTGTTGCAGCAATTATTCCAGCTAGCCCTAGAATACCAAATTAATATTCAACCCCAATTGTTACTGTTCCAAAAGACCCTCGCGGCTGTCGAAATGCTGAGTTTACAGTTAGATCCCGAGATCGATCTCTGGAAAACGGCAGAACCCTTTTTGGAAAAATGGCTTAAAGATCAAATGGGCTTTGCAGCACTGATCCGTACCCTCAAGAACCAGTACCCTACCTTTCTCCAACTATTGCCACAGTGGCCAACCTTGCTACGTCGTCTTGTCGATCCCTAAACCCCCACCCCAGCTGCCATCGCTGCACCATGGCATGCTGCCCCCTCCCTCGGAGACCGGGAGGGTAGTCACTGTTCTGGGTTTGCGCTTTAGCATCAGCCTTTGCATAATAGCGCTAAACAACCCTCCAAGGTGCTAGAATGTCTGATTGCATTTTTTGTCAAATCATTGAAGGCACACTGCCCATCACCCTCATCTATGAAGATGAGCATGTGATTGTTTTTAAAGATATTAAGCCCAAGGCTCCCGTGCATTTGCTACTGGTCAGCAAAGAACATATTGAGAGCTTAGCCCATATCTCTGAAGATCAAGCCGCGCTCATAGCCCATATGATGTTATTATTACCCAAACTAGCCAAAGCCCAAGGCTTAAGTGGCTTTAGAACCCAGATTAATACGGGTCAGGCGGGTGGACAAGAAGTGCCCCATTTACATATTCATTTACTAGGAGGTTAATATGGGTTTGGGCGGCGTAAGCATGGGTTCCTTAGTCCTTATTTTTCTGATTGTTTTATTGGTCTTTGGAACAAAGCGTGTGCGCGATATAGGCAGTGACTTAGGGGCCGCTTTGCGCAACTTTAAAAAAGGCCTTGAAGATCCCAATCAGACACCCAAGGATCCCTAATGCTTTTTGAAATCCTTCTTATTATTGTGGTGGCACTGATTGTCATTAAACCACAACGCTTGCCTGAAATAAGCTATTTTCTTGGGAAAAGCCTGAAAAAAATGGTGGGCTATTATCAACAGATCCTTGAAAAATATCAGACTTTATTGTGAACCCTAGCACGATCTATTTTATAGAATTTAGAAGCCGCCTGATACACAGCCTGTGGGTGATAGGCCTGCTCTTTATAGCCCTGTTTCTGGTTGATCAACAGCTTTACCATTATTTGGCAAAGCCACTGCTCAAAGAACTGCCCTTAGGGTATTTGATTGCTACCAATATCACCACCCCTTTTACCGTACCCCTGAAAGCTGCTTTTGTGAGTGCCTTGCTGCTCGGTATGCCCTATCTCTTGTACCAACTATGGTCCTTTATAGCACCCGCTTTGCATGCAAACGAAAAACGACAGATTTTACCCTTTCTTATAAGCAGTCTTTTACTGTTCTATGGCGGTGTTGCTTTTGCTTATGGGGTGATTTGCCCCATCACTTTATCTTTTTTTGCACACTGTGCGCCCCCGGGTGTGCAGATCATGACCGATATTCAAGCTTATCTAGATTTTATGCTAGGCATGCTACTGTCTGGAGGGCTTGCCTTTCAGGTCCCTGTCTTAACCGTCTTGGTGGTCAATCTCGGACTCTGTAGCGTTCAACAGCTTATCTATTTAAGGCCCTATATCATTGTGGGGGCTTTTGTACTGGGGATGCTCCTAACACCGCCCGATGTTTTCTCTCAAGTGATGCTGGCGCTACCCATGTGGGGGCTCTTTGAAGCGGGGCTATGGCTGGCAAAAAGGAAGGGCGATTGCACTATTATTGAGCGACTCAGATAAAATGTCTCTATCTCTGCTTCTTATCTATAAAGTACTTCACTGCAGGACCCTTGCCACTTCTTTGCAATAGGCCTATCGCTACAAACTTATTCAGCCTCCTAGTAGCAGTGTTTCGGGATATTTTAAATATATCTACCATTTCGTTAATGCTGATGGACTCACGCATAGAAAACAAATCCAGTAAATGCTCCTCGTCCGTATTATACAATGTAATATCAGGCATAAAATTAAAAATAACTTTTACGCTATCAGAACCCTCGATAAATTCAGGTGGCTTTAAGCCTAACTTCCTACAACTTGATCTGATTAAATTGATGCCTGTGCCTAATTGTTCCATTTGCTGCATTTTTCGTGCTATTTTAGCGATAATAGGATTTCTAAGATAGGTCGTTCCATCGCCTAAATTATTAACATCTACCAACCCCGGAAAATTTCCCGGATTAAAAATCTCAAGTCTATCTTCATAGAGTGCTATTTTAATTGCTCCTGGGATTGAATATTTTCTATGTATGACAGCATTAATGATTGCCTCTCTTAAAGCTTCTTCTGGAACTATTGTGCCACCGATCAATCTGGTATTTTTAAGTTTAAAGTCTCTTAGTAGCCATGACTTAATCAAAAAAAATGATTTCTCAATTTGCTCACTTAAATTTCCACCTACTTCATCAGTTTGAATAATTTCTCTACCGTCAGCACCCTGAAACCGTGTGCATCTAATATGTGCCGAACTAATATAGGCACTGGGATCTTCTGAAAACCATAACGTGCCCGCTATTGTGGGAAAATACTTTTTACCTGTCATCTTCTTACATAAAACTTTTTCTGCCAAAAGCTTGGTGCTTGTATAAGTGGGGTACGCTCTTTTTATTAATTCATTGGATAAAATATCCAGATCAGCATGAATTATTTCTTCATCATAGGTTATCCTTTTATTCTCTCTTTTAAGTTCCTCTATATAGTCCTCATTGGCTTTTCTAGTGCTTGATCCTGCCCTTAAATAGACTCCTTTGGGTATACCTTCACTTTTGACATAAGCCGGTTTTTTTAATATAT
>JAGOUJ010000028.1 GCA_018061325.1 Gammaproteobacteria bacterium
AGGGTTGCGGGTAAATCTTGGGTGGTGTTCAATTGGGTTGCAGCTAACTGAATAAGTATAGCTATTTCGAAATGGGATAAATTATCGAGCTCAGGACCTGTGGGTCTGCTTGCTGGCTGTAGTGTCTGGGGTATCTGAGGTATCTGCCTGTGACGCTGTTTTTGCAAGTCTTCAATCTTGGTATTGAGTCCCTCTTCCACCTGTAGCAGATTCTGCTGTGTGCTTTGTAGGGCCTCCCTGGTTTGTCCAAACTGAAAAATGCTGAATATCAGGGCACAAAGGGCAATCAAAAAACTGAGCCAGGTGAACTTCATGGACAACGATCCTCGTAAGTACGCAACACTTTTATAATAGCTGATACAATAGCCGAATCATCAGCCCCTGTCGCCAGCACAGGTTTTTGAAAGCCCCGTTGATGGGCCAATGCAAGCATTCTGCTACCCACGACCACGATAGGGTGTTTTTGTAAATAGTGTAGGGCTGTGGGTGGAAAAAGTGCAATAAGATGCTCTAAGGCACTGGCGCTGGTGCTCACGCTCAGATCAGGGAGATGCTGATCCCAGTTTTCTAGTATCGTTTCGGTGTTATAGCTGGGCATGCAGCGAAGATAGACCACCAAAGGGTATACAAGGGCTCCGCGCGCTTTGAGCGTTTCTGCGAGCAATGTTCTACCCCCTTCCCCTTTGACAATCGCAATCGATGTACCGAGTATCGATTGTAAGTTTTTTAGCTTAAGTAAAGATTCTGTTTCATAGGGTGGGGCTTCTGGGATGAGCACCGTGGGGATCCCCAATGCCTGTAGCGCTTGTTGGGTGCCGGGGCCTATGGCCATGTAGGTAATGGATGGCCACAGGGAAGGCTGTGCTTGGATGAGTGGGGTAGCATAGTGCACCGCTGCTTGGCTTGTAAAAAGCGCGATATTGATCCGCTTAAAAAGTTCTAGGCCTTCTGCAAGCGTATAGTGGGGTGCGGGTTGGATCTCAATCATAGGGATGCATGCAGGACGGTGGCCTAAGTCTTGGATCTTTTGACAAAGACGGCTTGCAAGTGCTTGAGGTCTTGTAATGAGAATATTCATGGATACCTTAACAGTTCAGTAGCGCCTTGTTGTCGTAATTTGTCTGCGACCTCAATCCCTATACGCAGGATCTGTTCAGTACTGCCGCTGGCTTCTGCTTTTAAAAGCAGCGATCCATCGGTTTTTCCTACCATGCCTTCTAAATGTAGATAGCCGTCTTGATCAAGGGTCGCAAAGCCTGCAATCGGTGTTTGACAGCCACCCTCTAGGCAGGCAAGCATCGCTCTTTCAGCCCCGACACAGTGTGCCGTCGGTCGATGATGCAGCGGTTCAATCAAGGTTTGGATCGCGTGATCATTCACACGGCATTCAATCGCTAAAGCACCTTGACCTACGGCAGGTAGGCATTCATTTGCTGAAAAAATGGTCGAAAAAGGCAAGGTCATCTTTAAGCGTTCTACACCACAGTGTGCCAGAATAATACCCTCGTAGTGTCCTGCTTTTAATTTTTCAAGTCGGC
This sequence comes from Gammaproteobacteria bacterium, assembly GCA_018061325.1. Classification (GTDB taxonomy): domain Bacteria; phylum Pseudomonadota; class Gammaproteobacteria; order UBA6186; family Azoamicaceae; genus CADEGZ01. The sequence goes on from JAGOUJ010000028.1 coordinate 1,539, forward strand.
TATCAATATTCCCACGCAAGGGAATGATCCTGAGATCGGGTCGTAAAGCTAGCAATTGCGCTTGTCTACGCAGACTCGAAGTCCCTACGCGTGCCTGGGGGGGGAGTGATTGCAGGGTAGGATATGCCATGGAATACCAGGCATCATAGGGCGATGCGCGTTGAAGGATTGCGCCAAGCGCCAAACCTTCGGTTATTTGATGGGGCATATCTTTGAGCGAATGCACAGCGATATCCGCCCGGTGTGCCAGTAAATAATCTTCAAGCGCCTTTACAAATAAACCTTTACCACCCAGGGTTGCAAGCGGTTGATCCAGGAAACGGTCCCCTGTGCTTTGGATCCCCACAATGTTTATCTCAAGTGTTGGGTGAAGCGCTGCCAGTTGTGTTTTGACAAGATTGGCTTGACAGAGGGCCAGAAGACTTTTGCGTGATACAATAGTCAGGGTTTTTTTCATAGAATAAATTGGCTTAAGTCTTGATCACGCACCAGGGCATTGAGCTGTTCGTTCACATAGGCTGCATTAATTACCTGCTGGGTATGGCTCAACTCGGTGGCCTTAAAAGAAATATCTTCTAATAAACGTTCCATCACGGTATGAAGCCGCCGAGCACCAATATTTTCTGTGCGTTCATTCATTTCCCAGGCAATTTCAGCGATCCGTTGAATACCATCGGGCGCGAAGGAGATCTGTACCTGTTCTGTCGCTAATAGCGCTTGATATTGGATGCTCAGGCAGGCATCGGTTTCGGTTAAAATTCTTACAAAATCTTCCACCCGAAGTGCATCAAGCTCCACACGAATCGGTAAACGACCTTGTAGTTCGGGAATTAAATCGGAGGGTTTTGAAACATGAAAAGCACCCGAGGCAATAAAAAGAATATGATCGGTTCGCACCGTACCATACTTGGTAGACACACTGCATCCTTCCACCAAGGGTAATAGATCTCTTTGCACACCTTCACGTGAAACATCACCCGTACTTCTTTGTTCGGATCGCTGGGTGACTTTATCAATTTCATCTAAAAAGACAATGCCGGTTTGTTCCACACGTTCAAGGGCCTGTATTTTAATATCGTCGTCATTGATGAGTCGATGGGCCTCTTCTTCGCACAACATTTTCAGCGCATCTTTTACCCGTAGTTTTCTTTTCTTTAGGCGTTCGCTTGAGAGATTTTGAAAGAGACTTTGCAGTTGATGCGTCATTTCTTCCATACCAGGCGGTGCCATAATTTCAACGCCGAGGTGGTGTGAAAGTTCTAGTTCAATATCTTTTTCATCCAATGTCCCACTCAGCAGTTTTTTAGACAATGCTTTTCTGGCAGCTAATGCGCTTTTTTTCGAAGATTCTGCGATTTTTTGTGGATCGGCTGCATCGTCTGGACTCGCTTCCGTGGAGTGACTGGTGGGCTGTGCCAAAATACCTAGAATGCGATCGAAAGCAAGCTTATGGGCTTGAACACGCACTTTGTCTAAAGCCTCTTCACGGGTTAATTTCACTGCTAATTCTGTGAGATCTCGAATAATGGAGTCTACATCCCGACCCACATAGCCCACTTCTGTAAATTTGGTGGCTTCTACTTTAATAAAAGGCGCTTTGGCTAATTTTGCCAAACGACGTGAAATTTCTGTTTTACCCACCCCGGTGGGTCCAATCATTAAAATATTTTTGGGGGTTATTTCAGCACGCAAAACAGGATCGACTCGCAGTCGTCGATAACGGTTTCTAAGGGCAATGGCGACCGATCGTTTGGCAGCTTGTTGTCCAATGATGTATTTATCGAGTTCTTGTACAATTTGTTGAGGGGTCATCACTTCGAATAAATGATCGTTTATGCTCATATTTCACTCTCTAATGCTTCAATACTAAAATGATGATTGGTATAGACACACATATTCGCAGCAATCGTCAACGATTTTTCCACAATCGCTAGGGGATCGAGCGTGGTGTTATCAAACAGCGCTGTGGCAGCGGCTTGCGCATAAGCACCCCCTGATCCAATAGCAATGAGACCCCTTTCAGGTTCTATCACATCGCCATTGCCGGTAATCATTAAGGAATTTTGTTTGTCGGCAACGATGAGTACAGCCTCGAGGCGCCTTAAAGCCCTATCCATACGCCAATCTTTAGCCAGTTCTACAGCGGCTCGCATTAAGTTTCCCTGATACGTTTCTATTTTTTTTTCAAAGCGCTCAAAGAGGGTAAAGGCATCGGCGGTGCCGCCTGCAAAGCCTGCAATAATTTTATTGTTGTAGAGGCGTCGAACCTTACGCGCATTGCCTTTTAAAATGGTATCGCCCCGCGAGACCTGACCGTCACCGCCAATGGCCACCTGCTGATGTTTGCGCACACAAATAATGGTTGTGCCTCTGAATGATTCCACCGTGGGCTGCTCCTATCTTAACGTTGTAGGATTAAAATACCATGAATCTGATGTTGTTGAAGTCGCTTTTTTTGTTCGACAGCCATGGCCTCAGAGGCAAAGGGTCCGATCATCACCCTAAACCAGGTGCCATCTTCAGCTTCAACCTGTTGGTTCTTTACTTTAAACCCAAGCCCCCTCAGGCGATTTTTAAGTTGTTCCGCGCCTTCACTATGGCGGTAAGCTTTGGCTTGGATCATATAGTGGGGGGCCGCCTGTTTGCTATACACAGGCACCGATTTAGTTTTCGAATTAGCTAATTGCTTGGATGTTTGGTGAAGGGTGTCGTTGGATGCTGCCACAGAAGGCAGCATGGGTCTGGACACCCTAGGCGCGGGCGTTATGGGATCGGGTAGTGGCACTTCAAGTCCAGGTAATAACTGATAGAATTCGAAACGTTGCGCGACTTCTTGTTTGGGGAGGGGCTGTGTGTGGTTTGTCTGTCTACGGGTTTTGGATGAAGCCCTTCTTTGTTCCACGGTTGCTGTAGGCGGCGTTGTGGTGTGAGACCTATCATGCACAGGTTTTAGTCGTAGAGGGTTATAGTGGGTCAGTTGGCCTGCACCATACAGATGGTAGAGGCTGGCAACACCCAGAATGCTCATAAAAAGACCCATCAGCCACCACATACCTTTAGGAAAGGAGGCGCGCTTGCGGGATGATCGTTTATGCAAGACGTTTTTTTTACGATGACGAGCCACTTTGGTCCTCAAAAAGGTTGGTTTATAAGTGCTAGTGTACCAGAGTTGTTTGAGCCTTTAAGAAGATTTATTCCTCGGGGGTAGGGACTCAAGGGTTCATCTGGTATAGTTGTAGCCAGGGTTAAGATATTTGGCTAAAGGGGGTTGTATGGATATTTCTTGGGTTGTCGCTTTATTTGCAATGCTCGCCATTGTGGTTGTGTTTATGGGCGTCAAGCAAGTACCGCAAGGCTATGAGTGGACAGTCGAGCGTTTTGGACGTTATACCCAAACCCTCAGACCTGGTTTAGCGATCATTGTGCCTTTTGTCGATCAAATCGGTGCCAAGCTTGTGATGATGGAACAGGTCCTCGATATTCCCTCTCAAGAGATCATCACCAAAGACAATGCGATGGTTCGTGTAGATGCGGTCATCTTTTTCCAAGTGGTGGATGCTGCCCAAGCAGCCTATGCCGTGAATGATTTAGAGCGTGCCATTCGTAATCTGACGCTCACCAACATTCGTACCGTGCTAGGTTCTTTAGATTTGGATGAGGCTTTATCGAAGCGCGATCATATTAACTCCCGTTTATTGGTGGTGATTGATGAGGCCACAGCACCCTGGGGCATGAAAGTCACACGTATTGAAATAAAAGATATTGCGCCCCCTAAAGATCTCGTAGCATCCATGGGGGCTCAAATGAAAGCCGAGCGCGAAAAACGCGCTTCTATTTTAGAGGCTGAAGGTGTTCGACAATCCCAGATTTTAAAAGCGGAAGGTTCAAAGAGCTCGAAAATTTTAGAGGCAGAAGGCCATCGACAAGCTGCTTTCTTAGGTTCCGAAGCCAGAGAACGTCAGGCCGAGGCAGAAGCCAAAGCGACGCAAGTAGTTTCTGAAGCCATTGCCAAGGGTTCTTTGCATGCGGTGAACTATTTTGTGGCGCAAAAGTATATTGATGTGTTAGGAAAAATAGCTTCGGCCGAAAACCAGAAGGTCTTGCTCATGCCTTTGGAAGCAAGCAGTGTGATTGGTAGTTTGGCGGGCATTGGTGAATTAACCAAAAGTGTTTTTGGTGAGAAAGCAAAAAGTTAAACGGTAGGTGTCTATGAATATATTACGAGATCATTTTTGGACCATGCATGCTTGGATGGTTATGGCCGTATTGCTCACCCTCTTAGAGGTCTTACTGGGTAGTAGCTTTTTTCTACTCTGCGTAGGTGCCGCCTGTGCGGTGGTGGGTGTCGTACTATGGCTATGGCCGAGTCTTAGCTGGCAAACACAAGTCTTTATGTTTGCATGCGCCGCCTTAGGCAGTGCAGGGCTTTGGTGGCATTATCTGCGCAGGCGTATGCATAATAAACCCAAGCATACGACCCTTAATCGCCGTGCAGAGCAGTATATTGGTAGAACCTTTGCCTTGTCCGAGGCGATTGTGAATGGTCGAGGCAGAATTCGTGTAGATGATTCCAGCTGGCAGGTAGAAGGTCCCGAATTACCCCTGGGTACTGTGGTTGAGATTACCGGGGTAGATGGCGTTCTTTTGAAAGCAAAGGCTAAGGTGTAATAACCCACATCTCAATAAATGCAAGAAACTTTCTAAAACAGCAAGTTTCTTGCAAAAAATAAGAAAAAACCTTATGAAACAATCAGCGTAAGCAACGCGTTACAACCAAACAGGGCGATTGTATTGACATTGTAATGACAGATGTTATAGTGAAGTCTGGTTTTGGGAGGTTCTTGTTATGGCTTCTGCCACAGAAAAAAGTAAGAAAACAACCTTGCAGCTAAGGATTCCACTCAAACAGAAGGCCTTGCTCTCAAAAGCTGCCAAATTGCGAAAAATAACGCTTTCCCAGTTTGTCTTAGCGCATTCAGACCATGCTGCACGTGAGGTCTTGTCTACACAAACAGAATTTCATTTGTTAACGGAGCAGTGGAACCAATTTTGTGAAGCACTGGATCAACCTGCACGTACGATTCCAGCTCTAAGGTGCCTATTGACTGAGCGTACGCTACTGGATGAATAGTGACCTGCGTTCGTTACAGGGCCCTGATTTGCTGCAAAAAGAGCATCAAACTGAGGCTTTTGATTGTGGCATTCCAGCATTGAATGATTATTTAAAAAAATATGCTTGGCAAAGCCAAACAGGACGTGGTGCAAGAACCTATGTTGTTACACGTGATGAAAAGGTTGTTGGATATTTTACCTTGGCCTATGGATCCGTGAGTACTTTGGATGCCCCACCACGCATGAAGCAGGGACTTGGTTTGTATCCCATTCCTATTTTAGTGCTGGCTCGCCTGGCCATTGACAGGCAAGCACAAAAAAAGGGATTGGGTAAGGCATTGCTAAAACAGGCCTTATTAAAAGCGTTAAAAGCTTCAGATATTGCAGGATTGCGCGCTGTTCTAGTGCATGCTAAAGATCAGCTGGCAAAATCTTTTTATAAACGATATGGATTTATTGAATTTCCTTCAGATGAATTTCGTCTTTATCTGTTGATCAAAGATATAGAAAACAGTATTGAGCAAGATCCTCTTCAGAAGAAGATTAGCTCTGAAATAGAGTCTCTTGTTTATTAGGGCTGTATGTTATTTTTAGTGTTGAACAACTTACTTTTTAATAGCCCGTATGCTCAATAAAATACAAGAAACTTGCTAAAATAGAAAGTTTCTTGTAAAGAATAAGAAAAAGGTTATAATAAACCCATTATGTTAGCAACCACAGAAACGCTCTTAGATCGAGGATTGGGAGACCGTGTTTTTACGGAGCAGTCGTTGACCTGCATTTTTGAGGGATCCCCTGCTAAAAGATATAGCCTAGTTAACAAAGCTCTCAAAAAAGGAGAATTGATACGCTTGCATAGGGGTATTTATATGCTCGCGCCCAAATACCGTTCGGAACAGATTAATGTGTTTTCTGTGGCTAATCGAATGGTGCCTGGTAGTTTTGTGTCTTTTGAGACGGCTTTAGCACTGCACGGCTGGATCCCTGAAAGGGTGAATCTTATTATGAGTGTGATTGTAAAAGGGCGTACAAAAAGCTTTCATACACCACTGGGAGACTTTTATTATGTGAAAGTGCCCCTAAGGCACGAAGATTCTTTAGAAGGCGTTACTTGGCATGTGTCTAATAATCAAACTTTTTTAATGGCCAATCCTTTAAGAGCTCTGGCTGATTATGTTTATCTTAGAAAAATCGTGTGGACCGATCTTGATTTTTTGTTAGAGGGAATGCGCATTGATGAGGAAAATTTAAGGTCGCTGACCACAAAAGATTTTGATGATATTTCAGGTATCCATCACTCAAAACGCGTTTTATTTTTTTTAGAAAACCTTAGAAAATCATTGGAGCAATAATGGCAACTATTATTGAAGAAAGGCTGCGTCAGTATTCTCCTAAAACTTCTGAAGAAGAGCATTACGCACTGAAAGAGATTTTGCAAGAAATCATTCTTTGCGGGTTATCAGATGCAGGATTCTTTAAAGAGGCTTTTTTTCAAGGAGGAACGTCTCTGCGTATATTTTATAATCTTCAGCGTTTTTCAGAGGATTTGGATTTTATCCTAAAAAAGCCAAATCCCGATTTTAAATGGAAACCTTTCATAGAAGCGATAGAATATGTGTGTGAACAATATGGTGTCGTACCCTCTGTGATCGATAAAAGTAAAGCCGGCACGACTATTCAAAAAATGCTCTTAAAAGATAATTCCATTGCGAAGCTTCTGAATCTATCCTTTCGCTACCCTTCGGATCAAAAACTGACTATTAAGTTGGAAATTGATACCAATCCACCCGAAGGTTCTACGGCTGAAATAAAATTTTTAAGATTCCCTTCAGCAGCCGAGGTTGTGGTACAAGACCTTTCCAGTAATTTTGGTGGTAAAAGCCATGCTTTGCTCTGCAGAAAATATGTGAAGGGTAGAGATTGGTATGATTTTGATTGGTATGTTTCTAAGAAAATAGTACCCAATTTTACTTTTTTATCGCATGCGATTGATCAGCAGGGTCCTTGGGCTGGACAAGGGATCGAGCTTACACCCGAGTGGACCATACAAGCACTCAATGATAAAATTCATACCATTAACTGGTCTCAAGCAGAAAAGGAGGTCTCTCCCTTTTTGAATGAAGCCGATAGGAAGACTTTGAAGCTTTGGGGGGTTCCTTTCTTTTTAGATCGCCTTGAAAAACTAAAGGAAGTGGTTTTAGAGGCTAAAAATCACTAGCCTTTTTTGTATTAAGTTAGGTACAATCAATCCTATGAAAAAAATACTGATTGTAGGGCCGGCTTGGGTTGGGGATATGGTGATGGCTCAGTCCCTTTTTAAGGCTCTCAAAGCACAGAATCCTAGCACCATGATCGATGTTTTAGCCAGCGATTGGACACGTCCTTTGTTAGCCCGCATGCCCGAAGTCCATCAGACTCATTCTATGCCCATTGGACATGGCAAGCTGGCGCTTAGGCAACGGTATCAAATCGCCCAATCCCTAAAGTCCTATGGTTATACGCAGGCCATTGTTTTGGCGAATTCTTGGAAATCGGCCCTTATTCCTTGGTGGGCAAAAATCCCTCTGCGTACCGGTTTTCTAGGAGAATGTCGCTGGGGTCTTTTAAACGACTGGCGACGTTTAGATAAACAAGCCTTGCCAAGGATGATTGATCGTTTTGCAGCCTTGGCTTTTAAAGCGGACCAACCCATGCCGCCCATACCCTACCCACACTTGGTGGTGAATGAGACACAGGTTGCGAAGACCGTACAAGCATTTTGTCCCGAGTGGCAACCGGGACAAAAAATAATCGCGCTCTGTCCGGGTGCGGAATTTGGTTCTGCCAAACGTTGGACGACCGAACATTATGCAAAGCTTGCTTCTATTAAACAATCGGAAGGTTTTGCTGTATGGATTTTCGGTTCCAAAAAAGATGTGCCTGTTGCGGCCGAGATTCAACAACACCTTCAAACACCCTGCGTCGATTTTAGTGGCAAAACCCGTTTAGAAGAAGCCATCGATTTATTGTCGGTGGCGACCGTTGTGGTAAGCAATGATTCTGGTTTAATGCATGTGGCGGCTGCCTTAAATAAATCGCTGGTGGCACTGTATGGCCCCACCGATCCGGTTTTTGCACCACCCTTAGGATCGAAGACCCGTTCCTTGAGTTTGGCTTTGTCTTGTAGTCCTTGTCGTGCGCGCGAATGTCCTCTAGGACATCATCGATGTATGCGCGATTTATTGCCGGAAAAAGTCGTAGAAGCGATGAATAGCTTGGAGCATCCATGCGCGTCTTAGTGATCAAGACCTCTTCTTTAGGGGATATTATTCATACCTTGCCTGCACTGAGCGATGCACGTGCAGTCTATCCATCGATCACTTTTGATTGGGTGGTTGAAGAATCTTTTGCAGAAATTCCACGTTGGCATGCTGCTGTAGATACGGTGATCCCTATCGGTCTACGACAGTTTAAACGCGAGCCTAAGGCTCTCTTGAAAAGCGGTGAATGGCGACAGTGGTTAAGAAAACTCAGAGCACATCATTATGATTTAGTGATTGATGTTCAAGGTTTATTAAAAAGTGCTTTAGTCGGTTGTTGCGCGCGCAGCACCATGAGAACAGGATTTTCTTGGCGTGGCGCTAGAGAGTCCGTGGCGAGTTTATTATACAATCAACGGGTACATGTGCCATGGCGGCAACATGCAGTCACGCGTACTCGCGCATTATTTGCGGGTGTTTTAGGGTACGATTTTTCGACCAGAACCCTTGATTATGGTATTGAGCGGCAGCATTTTGAACCGTTGCCTTTAGAGGGAGGGCCTTATTGCGTTTTCCTGCATGGGACTACCTGGGATAGCAAGCATTGGCCTGAATCGTATTGGATAGCGTTAGCGAAGAAGGTTGTAGACGCTGGTTATACCATCCAGTTATTATGGGGAAACCCCTTAGAATTAGCCCGCGCACAGCGTATTGCTTTGGTCTGTGAAAAGGCTGTCGTAGCCCCACGTCGCTATTGTTTGAGTGAGGTTGTGGCTATTTTAGCGGCAGCGCAAGCGGTCGTGACAGTTGATACAGGGTTTGGACATTTGGCAACGGCCTTGAATGTTCCAACGATTTCTCTGTATGGCCCCACCGATCCGGCACACTCGGGTACTTTTGGCACTAAACAATTGTCCTTGGCCGCATACTTTCCTTGTTCCCCTTGTTTTAAACGGACCTGTATATATGCGGGACAACAGTCTATCGACCCGCCTTGTTTTGTGAGTGTGAATCCGGAACGCGTCTTTAAAAAATTAATGATGCAGTTAAATGCTTGTGGAACGAACCCATGCACCATCTCTGTTTAATACCATTTGAACGTTGGAATACAGGGCTGATTGCACTGTTGGCTTTGATGATCCCCCTTTCAACGGCTGGCACCAACAGCGTATTAGTGCTATGGATAGGTTCTTGGATGATAGGGCATGTGTTACACGGTGATCTACGTGTACAAATAAGCCAGATGCTATCGGAACCTGTGACACGTGCCTTGCTGCTATTCGTGGGTATGTTTGTGGTGGCCAGTTTTTATTCGACAGCCCCTTGGTCTGATATAAGAATATCACTGGGTAAAATGAGCAAATGGCTTTATCTGCCTTTTCTAGTCTGTGCATTACAACCATCCAGGCATCGAAGGTGGGTGCTGAATGCTTTTTTAAGCAGTATGATGCTCACGCTGTTCTTGGCAATACTAAAAATATATGGTGGCATTTCCTTGTGGTCTGTGCGTTTTACCGATGCTTGTGTTTTTAAGGATCATATCTTTACTAATCTGATGATGAGTTTCGCAGCCTTTCTTTTAGCACATAAAGCTTTGCAAAGCGCTCATACTTGGAAACGTGTAGGTTTTCTATTGCTCTGTACGGCTTCCATTTATTATGTGCTTTTTATGAGTGAAGGACGTTCGGGTTATGTCATACTCGCCTTGCTATGGGTGTTTTTTTTCATACAAATGCAACAAGGCAAATATCGGGCAGTGGGTATTACAAGCTTGATAGTATTGCTAATAGTAGCCGGTTTGTATTTCTCCACTTTTCAACGTCGTATTTTGCAGGTGATCCATACCGTGCCGCTGATCAATGCCACCCATGCCGAGGGTGATATTTCAATACGTCAACGTTTGGTCTACATGGAAAATACGGCAGCCCTTATCAAAATCCATCCTTGGGTCGGGTTTGGTACGGGATCTTTCAAAACGGTATATGAAAAATATGCTTTGAATCGTATATGGCCTATGACGGCTAACCCACACAATGAATATCTGAATATTACCCTACAATGTGGTGTGTTGGGGCTGGCTGCCTTATTATGGTTTTTCTATGTTCTGCACAAAAGTATACAGGCTTTAGAGAGGCCTGAAAAATATTATGCAGAAGGATTGCTCGGTATCATGGTGGTAGGGTGTCTGGGCAATGCCTGGTTCATGGATTTCACCTCAGGCTATTTCTTTATGGTGTGCTTAGCAGCTTGTTTAGCGACAGCGCCATTGCCATCCTATGGTAGGGGCCGGTCTCAGTGCCGGCCCTTGAAACCCTCTAAAATATCCGTGATTGTGACGAGTTATAATTGGCCGTTGGCTTTAAGTGTCGTGTTGCGTGCTTTGGTTGCCCAAAAAACAAGCTGTGATTTCGAAGTGATTATTGCCGACGATGGTTCTACAGCAGAGACTGCAGCTTGTATTGCACTGTTTAAGCAACAGACTGCCTTATCCATAACCCATGTTTGGCAACCGGATCAAGGTTTTAGGGTGACCGCTATTCGAAACAAGGCAATTAACAAGGCTACCGGGGATTATATTATTTTTGTGGATGGCGATTGCATACCCCGTGAGAATTTTATTCAGCGACATTATCTTTTAGCAGAAACCAAAACTTTTGTTGCGGGCAATCGTATTTTACTCAGAAAGGCTTTTACACAGCACGCGCTGAATCAGGCGGTAGCACTGCACCAGTGGTCTATCTGGGATTGGTGCAAGGCGCGTGTACAGGGTTATTGCAACCGCGTGTTGCCGCTTCTATCTTTGCCCGCGTGGGCGCATTTTAAAAGCGCGAGGCGTTGGAAGGGTGCTAAGGGTTGTAATTTGGCCGTATGGAAAGCAGATCTATGTACGGTGAATGGTTGGGAAGAGACTTTTGTAGGATGGGGTTATGAAGATTCCGATCTAGTTGCACGCTTGTTAAAGTGTGGACTCAAAAACAAAAGTGGACGTTTTTACGTTCCGGTGATTCATTTGTGGCACCCTGAAAATGATAGAACGCGAGAACAAACAAATTGGGCACAATTTAAAGATAGACAAAAAAAGGGGCTAGTATGTTCAGTGCAGGGTTTAAGCCAATACACGGGCTAAATTTTGAGAAAGCACGTATTTTGATTGTTGGCGATGTCATGCTCGATCAATACTGGCATGGCCAAACATCGCGCATTTCACCGGAAGCACCGGTGCCTATTGTGCATATTGAAGCGAGAGATGAGCGTCCTGGTGGGGCTGCCAATGTGGCTTTAGGGGTAGCGGCGCTGGGTGCCAAGCCTTATTTGTTAGGTCTGGTCGGTGAAGACACAGAAGCGCATAACTTAGAGGCATTGTTAGCCAAGCAGGGGATTGCTTGTCATTTACAGCGCCTCGCGGGCGCACATACCATTAAGAAGCTGCGTGTTTTGAGTCGTGGTCAGCAAATGGTTCGTTTAGATACCGAAACGACATTTGTGTTAGATGAAGGCTTACGATCGATATTGTTCCAACACTATCAAGCGGCACTTGCCCATACCGATGTCGTGGTCTTATCCGATTATGGCAAGGGTACCTTGTTTGAACCGGCGGCCTGGATTATGGAGGCACGTGCGCGTGGCATTCCAGTGATTGTTGATCCAAAATCGCTGTGTTTTTCCGATTACCAGGGTGCGAGTGTTGTAACCCCTAATCTCAAAGAATTTGAGGCGGTGGCGGGTGTTTCGGAGACCGTCGAACAGATGGTTGAAAAAGCGGAGCATTTATTAGCCCGTCACGCGCTAGAGGCGATGATTATTACCCGTTCTGAGCAGGGATTATCGGTGATTAGCAATCATGAATCGGTTCAACACCTGCAAGCGATTGCATGTGAGGTGCATGATGTGACCGGTGCAGGCGATACCGTGATTGCCGTCTTAAGTGTGGCCTTGGCTACAGGCTTTCGTTTGATCGATGCCGCACGTTTAAGTAATGTGGGCGCAGGGGTGGTGGTTTCGAAGTTGGGCGCTGCAACGGTCACCGTTTCCGAATTAGAAAAAGCACTGATAAACGATCAACACTTACCTTTAGGCGTGATGGAAGAAGATACCTTAATGCAGGTTCTGCAGATAAGTCGTATGTCGGGTGAGCGTATCGTATTTACCAATGGCTGCTTTGATATTTTACATGCAGGTCATGTGATGTACTTGGAGCAAGCAAAACAATTGGGTCATCGTTTGATTGTGGGGGTTAATAGTGACGACGCTGTGGCCAGGCTTAAAGGACCTACAAGGCCCATCAATACATTAGCAGATCGGATGCATGTTTTGGCTGGATTACGCTCGGTAGATTGGGTGGTACCCTTTTCAGAAGATACTCCGGAGCGATTAATTCAAGTTTTATCGCCGAATGTGCTTGCGAAAGGGGGTGATTACCAAGATATTCATGCCTTAGCCGGTGCACAACATGTACTCAGCCAAGGGGGTGAGGTTCATCTCTTGGGTCTGAAAGAGGGCTGTTCTACTACGCGTACGATTGCCAAAATGCAGGGCTCTTCAGAGACTACGTTATAACACGGATAGTCTGTAGGGCCTTGCAGATATATAGTACACGTGGTGTCTTGGAATGGCTCTTGTAGGGGCCGGTCTCCGTGCCGGCCCTGTTTTCAATAGAACGACATGGAAATTCACTACAAACAATTTCGTGCAAAAATCTATTTCTCGGCAGAAACCGATTCATTCTATGGAGAAGTCCTGGAAGTCCCCTGGCTTGTGTCTTTTCAAGCCAAAGATTTGCAGGAGGCTAGGGTTTTGATGATCGAGGCCATTGAGCACTATCTAGTGCCTCGTCCAATAAGTTTTTCCGAGTGAGCACCAGGTTGTCGATTCCAGGGATGTATGTCCCCTGAGTGCCATTCGGAAAAACTTATTGTATAAGACTACTAGTAGTAGTCTTATGTCGAGTCCGGTGTTAGAATAATTTCATGTCGCGTTATTTAGAAATGATACTGCGTTGGATATATACCCTGCTTTTTTCCATGGCAGTGCCTGTATTGGTACTGAGACGTTGGCTGAAAGATAGATCCTATCCCGAAGCGCGTGGTCGCTGGTTAGAGTATCTGGGTTTTTACAAACAGCCAGCACTGCCGCCCGGTAGTGTGTGGATCCATGCCGTCTCTTTTGGAGAATTAGTGGCTGTTTTACCCTTTATACGGGCCTGTGCCAAACGTTTTCCTACAAGAACCATTATTGTTACCACGACCACGCCTACGGCGTCTGCGCATTTACGAAAAACCTTGGGAACCTCGGTTGCCCATGTCTATTTTCCCTATGATCTACCTTTTTGTATGAACCGTTTTTTACAGTGGTCTCGCCCTGCCATTGCGCTGATTGTGGAAACAGAACTATGGCCTAATTGCCTGGTGGCCTGTGAAAAAGCCTCAGTGCCGGTGTTGATTATCAACGCTTGCTTATCCCAACGTTCATGGCGTGGCTACAAGCGTTTTAAACCGCTGATCCAGGGACTACTCGATCGTGTTCACACAGTCTGTGCACAGTCTAAACGTGATGCCGATCGGTTCTTCAGTTTGGGACTGAAAGTGGATCATTTGATGATTAGCGGTAATATAAAGTTTGATCAAAGGTTGCCCGAAGGTGCCATCGAACAGGGACTTGCCCTACGAGAGCACTGGGGTACGCACAGGCCTGTCTTTATGGCAGCCAGTACCCATGCAGGCGAAGAAGAGGCACTCCTAGGCGCTTTTGAAGCGTTAAGACATTCTTTTCCCGATCTAATGCTAATAATAGCACCGAGGCATCCAGAACGTTTTGACAGTGTTTATGCATTAGTCCTTCAAAAAAGTTTTTCGGTGGCGCGTAGAAGTTTGACGCAGATCCCAGGCATGGATACGGCCGTCTATTTAGCCGATACCTTGGGTGAATTAAATCGCCTATACAGTGCCGCGGATATTGTCTTTGTGGGTGGATCGTTGGTACCCATTGGCGGACACAATGTATTGGAACCTGCCTTGGTCGGTGTGCCTGTGATAGTGGGGCCACATATGGAAGCTACCTTCGAGAGTATGCAGTTATTACAAAAGGCTGGAGCCTTAATTCAGGTGCATGATACCGCCGCTTTAGTCAGTGCTGTGGCCACTTGGCTAGGCGATCCGCTTGCACGAAAGCAGGCGGGCTTAGCCGCAAAAGCTGTCGTCGAGCGTAATCGTGGTGCACTGGATAAGACGCTGGCGTGTGTTGAGGCTGTGTTTCATGATCCCGTTATGCCTTTGATCGCGGGCATCTAGTACCTCGTCCAATAATTTTTTCCGAATGGCACTCGGGGACATACATCCCTGTATTCGACGATTAACCGTCCCTGGAATCGACGCCCCTTATGCCCACTCGGAAAAACTTATTGAACAGGCTACTCGTTCAAGTCTTTGGGTTTTCCAAAAGATCATTAATCTCTCGTAGATCATGGGGGGTTAAACTGCCTGCCGCTTGCTTGAGTTGCACGCTTTGTAAGAAATAATTGTAACGTGAGCTGGCATAGCTTTGTTCTGCAGCAATGAGGTTGGTGTGTGCCTCTAATACATCCACAATCGTGCGGGTGCCTACATTAAAAGAGGCCTCTGTAGCATCGAGCGCACTTTTATTGGAAACAATCGCTTGTTTGAGCGCTTTGGCCTGGCTTATTTGTGTTAAAACGCCCGCATAATGTTGACGGCTTTGACGCTCAATGGTTTTGTACTGCGTTTCCAGATCTTTCTGAGCCTGTTCATAGACATGTACGGCTTGTCTGGTTTGTGAACGGACCAGACCACCACTAAATAGCGGCATCGTGACTTGTAAACCAACAACCCTCGAAGTATTGCGCGGTGTAAAGGGTGTACTGCTAGCACGTTCTAGGCGGCTACTAACATTTAAAGCGGGTAAATGTGCCGCTTGGCTGAGATTTATCTTTGTGCGTGTGGCCTCGGTTTGGTAGCGCAGGGCTTGTAGCTGAAAATTGTGCGTGAAAGCACTTTGTACCCAGTCTTCCGGTATTTGTGGTTTTGGGGGTGCTAGTTGAATATTTTTACGCAAAGACCTTAAGGTTTCTACGGGTTGACCGGTGATCTGCCGAAGTTGTTCCTTGGCATCTTGTACACCATTGCTGGCTGCAATCTCTTGTGCGTAGGCACTATCTCTTTTTGCCTTGGCAATTTGTACATCGGTAATAGCGATAAGTCCTACTTTATAACGTTGTTGGGTTTGATCGAGGTATTTATCCAAGGCTTGACGTTGTACACGGGCAAACGTTAAGGCATCCACCGCGCTTAAGACATTAAAATAGCCTTTTACCGTACGGACCATCAGATCTTGTTCGGCGGCCGCATAGGTGGCATGGGCGGCTTTCACCTGCTGCGAGGCCTGATGAAACTGGACCCATTGTTGGTAATAGAACAGCGGTTGTGTGAGGGTTAAACCATAAGTCGTCTGCCTATAACTTTCATAGGGGATAGGTGTTTGGCCACCCGTGGCTGCCGTGGCCGTCGTTGTGGTTTTATTGACAGGATTTAGCGTGGCACCCACTGTAGGCAGAAAGCCTGCCAATGCTTGGGGCTTGGCTTCGACAGCAGCCAGTTCGGCTTGCCGGGCAGACTGTAAAACAGGATCATTTTGTTGCGCAACGGCATAGATGTGAAGCAGATCAAAGGTATGCCCTCAATAATCCCATCTATCCAGAAGATCTAAACCCCGCTTAAGCTGGCCCTGAGTTCTAAAAAAACCAGGAGTATTTATGCAAAATACAACCCCTAGAAAACAGTTAAACCCCGATGAA
>JAGOUJ010000029.1:0-5715 GCA_018061325.1 Gammaproteobacteria bacterium
CAAGGATTCTCTATGCCCAATGCCACCTTAAATAAATGCTCGCTGTTCACGAAACCACCCTGTCCTTAAAAGGTTAATCCAATAGCGTATATCATAAATCACCCATTCAAATGTTCATAGAGCCAAATTTTCCATCCGTATCAAATATAATAGCCGGATCAAATTTTTTATTTGGATCAAATATGCCTTTTAAAACCTTAAAAAGGCTCTGGCAATCCGTTGTGTTTTTGGCTAATACTTCAGATAATTCACTTGATATTTTTTTTGATAAAAGAAGCATCGCCCTTAATGGTGGAAGTATTTCATTCATTTTCTTACGTGAGGATGGCGAAGCCAATTCTGAAGCCAATTCTGATGATATAATACTCTCTAGTGTTCCTATCAACGCCTCAAGAGAATCACCATAACACTGTTCGCTGTCAACTATTTCTTTTAAGGATCTCTTTAAATTCTCTTGCCTTATAGCTTCTTTTTTTGCTGCTGCTTTAGCAGCTGCCTCTTCCTCTGCGGGTGTAAGCTCTTCTGGAATCGATGGTAATGGCGATAATATGGACTTGTGATCTGGCATATCAATCGCACCTTATTCTAGCTATCTATAGCTTCTGACTACCGATATAAAATAAAGTTCCATGCCCTCAAACAAGGGCCTGGGCTTAAAAGGCCAGTTCGACGCTTTCGACCCCTTCCATGGCTTTTAAGGCATCAAGCAGGGGTTGGGTGGGATTCACGCGCCAGGTTTCGCCCAATTTTAAGCGCGCTGAACGACCTTCCGTTTGATAATCGAGCATGACAGGGCAGCCCTCTTCGTGCTTATGCACGGATAAAAGGGTTTGCAAAGGCTGAATCAAGCCCTGTGCATCCATCCTTAAAACAATCGTCAGATTTTTGGCAGCCTGCATCACGGCCTGATCAAAGCTTTTTATTTCAAGACAACGCACCCGATAACCACCTGAATACTTATCGATACTCACATCCACACGCATAAGGACTCGATTGTCCTTCACCAGCAAGTCTCGATGTGCTTGATAGCAATCTGAGAATAACACCACATCCTGTCTGGCTGTGCCATCATCAAGGGTGACAAAAGCCATCTTATCCCCCTTGCGCGTTAGCAGGGTTCTCATGGCCGTAATAAGACCCGCAATACTTTGGGTGCCTTGACTCGGGCTTAAGCGGTCTAAGGTGCTACTGCGTAAGGAGGCTAGTCGATCTTGATACTGTGCGAGTGGATGTCCGCTGAGATATAAGCCCAGCGTTTGTTTTTCACCCTCCAAGCGTTCGGACTCAGACCAGGGTTTGATCGACTCGATAGCCGGTAATGCACTAAGACTTTCCTCTAGACCTAGATTGCCAAACAAATCGCCTTGGCCCTGCATACGACGCTTGGCTAATTGTTCGACACGCTTTTGTACCTCGGGCAGCGTGACCATGCTATAGGCACGTTCCTTACCGAGACTATCCAAGGCACCCGCTCGGATCAGAATCTCTAATAAGCGCAGATTCACTTTGCGGGGATCAACCCGACTACAAAAATCCTGTAGATGCTTAAAAGGTCCTGCACGTCTTGCCTCTACAATGGATTGTACAGCTGCCTCCCCTACCCCTTTGATAGCACCCAGTCCATAGACAATGTAGCCTTTGGGATCGGCATAAAAGCGATACTGACTATGGTTAATATCGGGCGGTACAATGGGGATCTTTGCAGCACGACAATCATCAATTAAAAGCACCAACTTCTCTGTTTGTGACATTTCAGAGGATAAAACCGCTGCCATAAAAGCCTGTGGATAATGGGTCTTTAGCCAAGCCGTCTGATACGTGATAAGCGCATAGGCCGCCGAATGCGATTTATTAAAACCATAGCCTGCAAATTTTTCCATCAAATCGAAAATATGTGTGGCTGTAAGCGATTCTACACCCCGTTCAACCGCGCCCCCCACAAAAAATGCCCGTTGTTTGGCCATTTCTTCGGGTTTTTTCTTGCCCATTGCACGACGTAATAAATCGGCCGCACCCAAGGTATAACCCGCGAGCACCTGGGCAATTTGCATCACCTGCTCTTGATACAAGATAACCCCATAGGTGGGTTTTAAAATATGCACCAATCGGGGATGCAAATACTCGGGCGTCGCACGACCATGCTTACGATTAATAAAATCTTCCACCATCCCAGACTGTAGTGGACCCGGTCTAAATAAGGCGACGAGTGCGATAATTTCTTCAAAATTATCAGGCTGTAGACGTTTGACCAAATCTTTCATACCACGCGATTCTAACTGGAAAATAGCGGTGGTATTGCAAGCACGCAATAAATCAAAGACCTTTTCATCCTTCAAATCAATCTGCGTAATATCCAAGACGGGCTCTGACAATAAAGCACGCAAACGGTTGACTTCCTGAATGGCATGATCGATCACCGTTAAAGTTCTTAAACCTAGAAAATCGAACTTTACCAAGCCTATCGTTTCGATATCATCTTTATCAAATTGGCTTAAAACATGACCCTCGCTGTCGCAATACAAAGGTGTAAAATCGATTAATTTTGAAGGGGCTATCACAACGCCACCGGCATGTTTACCCGCATTGCGCACAATGCCTTCTAATTTTCTAGCTAGATCAATCAGCCGCTTCACATCTTCTTCATCCTGATAACGCTGCTTCAAGAGGGGTTCTTCGACCAAAGCTTTTTCTAGCGTGATACCCAGCGTTAAGGGAATAAGTTTGGCTATTTTATCGACAAACCCATAAGGAAATCCCAATACACGTCCCACATCCCGTATCACAGCCTTGGCTGCCATCGTGCCATACGTGATGATTTGTGAAACTGATTCTCGACCATAGGTTTGCATGACATAGTCAATCACCCTATCTCGACCATCAATACAAAAATCGATATCGAAATCGGGCATAGAGACACGTTCGGGATTTAAGAAACGCTCAAACAGTAAATCGTAGGCCAAAGGATCTAAGCCTGTGATCCCAAGCGCATAAGCCACTAAAGACCCCGCACCCGAACCACGTCCTGGACCCACAGGGATCTGATGCGTTTTAGCCCAATGAATAAAATCAGCCACAATCAAAAAATAACTTGCATAGCCCATTTTATTTAACACGCTTATTTCTGTTTCTAAGCGTGTTTGATGGGTCGGTGGTATCACGTTTCCTTTAAAGCGTTCGACCAGACCACGCTGGGCGGCCTCTTGAAAAAAAGCTTCAATCGTACTGCCTGGTTGAATGGGATAATGGGGCAAATGCGTTTTTCCTAAATCTAAAACAACATTACACCGTTTGGCAATTTCAACACTATTTTCTAAAGCTTCAGGCAAATCGGCAAATAAAGCAGCCATGGCTTCTGGACTTTTTAGATATTGCTCTTCAAGCGTTACCTTGTTTTTTTGAGCATCATTTAAAAACCGAGCCTCATGAATACACACACGGGCTTCGTGTGCTTCAAAATCATCTCTCTCTAAAAAACGTACATTATTGGTCGCCACCAAAGGAAGATTGTGCACTTGGCTTAATTGCACAGCCAATGCACTATAGCGCGCATCTTCTACACAACCGGTTCGCGTGATTTCAAGGTAAAATCGATCGGGAAAAAGGCATTGCCAGGCTTTGCTTAAACGTTCTGCCAAAGGCTGGTTTTCGGATAAAATCGCGAGGGCAATATCGCTTTCGCGTGCCGGCGCAATGGCAATCAGACCTTCATGATGCTGTTCTAGCCAGGCTTTGCGAAGACAGGGCTTTGTGTGATCCTGTGTCTCTGTGTAGGCACGCGAGATTAAAGCGGTTAAATGCTTATAACCCAGGGTATTCTGACACAGTAAGATCAGACGATGCGCGAGGGCCGATCCCTCATCGCTCACCCATACCTCAGCACCCATAATCGGTTTAATGCCTGCCGCTTCTGCGGCTTGATAAAACTTGATAAGACCAAATAAATTGGACTGATCCGTCAGCGCCACCGCCATACAGCCCATCTTTGCCGCTGTTTGTACTAATTCATGAATACGTAGTAGTCCATCTACCAAAGAATATTCGCTATGCGTATGTAAGTGTACGAAACCCGAACCTTCCATATTAAATGCTTTCCTCTGCCATCATGGTCTTTAACGCAGCCTTGACGGGTGCAAAACTCTGTCGATGGATCGCACAAGGGCCTTTGGAAGCTAACAAGGCTCTATGCAGTGCCGTGGGATAACCCTTATGCACATCAAAGCCATAGCCTGGATACTGTTGGTGATATTGCATCATTAATCGATCCCGTGTCACTTTTGCAATAATGGAGGCTGCACTGATTGACTGGATGAGGCTATCACCTTTAATAATGGCGTGTGTAGGATAGGGTAAAATAGGACAGTGCTGACCATCAATATAAACCTCGGTAGGCTTTATGGATAATTGTAATACGGCTCGAAGCATAGACAATAACGTAGCCTGCAGGATATTCAGTGTATCGATTTCTAAAACCTCTGCCCGCCCAATGCCATAGGCCAAAGCTTTGTCGCAAATGAACTTATACAAAGCTTCACGCTGTGACATTGATAATTGCTTAGAATCCTTCAACCCCTGTATAGGATGCTTGGGATCTAAAATGACGGCAGCAGAAATCACAGGGCCTGCTAAAGGCCCCCGCCCTGCCTCATCAACACCTGCAATCAACATATAAGCAAAATAACTAATAACATGGGTGTAGGCCAAATATACCAAATATCTAAGAGTAATCAGCTTGGCGTTAAGAATCAATTTTATTAACAATGCATACTACAGCATAGCCAACTGCCTCAGTGCATGACTCACGACTAGCAGAAGCATACTTCGCGTGATGTGTTTCTATCAATCATATGATTCATCTCAAATGTCTGTAAGAAAATATTTCCTGTGTTCAAAATATTTTCCTAATCTCCAATATTGAAGCTTGTGTTCAGTAGTCACTTGATCCACACTGTGCACTGTACACAGTATGGGTTTTTGTATTTGTCGCATGTTCAGGAGGATCTTGAAATGTCGGAAGTTTTAGATAATAAGTCGGCAAAAAAACCAGGTGAATCGACGACTTGGATCAATACGATATTAGAGGACCCCACACAAAAAAAGAATCGCTCACTACTGGAAATCGCTCCCGCACGCTGCACGCCTTGGAAATACCACAACCGCGATAAACTATGGCTTACGCGATCACGTTGCCTTGATCTTATTCGATCGATCGAAAAAAATGGCCAAATTGAACCTATTCTTGTAAGAGCACTCAAAGATAATCCTGATTACGATTTTGAAATAATCTGTGGTGTGCGTCGCTGGTTTTCATGCATGCAAATCTCAAACCAAAAAGTATTAGCCTACGTGACAGAAGCCGATGATAAACAGTGCATGATAATCATGCACAGTGAAAATGCAGATTCCAAAGATATTTCAGACTTTGAACGTGCTGTTTCCTTTGCAGAACAAATGAAATCGGGTGCTTTTAAAAATCAAAACGATATGGCTAAAGCGATGGGGTTATCGCAAAGCACTATTTGTAAAATGATTAAAGCCGCAGATATTTTTCAACACGACTGGCTCAGAAATCTCTTTGATAGTAAGTTAGAGGTACCTATGAGACATGCTTATGCCCTCTCCTCGCTCCTCAAAAAACCAGACTATTATCTGCTGATCGAGGCAGAGGCCGCCCTTATACTCAAAGAAAAAGCCCAAGGACAAGCAGCCCTCTCTGGC
>JAGOUJ010000029.1:5815-17620 GCA_018061325.1 Gammaproteobacteria bacterium
CCCTCTCTGGCACAGCAACCCTCAGAAGGCTTATTAAACATGTCAAAGGCGATTTAATGCAACAGGAGGTCTCGGTCCTCCTCGAAAAGGACCAGAAACCTATAGTGAGTGCACGCAAAGACAACGCGCGTGGACTTTACTTAAGTCTAGACCCACAAGCCAAGCTACTGAACCATACTCAAATACAGGATCTCTGTCGTAAAGCGATTAATGCCTACTTGTCTGATTAACGACGTTTGTATTTTATTCACGGTGCATATTTTAATTATTTGACTTGCTATTATTATTTTTTTATAAAAGCTAAAATAGCCTTTGCAGCTTTATCACTCGCATTTTTTTTTAAGCTTAGGTGAATCCTCTTAAAATGCGCTAATAACGCTGATTCACCTTCTCTATGATGGATCAACTTATATAAAGCCTCTCCTAATAAGGCAGGCGTTGCGCGTTTTTGGATGTATTCTGGCACCAAGGCTTGGTTGGCTAAGAGATTGGGTAAGGCAATAAAGGGAACTTTCACTAAGCGACGCGCAATGGCATAGGTTAAGGGATGCATACGATAGGCAACGATCATCGGTTTTTTATAAAGCATGGTCTCGAGGGTCGCCGTACCGGAAGCGACCAAGACAGCATCCGCCGCGGCTAAAACAGCAGGCGTCTGAGACACCAGCGTTTTAATCGGGACCTGAGGCGCCAGACTATGGCATAAGGTATCGACAATCCTTTGATGCGCCTCGGATATCAGTGGAATAACAAATTGCAGTGTTTGTTGTTGATCGGGTCTACTTCGATTAAAACAATCTACAGCACTCTCTATAAAACAGCCTGCCAAATAATCGATTTCTTTTTGTCGACTGCCGGGTAGTAAAGCGATAATCTTTAGATGCTCTGGTATATTGAGTGCCTGCCTTGCCGCTTTTTGATCGGACTCCGAGGGGATCTGATCAGCTAAAGGATGTCCTACAAAGCAAACCGGCACCTGATGCTGTTCGTAAAAAGCAGCTTCAAAGGGAAAAAGCGTGAGCATGAGATCGACCGCTTTTTTAATCTTAAGGATACGCTTGGGTCGCCAAGCCCATACACTGGGACTCACGTAATGGACTGTTTTTATACCGTGTGCTTTAAGCTTTAAGGCAAGACCCAGATTAAAATCGGGTGCATCAACCCCTATAAAAACATCGGGTGGATTTTGTATAAAATGTTTAAGCAGACGATGACGCAAAAGATACAGTTCAGGCAGACGTTTTAAAGGCTCTACAAGGCCCATCACGCTTAAACGATCCATCGTACAAAAGGTATGACCACCCAAGGCTAGCAATTCGGGACCCAAAATACCTTCGCATTGCAGATCGGGATGGATCTTGCGCAAGGCTGCGATTAAACCTGCTGCCAGATGATCGCCAGAGCTTTCTCCAACCACCAAGCCAATTCTCAAGGCCATCTAGCGAATAATGCCTCGGGTCGATTGGGACAAAAACGCTATCAGGGATTGCACTTCGGGTACATCTTGAGCAATATCCCCTAATTTAATAATCGCTTCTTGAATAGTAAGGCTCTGACGAAAAATAATTTTATACGCTTGTTTAAGGGCTGTAATGGTCGTCGCACTAAAGCCACGACGTTCTAAACCAACAGCATTTAAACCATGTGCCTCGCCTGGATAACCAGAAACCATCACAAAAGGCGGCACATCTTTAAGAATAATACTACCCGCAGCTGCAAAACTATGCGCACCTATAACACAAAATTGATGCACACCTACCATACCCCCTAAGCAAGCGTCGTCTTCAACCTGTACATGTCCTGCAACCGAAGCATTATTGGAAAACACCACTCTATTCGAGATGGTACAATCATGCGCAACATGGGTGTAGGCCATCAATAAATTATCATCGCCAATGCGTGTGACACCACCCCCTTGAAGAGTACCACGATGAATGGTGCAACACTCACGAAAAACATTACGATCCCCAATACTTAAATGGGTACGTTCCCCGCCATATTTTTTATCCGGCGAATCTTCCCCCAGAGTTGCAAATTGATAAATTTTATTATCACGACCAATCGATGTGGGCCCTTTGATCACAACATGGGATGCGACAACCGTACCCGATTGGATCTCAACATCGGGACCAATAATCGTCCACGGACCAATTTCCACATCCGCGGCAATAGAGGCTTTAGGGTCAATAATCGCTTGTTTATGGATCACAAATGAACCTTCCCTTCAACACTTGTCATTTCCGCACTGCAAACGACTTCATTATTCACCGTTGCAATCCCTTTAAATTTGTACACTTTAGCACGCTGTCTTTGAAAGATAATATTCAAATGCAGCTGATCACCTGGCACAACCATCTTCTTAAAACGCGCATTTTCAATAGAGCCCAAATAGAACAAAGAAAGATTGGGCTGCCAATCAACCGTATGGCTTACCAAAATGGCACCGGCTTGGGCCAAGGCTTCGAGAATAAGCACCCCTGGCATAATGGCTTTAATCGGAAAATGCCCATTAAAAAAAGGCTCGTTAATGGTAACATTTTTAAGCGCCACCAAAGATTTACCGGGTTCTATACTAAGCACGCGATCCACTAATAAAAAAGGATAGCGATGGGGTAAATACGCTAAAATCTTTTCAATATTCATTGGCTGTTCATTATTCATTGACTATCTCCTGAACCCAGAACCTTTAACATCTGTTTCTCCAATACCTTTAAACGCTTCGCCATCTCATCTAAATACTGAAAACGCGCCACGTTTCTTCGCCACTGTGCAACCGGTTTTGCGGGCAATCCCGAAGCATAGACACCAGCACTACACAAAGAATGGTTTACCGCTGAAGTGCCTGTAATATGCACATGATCGGCAATCTGAAGGTGCCCGGCAATACTAGAACCCCCACCAATTAAACAATGTTCACCAATCACGGTACTCCCTCCGATAGCCACACAGGCAGCCATGGCAGTACCCGAACCAATACGCACATTATGCGCGATTTGTACTAAGTTATCGATGATAACATTGTTCCCTATGACTGTTTCGTCAAAAACACCGCGATCAATCGTCGTATTAGCCCCTATCTCAACATTATTACCGACATTGACCCCACCAAAATGGGGGATCTTGAGCCACTTTCCCTGATCGTTGGCAAATCCAAATCCATCGCTACCAATAACAGCCCCACTATGAATGAGTGTATGAGAGCCAATGTTTATTCGATCGTACAAGGTCACCCGACTTTTAAGTATTGAACCTAAGGCTATTCTACAGTCTGCACCTATCACGGATCCCGCACCCAAAACCACGCCTGCCTCTAGGACCGTCCGATCACCCACCACACACTGAGGACCCACACAAGCAGAGGCTGCAATATGACAATCACGCCCTATATGAGCACTTGGATCGATACTACCTGCGGTAGCGGCTGGTTTCACAAATAAATGGGCAGCCTTTGCCATAGCAACCCGTGGATCTTTGGCAA
Source organism: Gammaproteobacteria bacterium (assembly GCA_018061325.1). GTDB lineage: Bacteria > Pseudomonadota > Gammaproteobacteria > UBA6186 > Azoamicaceae > CADEGZ01. Next base: position 9,294 of record JAGOUJ010000029.1, read on the forward strand.
TCAGTACCTGTGTTTTACACAAAGGTGCATCAGCCTCACTGAGAATCACAGCCAATGCCTTGGTAGCAGCTAAGGCCGGTCGATAGTAAGGATTGTTCAAAAAGGATAGGTCCAAAGCCCCGGCGGTATCCAGCGGGGCTAGGCCAAAAACAAAAATCTCTGGATCACCTATCAGGCGCGCGTCAATCGCTTCTGCTATCAACCCAAGCTTTAGTCCTGCAATGCTAAGATGCATGGCTCGCTTACTTAGCCTTCTTCTCGGCAGATTTTGGTAATTTTTGAAGCTTCTCCAAAATCATATCCGTCACATCAATGCGATCGGCGTAGTACACCATTACTTCTTGTGAAAAAATGGCATCATAGCCCTGTTCCTGACCCAATTTTTCTACAACTTCACGCACTAAACGTAAAAAATCGTCCATTTCTTCGCGATGACGCGTGGTGCTTTCCGAGCGTAATTCTTCATCCATACGACGAATATCTTGCTCGAGTTTGACTAATTCTTTTTCTTTCTTCGCACGTTCAGCCACCGATAGAACATCTTTATCGCGTTGCATTTTAGTCTGTTTGGCTTGAAAATCATTCTTTTTCTCAGTTAATTTCTGTGCCACACCTTGAAATTCTACCTCAAGACGTTTACCCGCTTCCTTGGCTTGCGGTGCTGTAGACACCAAGCGTTGCCAATCCAAAACACCGAATTTAGGGGCTGTACTAACTGCAGCATCTGCAGCAAGCACCATCGTACTTAAACTTAAACCCAGCAATAGTCCTAAAACGCGTATCGAGTGACTCAAGGCAATTCTCCTAAAATTGTGTACCCATCCAAAACGTAAAGTAACGAACCTCGTCCCCTGGCTTGCGTTTTAAAGGCTTAGCCAGACTAAAAGATAAGGGAGCCCCCGCCAACGGCGTATGCCAAGTAAGAGACAAACCTGCAGAATAACGAAGACCTGCGGGATTCCTTTTTAAGGTAGCATTACCCACCGTCCGTTCTCTATAACGCGTATCATATACCTGGCCCGCATCTAAAAACAACGCGGTCCTTACAGACTTCGCATCGGGTTTAATGGGATTGGGAAAAATAAGGGACGCACTGGCAGCCACTAATACGTTGCCCCCAAAGGATCGCCCCAAAGTATCTTTAGGACCTAGGGAATTTTCTGCAAAACCGCGTACAAAACGTGATCCCCCTGCCGTAAAATTGCGGTAAAAAGGCATGGTCGGTGTTTTGCCATAACCATTACCATAAGCCGTATTCCCTGAAAAACTCATAATCCAGGTATCTGAAGACAGGATCGGATAATAGCTATTCACATCGTAGGAAAGCCTGTAGTACTGCTGTTTGGCACCCGGTATGACCATCCTTAGCCCTGCAGCATGCGTCATACCACGGGTGGGGAAAATACGCTGATCCAGACTGTCGTAGTTCCAACCAAGGCCTACGGTAAATTCATTAAACTGCGTACCATACTTGTTAATAAAATTGGATATTTCCGGTGCAACAAAACGGTCTTGTTTGAGATGGGTATCGTCATACCCTGCACTCACACGTAAGGCTTCGTATTTACCCACAGGGAATAAAAGACGCAGTTCGCCGCCTAAAGAATCGAGCGTATAACTGGAAACATTGCTTGTCTTGCTCATATCGGAAGTATTGTAGTAAGCACTGCCACCCATACCAATACCATCGACCGTAAAATAGGGATCCTGATAACCCAGGGCATAATTGGTCATGGCCTTACCACGGTCAAAGGTAAAGTCCACCGTATTACCTGTGCCAAAGAAATTTTCCTGGCTCAAGGTAAAATTAAACATCAGGCGTTCAGAAGGTGAATACCCCAAACCGGCGCCTATCTGTCCTAGGCGAGCCTCTTCCATTTTATAAAGCAGATCAACCTGATCGGACACACCGGGTACCGGCTGGCTTTCTACATCGACTTGGCTGCCAAAACCACGGCGTAGGATCTTCTCTTTACCTTCCCTTACCAAACTGGGTGCAATCCAAGTACCTTCCATTTGCGTAAGCTCGCGTCTTAAGACCTCGTCTTTGGTGGTCGCATTACCTTTGAAGAAGATACGCCTAACATACATAAGTTTGCCTGGCATCAGCTTGAATCGAATGGCGACTGCCTTAGATGTTTCATCGGTATGATCGAAAGGTTGTGCCTCTGAACTGCTATAACCCTCATCGCCCATTTTATCTTGTAAGGCTTGTCGAACCTCTAACAATGTTTTTCTTGAAAAAGTACTACCGGGTTTAAGGGGTTCCAAAAGCGGTAATAACTGTTCTTTAGGCACCACAAAGTCGCCTTCTAAGGTCGATTCACCAAAGTGGTACAGTGGGCCTTCTGTCACCTGTATCGTCATAAAAATATGTTTCTTATCGGGCGACAGTGCTACCTGAGAACTATCGACTTGAAAATGTAAATAACCCCTATCCAAATAATAGGATTTTAGAATTTCCAGATCGGCAGCCAACACTTCTTTATTGTACTGATCGTCTTGCTTAAACCAAGATAACCAATGGGTTTTCTGCAAACGAAATTCTTTTAACAAACTCTTTTCTGGAAAAACAGTGTTCCCAATAATCTTGATCTGCTTAATACGCGCAACATCGCCTTCAAAAATAGAAAATTTCACATCCATTAAGGACGCTGCCTTTTTATACTCTGTCACCACAGATTCAATTTTCACGCCATAGCGACCACGACTAAAATAATAACGCTCTAATTCTTTTTGTGCCTTGAGCACAATGGCGGGATCATAAAAACGCCCTTCTGTCAGACCCAATTCTTGGAGTAACTTTTTAATCTTCTCCTTGTCTTTAATACCCACTAATTCTAAGGTACGAATACTAGGGCGCTCGACCACACGTATCAACAAGACATCGCCTTCTTTAGCTAAGTTAACATCCTTAAAAAAACCGGTTTTGTACAAGGCCTGTATCGCAGAATCGGTATCAGACTCGCTAAAGGATTCACCCACATGCACGGGCAGATTATCGAGGACTGCCCCCTTGGAAACGCGTTGTAAGCCCTGAACCCGGATATCCTTGATAGTAAAGGTTTGAAAGGCTTGGGCTGTAGGTAAGCAAAGAAGGCCCAGAAGGCCTAAGAAAAGGATTGATCGCTGCTTCATGGTTTAGATGATCTCCGTCAAAGACTGAGGGAGTTTATCATAATAATGAGACAGATATAACGGGTTAGTATAGAAAAAATCTCAGGTGACAAACTTGTATGAGCCGATTACTTTATTGAAAGAACGGTTCCACCCGTCATAGCCAATAAATCGGTACTACCTAAATTAAAAACAGCATTAGGCGTACCGTCTGCTGCCCAAACACTTTCAAACGTTAATAAATCTTCATCAATAAAAATAAAATCGATTTTCTGTGTATGCCCAACAGGTGGAATACCGCCAATTGCAAAACCCGTAACTTCTCGGGTGAAATCAGCATCTGCTTTAACAATTTTTTCACCGACTTGAGATTCAACAAGCGCTTCATTGACACGGTTTGGACCAGAGGTAAGTACTAATAGGGGTTTATGGCTCTGCTTCGTTTTGAAGATCAGCGATTTAACAATTTGCGCCACCTCACAACCAATCGTTGATGCAGCATCAACTGCCGTCCTGGTACTACCAGGAAGCTCTAAAACCTTGGGTGTTAATCCCGTTGCTAGCAGTACATCTTGTACTTTTTGGGCACTTTTTGTAAGTGTTGTGTGCATGGTTAATGATTTTCCTCTTGTTGTCTTGAACCTTTTTGGTGTGCTTGCCAATGCTGAAATTCTACAGCTTTTAAGCGAAATCTTGCAATATTTCCAGAATGCAGGTTAAGCAACTCTGTTTCTACAATTTCCCTAAAATGAAGGCTATCGGCTTCTGGGATCTGCTGTGCAATCCATGTTTGAATGTAAGCAATACTTTCTTTAACCGTTAAAGCGCGACGTACAATTGTGCCAATAAGTTCAATAAGCGCTTCTCTGTATTGAAGTCGAAAGGGATCAGGTTCTCCCAATAGCTGACGGGCTGTAGTATACTGGGCCGCTGATCGCTCATAAGCCCAGATAAAAACATCCCGTAATAACTCAATACGATTTAATTCGTATACCCCTAAAAGAGCATCGATATAAGCTTTTTCGGGAACATCCACAAAGGATAAAGGAGAAAAATGATTCCGAATCAAGGGAATATTCGCTGCAAGACGAGAAACACGTTTATTAATATCTTCAAAAGGTTGCAAGTAGGGCAACTGTACCATGACAAAAAAGGCTTGTTCAAAAGGATCCTGAATTTTAGCGGTTTTTTCAAGTATTTTTTCAAAGCACTCGTCAATTATCTGCGGAACATTTAAAGGCGTATAACTTGTTTTGGCAATCGCAACAGGAATATTTCGTAATCTACCACAGGCTGCAGCATTACTTAATAAATTATCCGATAATAGGGCATGTAAGTTCAGGATCGTAAATCGATTAAAATTAATGTCTTGCGAAGATTCTACCAAAAACTCTATGGCAGATTTATGATTGAGAATCATTTGTGTATCTGTAATACTCTTACCTTCCGATTTTTCACCCCATTCGATCAATCGCTGCGTTTCTAATAAAGAATAGGTATTGCCTTCTAAACGACTGGAATTCCAAGAGAGATCAACTAATAAATGACTTAAAATTTTCTTTCCGTAGGTTCCAACTATCTGGGGGTCCACACTATTTTGACCAATATCCCTAAGATGCGCCTTGATACTTTCAGAAAGATAAGCACTTTTATTCGGTTGATAATCATCTAAAAAAGTTCGGTTGTAAACAACATGCTTTCTATCGTTTAAAGAGTGATTCACATACTTAAGGATTGACTGGCTTGCATCTGTAATAGGGATTTCAAAGCTACCATACGAAACCACAAAGGTAGTAGGGGTGGAATTCGGGAGAGAGACAGCACTCTGGTATTGTGTCCCTGCCCCCTTACCTGAAACCTTCAGTCGGCCGCTCTCTATCAACTGCTTCATTCGACGTTGTAGGGTACGACGCGAAAAAGTAAGCTCATTGACTTTTAAAAGAATGTCAAGGCCTACCCCTTTGGGATAACAGGCAATCACTTTTTCAATCAACTCTAATTCAGTATTTAGGGTACTTTTTGGCATATATACACACTCTAAAAGACTCTATTTGGCACAATCTATGCTTATTTTGGCACAAAAAATGGCGCGATACCAATTAAAAATGGCACAATAGCACCTACAGCTTGGTAAATTAGCTGGATTACCTCTTGTAAGCATTCTTTTCAATTTCAAGCTTTCGGGCTCTATTTAAATCGTAGAATTCTTCCGGTGCTAATAATGCTTTTTGAGCTTTTGCCTCTGCAGCAAGCTCTTTTTCCGGCGGAATCTTCGCAGCACAAGAAACAAGTCCAAAACAAAAAAACATGATTAATACAACACGCATAAAATGTACCCCTATACATAACCGCCCATTACCCTGCTAGAAAAAGTGCCAGCGCCAAAGGCTCTACAGAAATGCCCGACAGGGTTGTAGCCACCCTAGTTTTACCCCAAATACGCCCATTGGGATATTTCATGATTTGTTTTAAAGATTTCTGTCTTAATTGCGAAGTCCATTTAATTTCGATAGGCCAAAAACGTTCGCTATCGACATAAACCACATCCACCTCGCCTTCTGCTTTAATGTAATAGGTAGGATAATGCCGACGAAAATGCGATGCAACGGCTGCTTCTACCAAACCTGCACATAATTCTGTATCTACTAAGCAGGTCTTGATTTGGGTTTGGAAAGGATCTGCACTCGGAATAATCCAGGCTTTTAAAGCATGATAAATAAAAGGATCGGTAAAAATAAGTTTTTTACCTTTTTTAGGAGCCACGCTTAATTTATCTTCTAAAAGCGCGCCTTGTATAAATAAGGTATCCATCGCTTCTAATTGGGCGGCATAATCGGCCACTGTTTTAGGATGATTGATGGATAAATCTTTGGCTAAAGCTGTCCAAGATACTTGGGAAGTATATCGCTTGATAATGGCTGCTAAGATTTCTTTTAAAAAATGTTCTTGCTTACCACGCTTTAAAAGATCGCCGCGAATCCATTCGGAATAGGTCGTGAGCGTTGCAACGGAGATCTGCTCTGTTGCTGCAAACTCATTAATCGATCGTAAAAAGCCCCCATGAAAAAGATAATCATCAAAGGCTTTAAATAAATGATCGATCAGATCGGGGGGAACGTTGGAGGCATCCTTGATATGAAAGTCTGGCTGTTTTAAAAACACCGTTTCTCTAAAAGAGAGGGGAAATAAATGAAAATTTACCACATCGGCCATACCACGCCGACCTGGAAAACGTAATCGAGCATCTTTAATAAGACTTAAATCCGATCCCGTTAACATTAGTGCTGTGTTCTGTAATAATCCCGCATCGGCGGCATATTTAATAGCTTTATCCCAGTCTTTAATGTAGGTAATTTCGTCGATAATAAGATAGTTGAGCGATGCCTGTTGCGAAGGAGCCCCCTCCATCATCTCCAAAGCTTGGGTTAAGACTTTGTAAAGCGCATGGTGATCATCAATCAGCTCCCCGCTTACAAATAACAAGCGCTTCGGATCGCTCTTAGCCTCTAGTTGCTTCTGCATCCATTGTTTAAGCAAGGTTGATTTGCCAATCTGACGCCCCCCACCGAGCGTATAAATACCAGGCACGCTTGGAAATTGTGCCAGCAAAGGAGACTCGTAGATATAAAACTGTTTTTTTAACCAGCTTAATTGGGGATCACGGTCCTGAAAGTGCTCAGGATCTTCTAAATGGCTGTTATGAACTAAAAAACGTGGATCAATCATTTTTACAGTTTATTTGAGTGATTAAATTTAGTCAATGGTCATTATCTAAATTTAATCAGTGAGCATTATCCAAATTTAGATAATGACATAATCTCTGTCAAACAAGTTTTTTGGAGTGGCATAAGGGGCGTCGATTCCATGGATGGTAAATCGTCGAGTACAGGGATGTATGTCCCTGAATGCTACTCCAAAAAACTTATTTGGTGAACCAGCCCTACAAAAATGCGATCAGATCGTTATAAAAAGCCAAGCTCATTAAGCTAATCAATGCCCCTGCGCCTAGCCAAATACCCATGGATTGCACCGCCGCCGGTAGCGCACGCCCAGTACACAGTTCATAAAAGGCGTAGAGCAATTGCCCACCATCCAATAGCGGAATGGGTAATAAATTAGGGAGTAATCCAATGTTTTTTGACAGGCTTTTTCAAAAGCCTCGATCACCCCAAAGCGTTGCTGTCTAACAAAACCTGCTGGAATTTCGGTGGGCATCTGAAACTCTACCCCAATAAAGCCAACCGCTTTTTGTCCCGTTTCCATAGCTTTGGCCAGTAATAGATTATACTGGTCTGGGCGGAGTGGGATTTTGGACTTTCGAGGACTCTTCTGAAACATTGCTAACAACATGGTGAGACCCACTAAAAAAGAGACCGCTTTTATCTTTTAATAATTCATGAACATAACCTTTATAAATGGCTTCTAATGCATTCGTTGCACTTTCTATATCATCTGCTTTATAAATAACCGATACTTTATTTTTGATGGCAACACCCATCATCCTAATCATTTCAACATGTTCCAAATCTTCTCTCGATACAAGATCCTCAGAAATTGCCAAAACCAATTTTAATTGTTCTTGCGAGTATTGATCATTTGTAACATATGGAAAACATTTTTTTAGCTGATTCATAAAAAGAATATCATTCAACTTCTCTTTTGGAACTTCTGGCATCAATGAAGACAGAGCACCTATGATTTCAAGTAAAAACTCAAACTTAGCTCTTGTATCTTGAAGAGCGGCTGTTATCATTAATTCTTGGGCGCAGCATGCAACAGCCATTTCTTCTTTGACATCACATGTTGGCATGTCAACAGCGCACGCACCATTTTTCTTAAATTTTTCAAATGCATCACTAATATACGTTTGGTTTAAAGATGTATCTATAACATAAAGTCCGCTCTCAGATAAATATAAATTTCCATCTGGCTGCCTGCATACTGGAACCCAATTTGAACCAAGCTTGCTATTAGCTATCTTGTCTGTATAGATGCCTTGCATTAATTTCAATGGTGGTTGCATTGAATTGTCAACGGCATATCGATCGTAGGCTTCGCGCATAAACTTGATAGAATCTTCATCAAATGCTGTAATTGCAAAATTAGCAAATGATAATCGACCCGAAGATTTTTGAATTGCCTGCACTATTACTTGAAATGTTGCGTCTACCAAAGCTCTTTTTTCAGATTCAGCCCAATGTTTTTTAGCT
>JAGOUJ010000002.1 GCA_018061325.1 Gammaproteobacteria bacterium
CTTGAATAACCATCTGCTTCCTCCAGAAGACTAAAATAAGCATTTTGATCTTCTGCACTTCCAATTTCAATAGCATTTTGCCTTTTTATCCTATTTCTATAGATTAATTTGAGGGGATCGGTGAGGAGGACATCATTAGTCATCGTTCCTTTTCGATAAAGGTGGACGAGTACCATAGCCTTTAAAAGTCCTTTTCAAGGCTCCATCATCCTTTGAACTCTGCGCCTGATTGAAAGCGTTAGAGTCCTTTAAATGCCCCATCAAAGTTTCGAAAGACCCCATACATCCAGTGTCACTTTTGAGCGGTGTTTTGTCTAAAAACGCTTGGGTATTCTCTAAGGCCCCCAGCATTTTTTCATGAATAAATTGTGAAACCGCTTGCAATTTCTTGAGTTGTTCCACAAAAACAATACCTGTTGCACGAGGGTTGCATCGATAAAAGACCTCTATCCTTTTAAGACATTTTTTGATTTCAAGATCTTGCTGACTTGAAAAAGTATACAGGTTGTGCTGATCGTTCAAGACCAAGGTATAATCCCAGAGCGGGATGAGGGTTTTCGGAGCACTAGCCTGCTGCTCAACTATCCGATCTACTAAGAAGCTGAGATAGCATGGATTCATCGATGATAGCGTTTGGTCTATTAAAGTATTGAAGACTTGCAAAGAATCTAAAAGACTAGCTGGCTGCTTATCTTTCAATAGTAGCCCAAGATAAATATGCTTCATTTTATAACATTTTTCTAAAAGCCGATGTCCAAAATAACAAGTCTTTAAAAAAAAGATGTAATCTGATATCTTAATCGTTGACATGAGTAACTCTCCTTAAGACCTGTTGCTAATGTCCACGTGGCGGGGGTGTTGATCGCACCCGTCGCCACACTTGATCGTTGTGACTCTTTGATCCACGCTCTATTGAGCATCGACTATCATTGTTGACATGGGTTTCTCCTTTCGTTATAGAATGATACTGTTGATGGCCCAAAGTCGTAGAAATACTGCTTCATTCGTTCAGGGTGTTCCAAGCTTCTTAAGATGCACAGCCATAGCAGTGCTGCCTTAGTCCAAGACTGAGCCCCCATAATCTTCAGCAAGGCTTGCATTTTGACATTGATTGCTGCCAGTAAAATCTGGATGTTCAGATGTGTTCTTAAAAATAAATAATGATCCAAGAGACTTAAAAGGAACATTGCTATTCTCCTAGAGCTCGCTTAATCCCATAAAAAAACACAAACCTCCCACAGAGCAGAGCATTGTTCGGATACCCGCCTGAGCACACTTTTAGATCGCAAGGGGATCGTGTTGACTTGGGAGCCCCAGCTATTACAATGTTGGATTAAGCTTTGAAAACTTGTAGTCGGTATGTCATTGGGTGCATATTCTTTCAACACTTTACGCATATTATGGCAGTCTCGTATAACCTCCTTGTTTACGGTACGTGCTCGTCTAAGAAAAAATTCCAGACTTTGAACACGGCCTAAATCCACTCTGGATAAATGTTTTAATAAGGCAGGCTCATACATCTGCTTTAAGAGCACTTTAAGCTTCTTGTGTTGCGCCTTCAGAAAAGTATGAACCTGCTCTTCCTCTTGTAAAATCAAATAGCAAAGACCTAGATCAACCTCGGAAGAGAACAGAAATGTCCTCAAACGCTTAAAAATATTTCCTTTTTGTTTAATTTTTAAAGCTTGTAAGCGATGATGAATACTGGTTTGTGCACCATGGTTTATATGCTGATTTTTCCCAATCATTTTTCTTATGGCTTTAAGCTGAGAAAATAACGTTGTCTCACTAGGGTTTATGAAAGATTCAAATAAGGTGATAACTTTTTGCATCCCTGCATAGTCTTCGGCTAAACAGCCATGATCGTAGACATAAAATTTCAAAAACCATTTGTATTCTGATGTCGTGATCTTTTGCATATAGGACTCCTTAAGATTTTTTTCTGATATCCCATGGCGAGTGCGTCGCCACACCTGGTTCATTGCCACTCGGCAATAGTTGTCTAAACTCTTATGTTTTCTTTTGAACCTCTGAGGACTTATCCTCTAAGAACGCTTTCAATACCTTAGCCCGACGAGGTAGTCTGAGCTTGGCTAATGCCTGCCCTTCAATTTGCCTCACCCGTTCTCGGGTCAGACCCAGGGTGCGACCGATTTCCTCTAGGGTTTGTTCTGTGTCTGTATCAATACCAAAACGCATTCTGAGCACCATGGCTTCACGGGCAGGTAGTTCTGCCAAAACTTTATGCAGGGTTTTTTGTAATTCCATTTGGCTTACCAACGCCAGGGGCGATTGCAGTGTCGAATCGACTATCACATCTTCTAACAACAAAGCAGAGTCCTCATGCCTTATCGGCGTTTCCATAGAAATGGGATCAAAGATCCCCAGCACTTTATGGACCTTCTGCAGGGGTTTATGGCTGTGCTTGGCTAAGGCTTCGGCTGTGGGCTCAAAGCCCGTTTCCTGTACGATTTTGTTATGGACTTTCCTTAATTTTTGCATCACTTCAATCACATGCACCGGTACACGGATTTCTCGACCTTGATCGGCAAGAGCACGGGTGATCGCCTGACGGATCCACCAGGTCGCATAGGTCGAGAATTTATAGCCTCTTCGGTACTCGAATTTATCAACCACCTTCATTAAACCTAAGTTGCCCTCTTGGATTAAATCTAAGAAGGCTAGACCTTGATTCCGGTATTTCTTCGCAATAGAAATGACTAAACGAAGATTAGCGTTGATCAATTCATCTTTAGCGCGACGCACTTCAGATTCTGCACAGCAGAGCTGATGGCGCAGTACCTGTTTCTCAAAAGCATGGAGGTTAAGGGACTGTTCCGAAGCCAATGCCTTACGAAAAATAAGGGTCATTGTCTTTAATAAGGGGCTACATACTCTAAAACAACTTAAGGCGTTGGCTAATACTAAAAATGCTTCCTGGGTTCTAGCATGTACACGACCCAGCTTGGTTAGGCATTGTTCGACCTGTATTTTTAAAATAGCCAGATTTTCAAATCGATTTCTAGCTTCTACCCAGTTAGCATGCTCTAGGGTCGTTGTTAGGACCGCATCGGTTTTTGCAAGGCTCGTGGCTGCAAGAGGAGACGGCCCTATAAAGCCATGGATCACCTCGCTGAGGGCCATCTCAGAACGCTGCGCTTTTTGGAAGGCCTCCAACAGCGGATCAAGCGTGGGTGGATAGTGTGCCAGGGCCGCTAAGACTGCTTGAAGACCCTTTTCAATACGTTCTCCAAGGACCCTTTCGTCCTGGCGGTTCAGCAATTTAAAACGGCTCATGGCTTGCATATAGGCGTTGACTGGATCCACAGATTCTTGCAAGGGCTGTTCTAAAGATCCTTTAACGCTGGCGTTTTCCTGATCATCCTGACTGCACATGATGTACCTCCTATCCCTACAATGCTTTTTAGGCCGCACGATGTGCGTGTTTTTGAACCTTGTCTACGAAGCCTTCTAAGGTCTTGGCATAGGCTGAAAACTTGAGTTTTTTAAGGGCCGCACTTTCAATTTGGCGCACCCGTTCTCGGCTAAGTCCCAAGACATCGCCAATGGCTTCCAGCGTGTGCTCCTCTGCGTTATCCAATCCAAAACGCAGGCTTAAAATCTGCGCATCACGTGGCTTGAGTGTGCCTAAGATCTGCGGCATGACTGTTTTTAAGGCATCTAGCAAAACTCTATTGAAGGGCGATGACTCTGTAACATTGATGTGTAGATCTAAACATTCAGCCTGAGGCTTTGACCTAAGGGGTTGTTCTTTGAGTTGAAGCATTTCGCAAATGTGATCCTCAGACAGTCCCAAATGCTGAACCATCTCCTGAGTACTGGGTTCTTTGCCGAGTGCTTGTGCCAGTTGTTGCTGATGCTTCGCGAAGCGCCTCATAGACTTTCTCATATGGGAGGGGATGCGGATCGTAGATGCCTCATCAATCGCCTGCATCACTGCTTCACGGATCCACCAGATCGCATAGGTGGAGAATTTATAGCCCAGCCGATAATCGAATTTATCGACAGCTTTCATTAAACCCAGATTGCCTTCTTGGATTAAATCGGCTAAGGGTACTCCCCGACCCTTGTATCGGTTGGCGACACTGATGACCCATCGAAGGTTCGCTTCAATCATCTGTTGTTTAGCCTTTTGGACTGTGTGCTTAGCCACACCAATCTGGCGTTTAAGCGCATCCATAGCTAAGACGCTCGATGTGACAGCTCCCTTTAAGGCTAGGGAAGCTTCTAGGGCATTCAGCGATAGGCTGCTTTCCTCAATAGCTTGGGCGATCGTTATTTCTTGCTGTTCGCTGAGCAAGGGAATGTTGCTCAGCTCTTGCTGATAGCGCTGCAGGGAACAGTGTGTGTGATCGATTGTTCTGTGCATGGTTGATCTCCTTTTAATGACTCATGAGGTTGTTTAGACAGGACGATAGGCATAGGCCGATCGGATACGCTCTAAATCCCAGGGCTCACGCTGGGGATCGGTATGAGCAGCCGCTTGGGGTTTTAAGAACCAGCAGGCTTTTTTAGAGGCCCATTCAAAACCATGGACTCGTAGCTCGGATTCAAGAGGCAAGCTGGTACCTCGTGTACCATTTACCCACAACCAAGCACCTAAGATTTCAAAGGACAAAGGGGTGGTGGTAATCCAGCTTAAAGCCTGATCGAAACGAGCGGCATAGCCCGGATCAGAAGCACAAGCCTTTTGGGCAGCATCTCCGGTATGTTGAAGGCTGAGATGTGCTGCCTTTAAGAGCTGATGAACAGGCTCGGAGGCAGGACCCCGGATAGATTGGTAGGCTGTTAAAGCTGATTGATAAGCCGCATCAAGGGCTTGTGGGTTGGCAGGCATTTGAGGAATACCCAAAACATTGAGGGCATTGTCGATGGATAACTTGGACATAATAGGACTCCTTAAGCGTTCAAACCTTATTCCGTAAAAAAACCGAGAATTTGGATTTAAGAACGCAAAGGAGGGCTAAAGCCCTGACAGGCCCAGTAGAAAAAATAGCAGGGAAGAATGATCTTTGATACGATAGTATGTGTGGCAAGCATGGCTTAATCCTTATCCGATTAGGTTATGTCGGAGTGTGGGATTTGAACCATCCCATACTCCGCGCCCATTCAATTAACTCTATAAATATAGGGTAATTTGAATAATTCGTCAAGGTATTTATGAACATTTCTATGCAAAAAACCCTGTAATTTCCCTCTAAATTGAGTGATAAGTGCCAAATACGATCAATGGTGTTACAATGATCAAAAAATGCCTGTAATTACACATCGATCCGTGGACTGTTTTCATTAAAAACCCATGGAATGGCTAGGAACAAATGGCAACATTTTATTGAATAAAGGTTTGTGCTAGGATCCTCTTTTCAGCCACCAAAGGAAAATGAGATGTCGCTCGTTTTTGAGAAAATAATAGAGGGACTATCAATGGTCTTGGTGATATCGTTGGCTGTATTGGTTATAGAGCTGTTCAGGTTCATGATACGAAAAAAAATCTTAACTAAGCTATTTTTACAACGAGCTGAGTTTTTATTAATAGGCGTGACAGCCTTTGGTGCAGTAGCTTATTTGAATAACCTGCCTTCAGTAGAGGGACCGTCGGCTGAGATGCAAAAAATCGGAAAAGCCATAGAACACTTAGTATGCAATCATCCTGATTCTTAAATACTGGATACTTACCTAAGATCGTTAGAGGATGGTACAGTTGAGTCACCGAAGGGGATACCTTTTAAACAATGAAACAGCTAAAGCATTTGAGGCTATTGACTATCATGATGGGCGTTCTAAAAGGATGGGTGCTCTTGTTTTGCTTTGCAACCTTGCGATATGAGTGCCATGTTTTTAGGATAGAGCGGCAAGTGGCTCGTTTAGAGACAATTCATTCAAACCTGGCTTTGGCCTTAATCCCTGTGGTGGAATCCAATAAAATTCCTGTTAGGCCAGTCTTTTATAATTTAGTGTCGATTGCTTATGCCTTAGATCCAGGGCACGATACCGAAACCTATCAAAGTCGATACCAGACAAAAACACAGCTTCAGAGCTAAAGATTTCCCAGAACAAACAAGCCTCGTTTTAATCTGATCCCAGTTCAATCCTTCGTACTAAGCTATTCACCAAGGATGGGAAAATAACCACTGCTTTTTTTTATCATTTTGAACCATTGGGCAGGGCAGCTAGTGATGGATCGTGTATCGAATGATAGATCGAGATCCTATGCACCGTGCCTTAGTCCAGCATCGAAGTCTAAAATTTTTGTCATCAACACAATTGGATCTGAGTGTTAGAAGCTCTGCAAGATTGGGTTGTATCATCGATCCTGCCCTTTAAAGCTTAGGAGTCAAAGTAGGCTTTTGGGGTGACGGTACAAAAGTACCAGGACTTAAAATTCCAGTCCAGGCCACCCTATTGAACTGTGTACCAAGGGTGAGAAAGTAAAAACGTCTTTTCTTTTTTAAAATTTTGAACCTCGGAAGGGCAGCCTTTGTGTCGCGTCTGCGCATTAACATGCGCTCGCGACGGTTGATTCTACCAAGCCACAAGCATACTGTATGCAAGACCATGTATCGCAGAAAAATAGTGTGTATCGCAAAACAAGGTGTCCAAAGACCCCAAAACCGTGAAAAAAAAGGGCTTGATGCAAAAAACAGTGGGCCAATAAAGCATTTTAATATGCTCATTTTTTAAGCAGACCTCAGGCCATAAACAGGCATCCTAACCGGATGTATTGCTTGCAAGGAAAGCACTGTATTTATAGGCGTTCCCGCCCATTTGTGGGTTTGAAATTCCCCTCGCCCCCGATGATCTTTATTAAATCTGCGCTCTACAAAACTGAAGCTACAACCCCCCTAATCACCCGCACACCTGACTCACTCTGGGTGAAATGTTCGTTTTATCTTTAATTATAGATGCTTCTATGTCTTTCAGAATAATCTTCAATGCAGAAATGTACTACATTTTTAAAAACATGATTACAAATCACAGCAGAGGTCTTTTGCAACTCAAAAGTCTAATATGCTAACCATATACTCAATCCACTCAAATTTACGCAGTAGAGCAATTTGAATCCCATTGATGCTTTGTTGAACAAATAATGTTACCTGCAACCCAGTTTCTTGCAAAATCGCTAAAAGAACATCCGAGCTTTGTTTAAAGGCTAACAAGTTTGCATAAGAGCTCAAATAAGTTATTGAAGAAATTTTATTAGCGCCTGCACGATGATCATCCCAAAGTCTTAGCGTGCTATTTTCGAGCCCGAGACTATTCGCCCAGTTACGCTGAAGACAATACTACTGATCCCATCGCTGTGACCCGTTCATTCCAGCTTACCGAAAACTGACCATACATTCACCATATACGCTGCATACGACAATGAAGGTTCAGAGCGTCAATCAAATCCATCACTGGTTATCGTTAAAACATAGATTGTTGTTATGTCAATATTTCAAAATAACGAAATAATCCTTGAATCCCAATTTTTACCATCCAATAAAGTTTTTTAATTCAGGTAAGCAATAAATTATTTTTCTTTGATTTGGGTGAGATGTGCTTATTGATTGTGGATTCTGGTCTTATTTTAAATGGACTAGGATTCAAGCATAGGTTTCTGATCTTAGATATTCATTTCTTCAAACAAAACCAGTTGAATGCCTGTGACAGTTCTACAGATCCTAGGCTCGATTTAAAATGACAAAGATAACTTGACATAAGAGGCGAACAACATATATGATAAATCGAATATGTAAGATTTTATAGGTGTTTCCGTGCCAGGCATTGGCGCTGATATTAAACTCCAAAAGGGGAAGGTTTCGTGTTGTATAGTCATTATATTCGTTATCTAGGGGATGAAATAAAGTATGGCACTCATTTGTACGTAGCTGGATGGAAAAAGCTTTTATTCCACCCTGTGAGAACAATCAAAGACACTCTATATGCACTGTATCATCCCATACAAACCGGAAAAATTTTACTCAATGAATTAAAGCAACATCCGCTTGGAATGGCAGTTAATACGACCCTTTCTTGGGCAACGGGTCGAGCCATCAGTTCAAGTATTCATTATTCACGCACAATAAATATCAGTAGCTCTAATCTACCGGAATTTTTACAAAACGCAACAGCTGTTCCAGAGTCGGTACTTGCGTCGGTTTCACAAGTGCTTCAAACAGGCACTCAGGCTATGGGAGGAGGATGTTGTGGCGGCATTTGCACAACAACCGCTGCTCGGTTTGGTCAAACCACTTCCATCATTACCAGTCAATCAACATCTGCTAATAATCAATTACGACAGACTGAGAAACAAACATCTCATAAAAGCTTTTCTCCTTATTTTAATACTTTGAAAAGCTTAAAGAAGGAACAAGGATGTGATAATACGATTGCCTCCATAAAAAAAGTGAGAAGAAAACCCAAAAAGTAAATAGTTATCCCAAACCATTCAACAAATAGAAAAGTAGTTTTTCTGGTGAATGACCGACTATAGACTAAAAATTTAATGAATGCTAAAATCTCAGTCATATTTTATAAGGTCAATTTGATGGATGAGCTAAGTTATAGCCATTGATATGCATTCAACAGTAAATAGTATAGATTCCCAACAAGAAAATTGTCTAAAAAAAATGATAGCCCTTGAGGGCTTTATCATTATTTATAATATCATTGAGGGACTTCTGTGTGTGTGGGCTGGCATTCATAGTGGAAGCTCATCTCTTGAAGTATTTGGTATAGATAGTTTTATTGAATCTGTTTCAGCCTGCATTATCATCTGGCGTTCTAAAAAATCAATGATAGACAAAAATCAAAAAGCCACTATTGAGTTTGAGCGAAAATCGCAAAAATATATAGCCTATAGCTTCTTTTTGTTTGGAATATATATTATTTGGGAGGCGATAGAAAAAATTTATCTACAAGAAAAACCAGAACCCATGCTTTTGGGCGTTATCGTTGCCTTGGTTTCTCTGTTTATGATGCCTTTTTTAGCGCTAAAAAAATATCAACTTGGAAAGCAATTATGTAGCAAAGCCATCATAGCCGATTCTAAGCAAACTTTTATTTGCGCCGCACTTTCCGGGATCCTATTTATAGGATTGTTTATGAACTATGCTTTTGAAATAGGGTGGGTTGATCCCATGGCTTCTCTGGCTATTGCCTTTTATATGTTAAGGGAAGGAAAGGAGCTAATAGATCATGAAAATTCATAACGCTTAAATTTATTTAAGAGTAAAAAAGGAGGAATAGAGCGAGCGTTTAAACCCTCCGTTTCTATTTTTTACTTACACGCTTTGAATTGACAATAGGCTTTTTTACTTTGTTCTATTTGTGCATTTTGCAGGGTACTACGTCGTGATTGATTCAATTGTGATACTAATAATAGTGATGGCGTTATAGCTTGCCCAGTTAAATCTTCTTGATGGCTCATTTCTTGCTGTCCTGCTGTAAAGCGTGAAACAACTACCTCCTGTTGAATGGAAGCAGCCCGATCGAATAAGCTGCTAGAAACACCGTAATCACTGCTACAATGTCCCTTCCCCTTACAGCTTGGGCTAGATGTGACAGCTGTTGTTTGGGTTTCAAGTATTCCTTGTTCCTCATCAGGTTGTGCTAATAAGGGAGCAACCGTTGCTGGCTGAAGAACAGGTTGTAATGAAGAGGAAGCATGACAATTGCTACTACAGCAGTCGTCACTGCAACCAACACGGGTTGATTGATTCGCAGCAGGTAAGGATGTATCATACCGATCGGATAATAATCGAGGGGTAGAGGTTTGTGTTCTTGTAAATTCGTAAAGCATAGGCGCTTTTCGGGGCACGAGCTCAATACCTGAATTTATGATTGGGGAAGCTCTTTGAACCGTGGCTCTTTCTTCTTTGTTCTTATTATTTAATAATCGTAACCCATTCGAAACAACCATAAACGATGCGCCCATATCGGATAGGATCGCCATCCAAAGTGTCGATTTATTGGCAAAAGTTAAGCCAACAAAAGCAACTTTAACGGCTAAGGAGAAAATAACATTTTGTTTGATGATATTTAAAGTACGGTGAGAATGGTTGATAAGCCAAGCTAATTTTCCAAGATCATCCGACATTAATACAATATCGGCTGTTTCGATGGCAGCCTCCCAGCCTGTTGCACCCATTGCAATCCCCAGGCTAGAGGCTGCCATGGCAGGCGCATCATTGATGCCATCTCCAACCATGGCTACCCGTTTATATCTTGCGACTAAGGACTCCAGTTGTGTTACTTTATTTTCTGGCAGTAATTCGGCATAATACTCGTCAATGCCTATAGAGTCAGCAATAGCCTTAGCAGCGCCTTCATTATCGCTGGTTAACATCACCACTCTTTCAATGCCGGCTCGTTTTAGGGCTTGAATGGTATTCCTACTTTCCGGCCTTACCGCATCGGCAATACTAATGAAACCACAGATTTGGTGACCATAGCCTATCGCGACAATGGAGTGGCCCACCGACTTTAATGCTTGAATTTTTTCATGTACTGCTGTAGACTCATTCTCTCCAACCTTTTCATGCAAGAACCCATGGCTACCTATCCAAAATAATTTTCCATCGATATATCCTTCAGCGCCTTTACCCTTCACTGTCTGAAAGCCTTCTGCGGCTTGAGCGACAATGCCTTCTGCGCTAGCTTGCCGTTGAATCGCCCGTGCTAAAGGATGATCACTGTGGATCTCGAGCGCGCTAGCAAGTTTTAATAATGATTCCCGATCGTATCCATTGAGAGGAATAATATTTTGCACCAAGGGTTCGCCCATGGTGAGTATTCCGGTTTTATTCATGGCAAAAGCTTTAATATGGGCAGCTGTTTCAAGATAAATACCGCCCTTAATGATAACCCCAGAGCGGGCAGCTGCCGTTAAGCCTGCTACAATACTAACCGGCGTGGATATCACCAGTGAGCAGGGGCAAGCGATCACTAAAAACTCAAGCCCTTTATAGACCCAAGGATACCATGGAGCACTTATTGTAAGTGGTGGAATGATAGTAATCATAACAGAAGCGGCCATCACGGAAGGGACGTAGTAACGAGCGAACTTTTCTGTCCATTGCTCTATGGCGTGTTTGTTTTTAGTTTGAAGTGATTGTGCTTCTTCTACCTTGCGGATAATAGAAGCTAGGGTAGAATCAGAAGCTGCTTTGCTTACTCTACATTGAATCACGCTATCCCCATTGATGGTTCCTGCAAATAGCGGATCTCCCATTTTTTTCTGAACGGGCATGGACTCGCCTGTTATGGGTGCTTGGTTAACAGCCGTTGATCCTAAAAGAAGGATAGAATCCATGGGGATCTTTTCCCCAGGTCTCACGGTAATCGTAGCGCCAATCGATATTTGTTCTACCAATTGTTCTGTAATTGTACCATTTTCGCTCACCACTTGCGCGGTAGACGGAGCCAGTTCCATCAGCGCATGAATGGATTTACGAGCACGCGTCATATTCCAAGATTCTAAAAGTCCTGCGACTGAGAATAAGTACATAGAGCTTGCTGCTTCAAACCATTGATTAATGCCTACTGCTCCACCTGTGGCTGCAATTACTAATAGATTTGTATCAGGTCGTATCGCCCTAACGGCGCGAACTGCTTTCGGGACAATAAACCAACTACCTGCTACTATGGCACCGGAGTAAAAAGCCATGGTCGCAACAGGAGGATAATCTGCACGCTCCGTTTCTTCACCCTCATTAACAACATCTCCACCAAAAGCAGTGCCGATCCCATCTCTGATAGCCTGAAAGATAAATCCTATCACTAAACTAACCAGGCTTATAATGTTCATGATCACCTGTCCATGTTTTTGCCAGAATGTTTTCTGCACGTGTATTTGCTGAACATGATTATTCCATAAAGCCGCTTTCATGCCTGTGCTCGCAACGGCTTTAAGAATTTCATCCTTGCTAGGAAAATGAGCATCGTTGCTTTCTAAAGTTAGTTTTGCATTAATTAAATCAAAGGAGAGGGTTATCTCACGCCCACATAGTAAAGGACTCAGCACGCTCTGGAGATGTTCTACTTCTGTCGCACAACATAGCCCTTCTACTTTAAAAATCAACTTTCGTGGGTTTGGCACCATGACTGATTGACTTATTGTAATTTTTTTCTCTTCTTTTGCTATCAACCTTGTTTCTTCGCCATATGCTATTTGCGTGTACGGAAGCATCGCCCTATCTGTATCTGTTGATAGAGAAGCCGGGCGCTGTTTTTTTGAACTCCTTTCTGGCAATTTCCATACAGTTTTTTTAAGCATAAATTTCTCCTAGCTTATCAAAAAAACCAATTTTACTTTACTTCCTTGATTTTTACTTGCAAGTTTTACAACAGGCTTTTTTAGGCTGTTCTATTTGTTGTTGTAATAGTTCTGGATTAATTGGCACTTCCATTAAATTAGCCTGCTGTCTATTTTGTCGCAATTGATTAAATTGTGATACCAGAGCTGGTGCTACAGCCTCCTCATGGTTAGTAGCAAAATCTTCTCCTCTGGTGTTTTGATTGGCTGCTGTAAATAGGGGCACAACAACGCCTCTTTCGCTTACAGGCTTTGTTGAGGTAGAAGCGATTGTTTGCATTTCAACTTGTTTCTCGTCTTCTTGCTGAACGGCAGGCACCGGTGATAATGAGGAAGAGGCATGGCAATTGCTACTACAGCAGCGAGTACTGCAAGCAACACGGGTTGTTTGATTCGCAGCAGGCAATGCAGGCTGAATTGCTGATAATGGTCGAGATGAAGAAGCTTGCGTTCTGCTAAACTCGTATAGTACGGGAGGCCTTCTTTCAACCGTAGGTTCTTGTTGGATTTCTCTGGTTATTTCTCCAGGAATGACTCTCTCTCGGTTGCTATGGTTAGTGCCATTATTTAATAATCGCAACCCATTTGAAACCACAATAAACGATGCCCCCATATCGGACAGCATCGCCATCCAAAGTGTCGATTTATTGGCAAAGGTTAAGCCAACAAAAGCACTTTTAACAACTAAGGAGAAAATAACATTTTGCTTGATTATATTTAAAGTGCGATGGGCATGGCTTACAAGCCAAGCTAATTTCCTAAGATCATCCGACATTAATGCAATATCGGCTGTTTCAATGGCCGCATCCGATCCCGCAGCCCCCATGGCAATGCCAAGACTCGAGGCTGCCATGGCAGGGGCATCATTGATACCATCTCCAACCATAGCTACATACCTATACCTTGCGACTAAGGACTCCAGTTGTGTTACTTTATTTTCTGGCAGTAATTCGGCATAATACTCGTCAATGCCTATAGAGTCAGCAATCGTTTTGGCAGCACCTTTATTATCACCGGTTAACATAACCACTCTTTCAATGCCGGCTCGTTTTAGGGCTTGAATGGCCTCTCTGCTTTCGGGCCTTAAGGTATCGGCAATGCTAATGAAACCACAGATGTCCTGGCCATGACCTATCGCAACTAGGGAATGACCTTCAGCCTCTAAAGCTTGTATTTGCTCATGGACAGCAGCAGGCTCATGCTCACCAACTTTCTCATGCAAAAACCGATGGCTACCTATCCAAAACAATTCTCCATCGATATACCCTTCTGCCCCTTTGCCTTTGAATATCTGAAACCTCTCTGCGGGTTGGCTCATCATGCCTTCGGCTCTAGCCTTGCGTTGAATGGCACGTGCTAAAGGATGATCGCTGTGGATTTCTAAAGCAGCCGCAAGCTTTAATAATGTTTTCGTATTGTATCCATTGAGGGGAATAATAGTTTGTACCGTAGGTTCTCCAGTGGTGAGTGTTCCTGTTTTATCCATGGCAAAAGCTTTAATATGGGCAGCCGTTTCAAGATAAATGCCACCTTTAATGAGGACACCAGAACGGGCCGCAGCCGTTAAGCCTGCTACAATACTCACCGGCGTGGATATCACTAAGGAGCAGGGACAAGAAATCACTAACAGTTCAAGTCCTTTATAAACCCACGGGTACCATGAGCCCCCCGTTGCAAGTGGCGGCACTATAGAGACCACGGCAGAAGCCGCCATCATGGAAGGGACATAGTAACGAGCAAATTTTTCTATAAATTGGTCACTCTTGGCTCGGCGTGATTGTGCTTCCTCCACCTTGCGAATAATAGATGCTAAGGTAGAATCAGAAGCTGCTTTGGTTACTCTACATTGAATCACGCTATCCCCATTGATGGTTCCTGCAAATAGCAGATCTCCCACTTCTTTCTGAACAGGCATGGACTCGCCCGTTATGGGTGCTTGGTTAACAGAGGTTGAACCTACAAGGAGCATCGAATCCATGGGGATTTTTTCACCAGGTCTCACAGTAATCGTAGCGCCGATGGATATTTGTTCTACCAGCTGTTCTGTAATCACACCGTTTTCGCTCACTACTTGTGCGGTAGACGGCGCAAGTTCCATCAGCGCATGAATCGCTTTACGGGCACGCGTCATATTCCAAGCTTCTAAAAGCTCTGCGGCTGAGAATAAGTACATAGAGCTTGTTGCTTCAAACCAGTGATTAATGCCTACAGCGCCAGCCGTAGCAGTGACCATTAATAGATTTGTGTCGGGTCGTATTCGTCTAACTGCACGCGCTGCTTTCGGGATAATAAACCAACCACCTGCCACGATGGCAGTCGAATAAAAAGCCATGGTCGCGATAGGAGGGTAGTCAGGACGCTCTGCTTCTTCACCGCCCTTAACCCCCCCAAAAGCGGTGCTTGCTCCATTTCTTACAGCGTGCAAAATAAATCCTATCACCAAACTGACAAGACTGGCCATGTGCATCATAATATGCCCATATTGTTGCCAGAATGTTTTTTGAACATGGGTTTGCTTAACATGATCGCTCCACAAAGTAGCGCTCATACCTGTTCTTGCAACAGCTTTTATAATTGCATCTTTATTCGGAAAATGAGCATCGTTGCTTTCTAAGCTTAATTTGGCGTTGATTAAATCAAAGCTGAGAGTAGTTTTGTTTGCATCTATTAAAGGATTCAAAACGCCCTTTAGATGCTCTACTTCTGTCGCACAACACATCCCTTCTACTTTAAAAATCAACCGCTGTGTATTTTCCCTTACAGCTAATGAGCGCATTTCAATCCCTACCTGTTCTCTGGCTCGCATTGCTTCACTGTCTACTTGTAGAGAAGATCCTGCGTCTTCTTGCGGATGGCAACCATCCTGACAGCTGCTAAGGTGCTCTTGTTGTTGTGCTCTAAACATAAATTCCTCCCTTCTTAGGCTTATAGCGGATACTCTGGTGAGTAACTTTTCATGGCTAGTATGTAAAACCGGATATGCACATAAGCATATGTTCTGCCCATTTTATTGAGGTGTCAACTTTTTTATAAGCAAGCTATTTTTTGGGAGCTAAGAGACTCCGTTGGCTCTTTTAAAATTTGAGCTGGCAATAATGCTAATAAAAGATATTAGCTGCCAAAATCCAAATGAACTGGGAGATTGATATATTAGTTATTTGTCTTAGGCTCATTGAAGCTGCTACTTCTACTGCCTTCTTGAAAAATAGTGGCATTGAAATGAACTTTAAAATATCATATACGCATGTGCGATTTTAAAGTTATTAAGACAGAAGAAAGTTGTTTTAATGACTTTAAAATAGACCCGCTTGGGCTAGCAATAAAGGATGGTCTTACAGGTCTCTAAACATTGGGAGCTTTAGTGTGGTTTGTTCATCGATTGCGTTTTTCGCTTTTATCAGACTAAACGTTTTACAGAAATTTTTTAATGAAGGTTGTTATCGCATAAGACGGGTTAAAAATGTTGGAAAGGCTAACCAGTAGAGACTGTAGATCATGCTAAAACCGGAAGAATTTTTTTATTTACTCTCTGATGAAACACGATTACGTTGTTTATTGTTATTACAAGCGAGGAATGAATGTTGCGTTTGTGATTTTACTTATGCTTTACAAAAAAATCAACCTAAAATCTCACGACATTTAGCTATCTTAAGAGGTTCAAGTGTTGTATCCGATCGGCGAGCGGGGTCTTGGATTTATTATTCCTTACATGCAAATCTACCTGCATGGGCTGCTCGTTTGCTATCCGCTATCGCAAAAGAGACTTTTAAGCTCTATTCTTCAGATTTGCTTAAGATTAACGAAAGAGATCGGACTCTTTGTGAAAAAACTTTTCAGTCTCAAAAAAATAATGGCGTTTTATCTCAAAACTTTTTAATAAATACAGGACCTTAAGTATAAACAACCAAGTTGATTCTATGGTCTGAACCATTAACCGTTTTATATTACAGTTATGGGATATGTAATGGTTTTTGTTTCTATAAGAGAGTCATGTTTTGAGCGATATTATAAAAGACTGATGTAAACGGTAATAGCTTTGAGGTACAGTTGGTATCTAGCTTAAGATGGAGTATTTGCTATGACCGTTCATACGAAAGAGATGGATCTCAAGTTGATCGATGAATTAAGAACTACAAACCACCAGAAGATTTTCGCGAATTTTGGATCATTAAAATTTTTGTAAAATACATTTTTGACTCCGCTTCAAGAAAAAATTGAAGCATATCTAGGTTATAAAAAACAGGACCCCGGGGACAATTGGGGTTAGCAATGATCTATTGGGTAGCTCATTAGCTATCAATAAAAGGTAGTGTAGATCGGTATTTTTATCCGTTTGCAAAAAATCTTGAAGCTATTATTCAGTGTTGCATCGGATCTTTAACCAATAATTATCCATGGCCTGCATCCAAAGTGCAGTGATTTGTTCCCGATTGTATTGCCTGACACGGGGATCCATTGTCAGGGATAGATTGCCGTCCGGATCTTCTTTTAGTGTGATGATAGGTTCTCGCTCTTTAGCTAAAAGCACTTTGTTGTTTGTAAAGGCTTCTTCTCTTGAGGATTGTGATCTCACATGACGTATTAAGCGTTGTAAAATAAGACGTGCTGGCAATGGGGACTTCGTTTTATTTTTCTCCTCTAAAATGACTTGGGCTTCCATCTCAATCTGCGAACCAAGCTCGGGTTTTTTTAATAAGGTGGAGAGCCTATAGCTCTGTCGTATGGGAATGTCGAGTTTGCTCTCAAAGAGTGTAGCAAACCAAGATTTGTCAAAGAGCTCAGCCACTTTAATCATTTTAGAGATGGTGGATTGAGAGACTCTAAAGGTTTTGGCCAGATCAATCTGATTCTTAAAGACACCGGATTTCATGTGGGCAGCAAAGGAGCAAGCACGTTCGAATTCTGTGATGTCCTGGGAGTCTGCATTTTCTGCATGCATTAGGATCATACAGGTTTTATCATCTGCCTCTATCATCCGT
The DNA here is from genome assembly GCA_018061325.1 of Gammaproteobacteria bacterium. Taxonomy (GTDB): domain Bacteria; phylum Pseudomonadota; class Gammaproteobacteria; order UBA6186; family Azoamicaceae; genus CADEGZ01. Next base: position 17,299 of record JAGOUJ010000002.1, read on the forward strand.
GCTAAAAGCGTTCTATGAGGAATTTGAGAACAGGCAAACCATCGACGCACTCCCGAAATAATCTCAAAAGAGGGCTCAGAGCCTAGTGCCAGGGCTCTGACAATTACGGGCTCCATTTGACCATGCCTCTGAATGGAGTTAATCAGATCGGCACAGCGTTGTCGATTGAACCAGGCTTGATCACGGTTATGATGAGGCCAGGGTTTACAGCGTTGGGGCTCTATCTCTAGAAGCTCCGTACCATACCGTGGTAAGGAGGCTGCGGCGGCTACAGGGCCTGGGTTGCTTCTTAAAGCGCTGGGGTACATTTGATACTCCTTTAGGTCTTTTATCCATGGTTCAGCATCCAATGGCATTTTGCCAAAAACGATGGTTCATTCCTGCTTTTTTCCTGTGCCTCCTCAAGAATATTCTAAGAGAAATATATCAGGTCGTAATTCTTCGGGTCTGACAGTTCCCTGCGTGGCCTGTACAATTGTTTTTACATGATGGGCTGGGATCTTCAGATCTCTATACAGCCAACCACTCACACTATTAGAATGCACCCCAAGTTCTAAGGCTAATTTTTTAACACCGCCCACACTTTCAATGGCCCGTTGTAAAGCCACATTTTTAACCCTTTGTTGAGCAGGCCGACCTCGTTTTTTTCGTAAATCCATATTTCCATCTTCGTTATAGCCTTTGCGTTCAGGCTATCGTGTGTCCGAGTATAAGCAGTGTCCACCTAAACAACCACCCTGTAATTCAAGCAAAAACTGTGTAATTAAAGACCAATAAGTACTTTGTAATAGCGTTTAACGGAATGCCAGCTTGAAGGCTAGAATTTAGCTTCACAGAATTAATCTAAAAATACTTGCGTCAGCATGATTTTTAAGATGATTTTGAAAAATAGGTTTTGTGAAAATAGACTTTCTCAGGTTTATGTGAGACTACGAAGAATGTGTTAGAATGGAACCTGTTTCATGGTTCATGGAATAAAAAGTCAATATGCGTAATGCTCGCTTGCAAGTACTAATCGATAATATTCCCAAAGACCATTTAAGATTAGACAATCATCAATCTTATCTTTTATCAATTACCGATCATGCCCCATTAGCCAAAGAAACAGCCATAGGACTCGTCGTCACCCTTAATGTATGGAATCCAGGCTCAAGAATCGCTCCGCCTCAAGATCCTGTAAAAGGGCATCACGGGGTAGCGGTTGGCAGTCGATTACATGAGAGTTGTTTTCTAAAACAGTTGGAATTGATGGCGGGTTATATGGGCTCTATGGCTGAAGCAGGGGGCCAGATCTTTGTACTGCAAGAAGTACCCGCAGCACCCGCTTTAGAACAACATCTGGTACAGTCTTTAGCCTCCGAGTTCAAAGCTCGAAACTTAAGTTTTGATCTGGAGTCGTTTTTAAAACTTTGGTGTAAGAGGGCGGATAATAAATTTGGTAATGCTATTTTGGTACATCAGAGTCTCAGTATCTTTGGGCAAGCCACACCAGATAATCCACACTGTGATTTTACGGGCATCAACTACTACTTGCTTAAACATAAACAGGATCCATTCAAGAGCGCAACCATTGTTAATATTCATGGCGACTATGAGAAACCCTCACAGACGGCTTTGATCATCAAGCAAAGCTTAGAAAAGGGTTATATCGTTTGTGGAGATTTTAACATTAGCCACTCCAACAGAAAGCATCAAACCGCAGTGGCAAGCCTACTACAAGCATCCCAGCACGCTATAGGCGGTGGCAATGCTGTTAGAATGCGTAACTTAAATACCTATGATGGGATCTTAGATGGACATTCTGGCAACAAAGGTGAATTTTATTCTCCAGCGTTATCTGACAGTTTAGTTTTTACGACTCATCCTGCACCCATGATGCAGTTTTCTAGGACAAAACCACCACCTCAAAAGAAACCAGCTAGTACAAATCGCTTTGAAGGCTTAGAGGTTCTAGATAGCGACACGGATGAGCAAGAAACGAAAAGAAGCAGTAGCCCAGCGCATCCCTAAAACATTAAGACTAGCATGCAATCATTTTTTTAATGAAAGCGCCGTTCTCAACAAAGGCGTTTATGCATTGCAAACAACCAAAGCGATTACATTAATGAACATTGACCTCGGTTTCGAGATGCTGCGGATTTTCTATCATTTTCTGCTTTCTTTTTGGCGGCCTCTCCAAAGATTGTATAATATATCAGAAGACCTGTTCCAGCCGCAGCACCTACAACAGCCAGCCCCTCTGCGAGGCTTAAATTCGATGTAGTGTTTGAAGCCCTTGGTTGCAAAGCCGTTTTTTGTGAATCTTGTGTTGCAGGATTACGATGATGATTATTTTGTATATCGCCATAACATTTTTTAACATGGTTCTTAACTGCCCGATAATCCATGGCTGTCCTTAGAAATACTCGCGTTAATATGAAAGGAAAATTGCTGTCATTTTCAGACAGTGCATGGATTAATTGATCTTTTTGAACACTATCAAAATAATGCCTGCTATCAAGCACCATTTGAACACAGGCCAGTTTTCTTAAGGATATCCCAAGTGCTTTTTCTCTATTTTTATTTAAGACCAGCGGATCCTTTTGAGGTTTCTGTAATCCTCAAATGTGAAAAGCCACTCTTTCAATCACCCTATGATCCATAGCTGAGTCTATAAAAACAGCGCCAAGAAGAGCCTCTGTTGCATCGCCATGCCGTGTTTTTCCACTGCTTTGAGCCTCAAGTAAATGATTTCTAAGGCATTTTGCCGTTTCACTACGACTTAAAAAGTCATTCCGACACCTAATAGTTTTATCTAAAGACCACAGATCCGAAACCACATCTAACAAGGCATCTCCCAGTGCTTCTAGATCTTGATTATGAGTCACCACGCGCACGCGATGTAGCAAAGTTTCATCATTAAAACAATAACCAATCGTTCGGTATACGCCCTCTTCTAAAGTTTCTTGTTTTGAGCGGGCAGTTAAAGAATGAGAGCTCATGCTAAAAGCATTTTCTTTTATTTTTTGTCTAATCTTTGTTATTATTTGAACATCTTGAATTAAATTACGTCGCAGATCAATTTTTTGGATCAAGGGCTTAACATCTAACAGTTCTAACAAAGCTTGAGCGCCAGGATCCCCAATAAGATTATTAGCTAAAAAAATTTTTCTAACGGTATGATTGTTTTTTAGGGCGCGTACTAATTCTAGTATGTCTAAATCATTAATGTTTTTATTATCCAAGTGCAAGACACGACCAATATCGTTGTTCTTAATTTTTTCACAAATTAAAAATATTTTCATCCGCCCTCTCCTACGACTTTCTCCAGGACTGCTAGAAGTTTTCCCCGATAAAGCCGATAAAAATTAACGTGCTAAGTTGTCGCTCTTGATCGTAGCACAAGATGTATAAGCCCCCGAAGCTCTTCTTCTGTTTGTTTGCCCATCGTAAATTCAGGTGAACCTTATAGTAATGATAGGTCATTCAGAGCTAGACTATTAAAAATGATAGGGTAGAGGCGAACTTATTTTCTCAATTGCCTGCATTATTCGAATTTCGTTCCACAACAATAGAGAAATTTAGACCAGAACCTCACGATATTTTTTGCAATACACGCATGAAACCTACTGTATAGAATACAACTGTATTGAATCAAATCGCATAAGACAGCCGTCTATTCAAAGGCTTTCTATTGGTGCAGTCTATCATAAATGAAGGCATTATGTAAATCTGGGTGGCGTGCTAGGAGGTTCTAACATGCATTGTTCCTCATCTATAATCCCTTTTCTAAGGCAACTGTTAATTAACGCTGCTCCTTCTTCCGTCAAGTAATAAGAAGTGTGTCCCGGTAGTCCTTCAGCAGGAATATGAAATTTCTTTTTGATGGTTTTAACAATGGCTCTCATTAAATGAGTGCCTATACCACGTTTTCGATAATTTTTCTTGACTTCAATGTGGCTTAGCCAATCATTTTCAATTAATGCTGTTGCAATCGTTTTTCCAGTCATCAAATCAATAGCATCGTATTCACTGTAGGAAAGACAACGGTATAGAACAGTTCCCCTTCTAAGAACTTTGCAGGGAAAAGATTCTGGTCCACGATTAAATTGCTTTTCTCCAGAGAATATCAATATTTTTTCAAGTTCTTTTTTTCGCTTACCATCAAGCAACGAATGTTCGGGATTGTGAAGAAATCTCTCCATTATCCTGATAGAAGCAAGATCTGAATAGCTAATAGCAGGTGCACGCTTTCTTTTTTTTATCATTTTAGCCTGAGAGTCACTCTTTATCAAAGATTTCTAGCAAGTTAGAAAAAACCTCACAGATGTTCAAAAAACACTGGATACTAGTCTGATGGAAGATGGTTTTTAAATAAAGCATTTTTTAATCATGAATCAGGGAGGCTAAAAATTTTGATCTTTGACAAGCATGAATGCTTGAATTCGGTAAACCATGAGATTGATTCAGAAAGATCCTCCAGAGGTCCATATTGTGATTGCGTTTTTTGATCTGAAGGTAGGGTGGACATCAACCTCAGGATACCATACTCATCATTGTACAGTGGCTGCATCTGTTTATTACTCCCATCCATGTCAGAGTCCACTCACAAACCCCAAATTATTTTGGCTTTTGTAAGCTGTACGAGGTATCCATACCACTATCACTCGCCTCCTTGCGCACTGCATCAATCCCCATCCTAGGCATTCAAAGACTTTTATTACTTTTTTTGACACACTGTTTGTTTAACAGAGCTAGTCTATCAGAATTTTTTTTGGTAGTGCATCTTAAAAACGCGATCCGTGAAAGAATAAGAGTTGTTATTCTCTGGGGAAATTTAAGGCAGCTCAAAGGTCTTGGGTAGGCGTTGCAACAAGGGGCGTAGCTGCTTTCCGTGACAATAGGGCTGCTCCAGGAAATATGCTAGATGGAAGCAGCCATTTCTGAAGGCTCTACTTATACTTTAATAGCTGATGGATGAGCTAGCGCTTGGTTCAATGGTCGGAGAATAATCAATAATCCATAGGGCTTCTGCCCTAAAGGGTGGGTGGTTGTGCTGCTAGCACAAAAAAAGAGTTTGCTCCAAACTGTTCCCGAAGAGTATCAACAGCCCAAGGACGAAGTCCAAGTTTTTCCAATAAGGCAAATAGAGCATGATAGGTCTTTTGGTAGGTGGTTTTTTCCTCTGGAAAGGATTCCAATAGATAGTCTAACTGATCGATAAGAGCCAAGGCCTCTTTTAAGATTTTTTTATTACTCTTAGCATCACCTAAGTTTATTTCTGATATTTCAGATCCTATTTTCACAGAAATAAGACTGTGTGCTTCGAATGCTTTTGCGACCCATTGATCATCTGTCATTCTTACATTCTATCTTCTTTTGGGATCATAAAAGCAATCTCTATTTAGCACTTTGCTTTGTAGGCCAAAAGCAAGGGTCCCAGTTTCCTATATTTCATGGTTGTCTAATTGAATTGTTGGGACATATTAGAAAAAAACTAAAGCCGAATTATTATCAGGGCAACAATATCTAAACTTTGTCTTGCTTTTCCTAAATTTGATCTCGATAATCAGGAGTGGCTTGTTGTATTTGTATGAACAAAGAATAGAGTAAGCCGCATCCTACTGAAAGCAGCCGCCACGGGTGCGAATCTAAGAAAAGGATAATCTAGAAAATCTTCCTGGATGCCTTAGAGGCTTATACTCATTTTCGCCTATTTTCAAACTTTCTTTGCTATTTGTACCATCCTGTCCTCAATATTGTACTAAAGGACATATAAAAAATGATGGTGTTGAGCTACGCTGGCCTCACTAGCCATGATAAGGAGTAAAGCCAAATGCCAATCATTGATGTGTCTGATGATTCTGAGGAAATGATGTCGACTTCCATGCGCATGCCTAAAGCCTTGCATCAAGCTTTGATGAAAAAGTCTCGTGAAATCGGATTGAGTCTACCCAAGACGGTTGGTTATCTATTCGATCAGAGCCACAAGCAACCGATCACACAAGCGCAGCCTGATTACGGGTTATTGACCTACGTTCTCTTACAAGAGGCGATCCACAACTTTGTAGAAAACGGACAAGGCTTAATTGATCAGGCGCTGCATAAATCAGAGTCCCTTGGTAATCCTGAACAGGGTACCTCTGAAGTATAAAAGAGAGACCGCACTATCGTTCTCGTTCGAGATCCTGTTTTTTAGTGGGCATAAGGTTTGTGCCCGCTTGGCTCTCTTTGTGAGGGGCTGCCTCAAGGGTTTTATGATTGTTAGCACTAGGACTGGGGAGATTTTGGTTAAGGCTTTGTAATCGTGTGCGTGTTTCTTCAGCTCTGTACATTTGACTTTCTTTAAGGGCCTCACGCATCGCTGTAATCAGACTTGAAATTCCCTCAGCGGTACTGGGGGAAGAGGGTGCAGTAGAAGCACTTGGATCTTTGGGCTTTAAAAGTGTATCTAGGATGACATCACACTTGGCCCATGCCTGTTTATCGTAGTCGGGTCTTTGCTCATCCGTCCGCCAGGCAGCATCTCGTTTTTGTATGACTGCCAGGGCATCCAACTCCACTTTTAAAGCCGCTTGTTTTAGGGGTTGGGACTCAATATTGGCCACTAACAGATCAACTTTTTTGTGTAGAGCTTCCCAGTGTGGATCGTGGAAGCTTGCCGCCGATCGTTTAGGAAAGGCTTGTAATTCGACGCACTTTTGAAAATATCGAGCATGTGCGGTGACCATTGTCATATCATCACCACGACTGCTAAGAACAGTCAGGGCTTGTTGGGTGCTGGAGGCAGGAATTTCATAAGGTTTACGCTGTGGGAAGGGTGGATAATAAGACCACTGCGCATCAGAGGGTGTAAACACCGTTGACACTTTCTGGTTTTGATCCATCAGCCTAAGCTTGACTTCAGGTTGAAGAACGCAGCCATTCGCCTTACACCATTTAATCAGCGCCCGATCTTCTTCGGATCGACAAAAGACGGATCCTTTTTCAAGATTGCGCTCAAAAAAGGCTTGAAGCTTAAAGTTTTTTGGTGGATTTTTCGGAAGCACCCGACAAAATTCTTTTTGAGCGTCTACGAAAATGAGCCCATAACTTCCTTTTTGGACTTCAAAAAGAGCGGGCGTATTTTCAAGACTCCAGGTGGTGCTAGATTTCTCCGATACCAGGTGTAGCATCGATCCTTGCACACTTTCTTGCACGATTGTGAGTTTGGATAAAGCCTCATGGCTATCACCTTTTGCTAAGCTGACTTCATCCCCCACTCTTAGGTGCCTGGCGAAGCGCTCATAAGGCCGTGGGGTTTCCCCATAACACATAATCGGTCCTTCCTGACCTTGTATTTTATAAGTGGTGAGTGCGTAGCTGTAATCGAAGTGTTGTGCCGAACGCTGGCTTAGATCAAGGGTTACACAGCGATCCTTGAGTTCAAGACGCAGCTTTGTGCCTTCCATGCCTAGAATCGTGCCAAACTCCCCATTAATAAGACCAAGGTTTTCTTGATTACGGCTAAATACGACTCGCTCAGCCACACAAAAATCCCGTGTCTCAACCCGATAGATTTCAACATCCTGAGGATTGTGTAAATCCTTTGGAGACCAATACGCGATACGGCCTGCTTCCGATCGTAAAACCAGTCGATGATTCTCTATGCGATCAATATGCAGATATTCACCCGTCTGAATGGCACGATGGGGAGAACGATTAAATAACAGAATATCCAAGGGGGTGTAAGCGCTGAGATATTGTTTCTCAACCTCTAGCCGATCGACAGGCACTAAAATCTCAGTTTGAAGGGAAGCACCTTGCAATTGTTCTTGATTGATAAGATAGTTACGGATCCCTTCATTGACCTTCCGTCGGTCTTCATTGCCGGGCACAATGAGCCAAGTCCTATCCTTGGCTAAAGCAGAGGCTTGACAACTTTGGACCATAAATTGCAGAGCTTCTTCTTTATCGGGGATTTCCTTGAGTCGTGATCCTAAACTCTTCAAAGCCCCTGCGATATCCCCAGCATAGCTTCGTTGCATGGTTTTAAAAGCATCTCTATTTTTAAGGCGTACATTTTCACGCATCACCACCGTTTTAAGGCCATAGGCTATCAAATCATGAAGTAAGATCCCCCATCGAATCGAGCCTTGTTGCTTAAAGTCCCCCATCACGGTTAAACGGGTCCCAAGCTCTCTCACCACCGCCATGAGTTCAAAAAAGGCATCTGTCGAAGTTAAAGATGCCTCATCTAAAATCAGCAATCGATGACTGTAATCAAGCCTGGCCTTCATGGGATTGGCACGCAAGGCACGGGTGCTTTGGGATAGAAACTGTGCCGTCGTCATGGCCTGCATCCCACCCGAGCTATCCTTGGCCTTTTCTTTAGCAGCGCTTACATTGGCTAAAACAAAAGGTTTAAAACCTATTTTTTCGGCATTCTCACGAATACAGCTTAGAGCCGTCGTCTTACCGCTCCCTGCAATCCCTTGCACGGCGACCAAGCGATGCGGGGTGGTTAGAATTAATTCGACAGCTTCTTTTTGTCCTTGGGTTAAGGTCGGATCGCCTCTCACAGCCTGTATGGTTGCCGAGTTCTTGTCAAAAAGGGGTTTGACTTGATCTTGGGTTTCGATAATCTCGCGCCTGCAACGCTTTTCAATCAGTAGAATATGTCTTGCACTGAGCATATCTTCACCATCGGCATTTTTACCCACACACCGCAACCAACCTTCCTTCAGCGCTCTGTCAAAAGCCCGATCGAGATCATCAAAAGACACGCGCGGACCTGCTAGAAAAGCAGCTTTGGCTTTCAGGAGTTCTTTGCTTAAGACGGCTTCTCGTTCAAAAGTCCCTACACAAGCCCGATCCACGGCCTCAGCGCTTAAACGCAGTTCCAAATCAGGTGCTTCTTGTTTCGAAGGTTGCTTGAGCGCTGGATTAGAGCCCTTGGCTTCTAAATAAGCCTTTTCTAAGCCTGGAAATAAGAGATGCGTATTGATCGTCTGATCCTTCGCTAAAGCCTCTGCTCTATCATAAGGGGTTTGTGTAAAACTAGGGGCTTTGAGGCCTTGCAGGATCCGATCTTTGAGGGCAGAAAGATTGCTACAAAAGATCTTTGCACAAGGTAACCTACCTTCGTTGAGGGCTTGATGAAGATGGGTGATGTCCCGTTCATCCAGTTTTTGATGATCCAGTAGAAGCACCGATTGGCCAAGATCGCTGGGGGCTTGATAGAGCGGTACTGCATAACCATAGTCCCAGTGTTGATCAGCCTCGGATTTGAAATCAAGAGGGATCTCAACTCCATTTTTTAAGATCACCGTGGCCCTTTGGCTCACACTATCCACGGCTAAAACACGAGCGGTCTGATCTTTGATCCTATCCAGGCTCTTGTGATTTTTAGATCGATATCCAAAGGATTTTTTGCCCTCAAAATGTTTAAGGCTACGCGTCCATTTTATTTCATCCCCTGCTTGTAGGACTCGCGTTTCTTCTCTAAATACAGAAAAAGCTCTGGGATTATCAGAAGGCTTCAATTCCCATAAGACGTTCTGTTGAGCGCTTAATTTTAAAAGATCTGTCTCTAAACAAGTCGCCTCCACACGCCAATAGGTGGGGGTATTTTTTTCTAAACCTCGCTCAAAATACAACCAATCTCCTATCTGATAAGCATGAACCTGGGATTTTTGAACGGCACTCAAAGGCAGGGCTTTTAAAATCGTCGTCTCTAATACAGGTCCTGTGATTCGGCCTTGTTCCAGACGGGCAGCTCGAATGCCTTGATTGGCTTTGGTCGCCTCAAAAGCATTTAAGACCACCAAAGGTGCAAGGGTTTCTTGCGTAGTAATAAATTGGATGGCATCGAATAAACGATCACTGGGATCCGCTATCTCAGTGATTTTAGATTGGGACTCACATTGATGGAGGGCCTTGATCAAGGCTTCTGGTAGAGGCGTATTCTCTTTACAGACGATGTTGATCAAGGGCATTTTTAATTCTTCTAAAAAAGCATGGGTGTGTTTGGGGCGGGCTGTTGCAAAGATTAAGCGCGCACCCAAGATAAGGGAGGCTTCTTGCAAACGTTGAACCTGGCCTAGGGTCATATCGCCTAAAACAATCCAAATATCAAGGGCTGCCTGTGCCCGATCATATTGCATGCCCTTTAACAAGGGATGGATCGGTTTTTGGGCCGCCATTCTAGGCGCGCAACTGTGTAGAAAGCCTTCGATACTATGTATGGGTTGATTGGGCATTTGGCTTTTAAGGGATTCCACGTCCTGGGTGCGTTGGCAGAGGATTCGGGGATAAGCGCGTTGGAATTGAGCAATTTGACAATAACCTTTGATGAGATTTTTTAATCCTTGACCAGATTCCGCCTTGAGTAGCAGTTGTTGGTGAGTGTTCCCTAATAATGCAACCAAGCCTTGCACTTCAAAAGAACCATCGCAAACACGTGTGGCTGTCCACTTTCGGAACCAAGAGGATACCAAAGCTAACACAGGTTTTGCTTTGTCGATGTGCGCCTTCACTGTTTCTTCTAATTGAAGGCGTTGTGCGCTCACCAACTGCTGTCCTCGGTACAAAAGACTTTTATCTTCCATTTTTGCTTCAATGATTTTAATAAAGTTAGCCTGATTGTGTGGATAAAGACTGATTTGCCCCGCCGTCTTGATAAGCTTTGGCACAGAAAAGGAGGGCAGAAATTCAGACAGATGTGCTATGGCCGCATCCAAGGCTATGCGTGCATCCACCTCGGGATCGGGTAGAGGAATAGGGCCACGAGCCTTAGCCTCTTTTGCAAAGTTCTTTAATTGCTTTAAAGAAAAACCATGCTCTTTTGCCTCCTTAATCCAACGTGCCTTGCGCCTCAAGGGATAATGTTTTTTTTTGGAAGTTCTTGTGCGTAAATTAGCCCGGCTTGCAGCAAGACCGCCTGATTCACCTCTTTTTTCAAGGTCCGCAAGAATGGCTTTAGAGCGTTTGGAGAAAGGCTCTATTAAGGGTTCAAGACCTTTGATTTCAAAAAGACCCTGGGGCTTAAAGTCTAGTTCATGGCCCATGTTTAAAAGTTTAGGCGCAAAAAAGGCCCGTGATTGCAAACCATTGAGCATTTTGTCCCGGTATAAATAATCCCCAAAAATCGTACGCCATTCTTGTTGCTCTGTTAAGGTCAAGTTCAGGAGCACCGCATGAATATGAAATGCCGGATCGCCTTCACGCGAGTCCACATGTTCAAACAAAGCAAAAGTCCAATTTTTGGTTTTCTGCAAGGATTCTACGCCTTGATCTTTCTTACGCGTGGCTGCATATTTTTGCTCCATGGCTCGAAGGGTCTCACGAACTGCCTCTCGAAAAGCATCTAAAACAGCCTCATTGCCTGCCACAAGACCTAGAATGGAAACCGACTTGGGGGCCGAGAAAGTTAGGTCATAACCGGGTCGATGATGATTGCCATTCTTGGTTTGGTTCATCATTTTTCCGTTGGGCAACTCGCCTTCTAAGAGTTTCTTAAACACAGCGTGATCCACCGGACCTTTAAGATCTAAAAGCTCAGCCCCTTTGCCAAACCACTCAGAACGTTCACTTGCGCCTAAGTAGGTGCTGTAATCGCCTTGTTGATAATAGTTTGAGGCTTCTGAGGCGGATTTGAGGGTATAGATACTCAACATGCGCGTTCTCGGTGCACGACTTTATTTTTAAGGGGATACTCTGCCTTTAATCGCCACTTTAACCCTGTTGACGTATTAGCAGAATGCTCAGTTTCAGCGTTAGGAGTCTCATTTTTTGGTAGTGCTTCTTTGTGCATCGAAGGCGATTCGGTGGTTGGAGGCTGGACAAGCGGCACAAAGGCGAGTTCTAAGCGGGGTCGTTTTTTAATTTTAAACGTTAATTTTGTGAGGGGATAATTGCCTGCTAATTTCAGAAAAGCCTCACAATCCGGCAGCATTAAAAATTCCGTCTCTTTTATCAAAGGTTCTTTGAGACGTTCTTGGTGCATGGACACCCCATCACGCATCGCGTGTGCTCCATAAGAGAAACCTTCTTTTTGCTCTAAGCGCTCGATGGTGCCCATCACTCTAGACATCCAAGCGGCGGAAGCCGGTTCTTGGGAACGAAAAAAAACTTTGGTGTTAAAGAGGCTGCTTAAAACCTCCGCTTCATTTTTACCGTAGAGGGTGTAGAGTTGGTGGATATCTTGTAGGGAAGCCACCATCGCAGCCCCATATTTACGACCTCTGGATAAGGCTTGATTCAGGCTGGGCACACGGTGCAAGCTGGCTAATTCATCTAAAAACAACCACAAGCGTCGGGGCTGTGTGGGATCTAAACTAAGCAGCGCTTTAGAAGCTACCTCTAACCACAGCGAAATCAAAGGCTTGAGCGCATCGATTTTTTGACTATTGGAGGCTATAAAAAGCCAAGCATCTTTTTGATCGTGTTCTATCCAGCGTCGAATCGAAAACAAAGGGTCTTCATCGGTAAGATAGCTTAAGGATTTACAGGTGGTGGCGAGCGTTGCTTTAATGGATAATGCGGTTTTTTCGTTTTGCTCCGACATTAAAGCTTCGGCTGGCGTGCCCACCAACAAAGCACCTAGGCTTTTTAAATCTTTGGCAAATAAAGGGCCTAGCAAAGATTGATTGCGACATTGGTTTTTGGTTTTTAAGGTCATGGCCGCATCCGCAAAAACCGCGCGGGCTGCATCAATCCAAAAAGGATCGTGTTGCAAAGAAGTAGGAATCAGGGCGTGGGCAGCACTTTCAAAATCAGCCTTATCAGAGCACTCCTGCCAGATATTCCAGCTTACCGAACGTGCATCCAAGGGGTTAAGCAAGCTATCCTTATCGGGTCGGTAATAGTGGGGTATAAAAGCGCCATCAATGTCATAGACAATCGCACGTTCCCCTTTGGCGCGTACTTGATCCATGAGTTCCTGCATACATAACGATTTACCCGTACCTGTGGTGCCCGCCAATAGCAGATGTTGAAACTCTGAACCTGAGACCAGCGGTACACCGGCGATTTCAAAGGGAGAGGCTCTATCTAGATTTTCTAAGTATTTTTTAAGGGCTTTGGGGCTTAAGCGCACCTGACCCAAGAGATCAGTGCTCTGTGCGCTATCCTTGCCTTTGCGCTTTAAGTAAATGAGGCCTCCTGCAAATATGCCACCTGCAAGAAGAAGGGACTGCCAGAGGGACCGAATGGCACAATTGATGCCACGTTGGGTATAAAACTGCCGATCGGGGCTTTTCATAAAATCGACGGCTTTGAGGGTAACTCTGCGGCCATTGGGTGCTGTGAGCGTGTGTTTGACTCCTTCACCCATGAGCTGGATTTTGAGGCTTGCTTCGATAGATTGCGAGATCATATAAAGATCGACATTCTTAACTTTGAGGCAGCCAAGGATCATAAAGCTTAAGACAAACAAGCAAAGGGCAAAGACTAAAGTGTCGCGTATCACTTGACCCAACATGCGCAGGGCATGTAAGGTTATTTGTCCCCCGCGGGTTAGATCACGAAAGGTAGAGTGTGTAGGGTTCATGGATCCTCCTTGGAAGATTCAACACCATTTTTGGGTGATAACTCCGATGCTGAAGGCGATGGAAAGGTTAATTCCTTGGGTACCATGCTACCCAGGGATCGCCAGGCCACACTGCTGGCTAGTGCTCGCTTTTCTACATCCAAAAGGTTAGCTCGGATTTCCAGTTGCTCTTGAGTTCTCTTCGATTCTGTATCGAAATTTTCTTTGCGTTCAAGGTTTATAGGCTCATTTAAGCCTGCATCCAACACACGTTCCTGAATAGCTGTTTGATGCTGTGCGTGAATCCCTTCTACAGAGTGGGCCTGACGCATCTTGTCTTGTTCCCTAAGAAATTTTGCTTCAACCTCTTCAGGGGTCGCGGCATGGGCTTGGAACTCTTGTTTAAGGCGGTTCACGTCGCGTTGTGCAAAGCTCTGCATGTGTTCAAGATTGGCTTGTGGGTCGCTCACAATCTTAGAAGCCGCATCAAGACCTTCAGAAGACACTAAATGCGACCAATACTGGGGACTTAAATCTTGATCCATTTGTAGGGCATTTTGTTCAACTAAATTCGCATGTTGCTGATAGCCCTTGGCATAGGCAAAATGCGTTTGTGCGGACGTTAATTGAGACTCTGTGTTGCCGAATAGCGCTGTCATCGACTCGGCTTGGCTCTGATGTTCAGCGTCTAAGAAATTCAAGCGGCCTTCCTTGCCCTCAGACAAGGACTGACGCAAGAGTTGGCTCATGCCATGTTTATCGGAATACTGCTGTGCTTCTTTGAGGTGCTGGCCTTGGGTGGTTTTAGCGGAACCCCTCAATCCAACTTCGTTTTTGGTCAAGGGAACTCCCATGCCAACTTGTGCAAACAGCTCCAACCCTATACTGTCATCAATATAGTGATTTTTTGAGAAATCCTTGACCAAATCGTAATAACGCGAAAAGGCAGTTTCTTGAAAGGATTGAGCGTGCTGGTTATAAGCAGTACTATCGCTGGTATCCTTGGAACGACTCTCCTTCCATTCATCAACCCGATTAAAGACAGCGTTTAAGTTTGTAGAGGCCCCCTCTAGTTCTTGGGTACCCATCTGCCAGCTTTCATTCGCGTTCTGGTTCAAAGCATTGGAAACATGATTAGAGAGTTTGAGGTTGCTGTTAAGCTTCGGTACTGCGCCTGTCATGTCTAAAAGTGGCTTATTGTTCGGCATGCTTTGGACTAGGGAACCATCGAGGTTTTGAGCGCTGTGTTTGCCTGCTGCAACCACCGAGTTGGTGTCATATTTAAAAGCCGTTGTATTGCTGAGATTATGATTATCAAAGTGCGTATTGGCTAAACTGTAATTGCCGGTGGTCGCTTCTTCTGCTGCATGCGAAGCAGCTGATTGGCCGATGCTACCAAAGTGGGTGGAGAGTTGGGAAAGCGCGCCTGCTCCATAATGGATCATACCGTAGGATAAAAAAGGCACCGACATCATGGTATAGCCTGCCACCGCCGAGACCCATTCATTGGCTTCGGTTAAGGGTCTGATACTCGAAATTCCTAAAGTGCCTCCATGCATTGCCGCCATACTTTTGGATTTGCCATAAAGATTGACGACCATGTTCAGAATAGAATAAAGCGGAGCCCAGGATTGGATCCAAAAAAGCGCGATGATGTATTTTTTAATAATGGCAAGCCCACCGGGAAATAAACTCACCGCCACCATGATGGGAAAGAGCCCATAAAATAAAACTTCCACCACCACCTTGAGGGTTGAAAGGGCTAAGGAAGCCATATTGCCTTGGAGCTGATAGGCGGTGCGCTGTTGGGCTTGGGCACGGGTGGTGGCATAGGCTGTCACGGCCGCACTCGCATTATGAATTTGATTATTTTCTAAGAGTGCATCTTTGATAATATTACGCATCATATTTTGTCTTAGGATCAGAGAGGCTTCGGTTGAGAGCCCTGTGAGATAGTGATAGGACAAGCCTACATTGGACATTAGGCTGCTCATCGCCTCTTCTTTAGATTGGCCTGGGTATAAGGCTGGACCGTAGAAATGCTTAGCATCTTTCTCGAGCTTTTCCAACTGTTTATCATCGTTTTCCATGGACTTAGCACAAGTCATAATCTGGGTTTGATTAGGTCCTACCCGATAGGGAAATCCTCGAATGGGAGAGGCATTTTTTTTCAGAAAAGCCCAGACATCCGGTGTTTCTAATAAGGCTTTGAGGGAGTATTTACCTTTGGCAATATCAAAGACCATACAGTTTTGCACAAAGGCTTTAAGATTAGCGGCAGCATCCGGATCGCTAATGCTAAAATCAGCGCTCTTGCTCAGCAAACCCGAAGCCATAGCCACCCCGTGGCTACGATATTTCATCACATCGCCTGCAGGTGCAAAGATGTTGTCCAAGTGCTGTGCTAAGATATCGCCCATTTGAGAAGCAATTCCTGCAAAGGCTCCAAGTACAAAGGGCACATTGGCCACGGGTCTAACCAGATTTGTCATCCGATCTCGAATGATGATATTGATTTTAGGCAGCATCAGCACATTCATTAAAAGAAGCGAAGCCACAAACCATCGCACCGAGGGCAGAAACTCTTGTTTAATGACCAGCGTCATCACCGCCATAGCCATGGCAAAAGAGCCACTAATGTAAATCAGGGTGCAACCCACCGAGCCTTTGCCATTAAACAAAGCCGCAATGGCATTAAAGGTATGGCTTAAACCTTCACCACCCCCATGCGTTATCACATCCATGGCCATAAAAAAGACTCCTTATAAATGTGAGAAAATCTGAGCACTCACCCGTGCCGTTATTTGTTTTTCCATCATTTGCACCTTTGCGATCATGTCATCCAGCGTCCCTGTGCGTTGGATTTGCAAAGCGCGAACCGCCATCGCTCTTTCTTGGGCTCTGTGTAACATGCTTAAAAATTGCTTGGTGTCCTTTTTGGGGAAATTGGGATTTTGTGCGGTCTGCACTAACGCTTCGATACCCGCTTCGATATAGCGATAAACCATATCCAAGGCAATGATTTCCGCATACTGGGTGGGAAACAATAAAGCGGTGCCTTGGGTAAAAGCGCCGTACACATTCAGCATTTTATAAAGGGGCAAAGAGGTTGCTTCTAAAAAACCTTTTTCTTGGGTACTCAGTGCCTCCTTATCTTGAAGGACTTTGATTTCCATATTCGAAATCAGAGTGGTGACTTTGGCCACAAAGCCTTGAGTCTCCGTTAAGGTAATGGTTTGGGTGGAGGGACTTAGACACTTTTCATCGCTGCAACCATAGACCTCGACATTCTTACCCATGAGGAGGCTTTCAATGAGAGCATTACCCTCTAATTTAGAGGCGTAAATGGTATAGGTGGGAGGGGCATCACCGATTGTGCGCACCACAATGGTGCCTGTTAAGGACATGAACAGCCATTGCAGTTCTGGATCAAGATCTTTGAGGGTAGTATTTTTTTGAATGGTGTCCCAGACAATATTGATATCATCCATCACAGGCTCACCTTGGGCGGCGGCTTCTTTATTTTTGGCATTAACGGCGGCTTGGGTCTGACACTGCTTGCGGGCACTAAAATAGTCTTCATTTTTGTTTTTAAGAACCTGCGTTATGCAGCTTCGAACACTCTCGCCATGAAAGACCGCGGCCGTATTGTTCACCAATTTGGCAGTGGCCTCACAAGAATTGATATTGTTCCAATTGGCCTCATTGACCCAAGATTGCAATTCTTCAATCTGGTTCATGATTTGGGGTGAGATTTGTTTTAAGGCCAGTGAAAAAGCATAACCTGGGGAGCTGCCTCCAATCACTTTAAGGGTTTCAATGAGCTTCGCACTGTTAATGTAGCCAAGACCTCCCATGTGCAAATCAATCCCTGCACAGCCTGCTTCTATCTTGGGCATTTGTAAGTTCATGATTTGCACATTGCGCGA
This sequence comes from Gammaproteobacteria bacterium, assembly GCA_018061325.1. Lineage (GTDB taxonomy): Bacteria > Pseudomonadota > Gammaproteobacteria > UBA6186 > Azoamicaceae > CADEGZ01. The sequence goes on from JAGOUJ010000002.1 coordinate 34,717, forward strand.
AGGGCTACGCATAAAAAGGCTACCGCCCGTATAAAAACCGCCTTCCTGACCCTTATAAGCCCCACCTTTGGTGACATTACTCACCGAGCCTTTATTCAAGTCAGTGAAAAAGGTTTGTAAATCAGATTCTAAGCCTGCGTGTAAGCTGCCAGAAAAAAGTCCTGAGAACATCATCAACAAAATGGGTAAACGAATGCTAGCGAGGTGCATGCAAGTCCTCCTCTTGTTGATGAAGGACGCGTTTAACATTGTCTTCAAGTTGAGAATACGCAATAGCACCTTGGGCAAGCGGTGTGATCACGTGGGTATGCGGATCGACGGCTGCTAAGAAGGGGACTTGTTGCACTTTTAATAAAGCCGCAATGCCTTGATTGTTATGGCTTTTGTCAAAGCCAGGAAGCGAGGTACCATCTAAAGAAATAGGCAGCACCGTGATGCCATAATCCTTGGCAAAGGCCTGAACGACCGGGGCAAAGATTTTGCAATAAGGACATTCCCCCTTAAAGAAAAAGAAGAGACCTTGGGTGCTTGCAAAGCGTTGTAAAGCAAGGCGAGTGCTGGCTTGTTGTTCTTTGACATAAAGGGCTTGGGCCTGGGGCGTTGTGGGAAAACGAAGGCCATAATCAAGGGCAGGATTATTGAGGAGCATCAGCTGGTAGCCATCGGTAAAGCTTTGTGCTTGATGAATGGCCTGAAAATAGTGCTCGGCAAAAGCTTTAAGATGTGCCTCAGTGGGCTCTAAAATCGCCAGGTTTAAGCTTTGTTCCACCGCTTGCTGCAAGGCTTGCATGCGCTGGGTAGGATTAAGCGATTGCTTGGGATCTTTTTTGTGTGGATGAAGGCGCTCATACCAGAACCATCCTTTTTGGTGTTGCTCAAAGAAAGCCTGTGCAAGAATGTTCTGAGACATCAACAGTAGCCAACCACTAGCCATGCATTTTAAAAAAAGGTGTTTGTTCATGGTGCCTCCGCGCTTGGCTTAGGGAGAGGCGGTTTGTGTTTGAGGGCAATGGCTTTAGCGTTTTGTTCTAAGGCTTTAACTTTTTGATCAATGTCACATTGAGACATCCCTTCTTGTGTCGCCTTAAAGGTTTTGGGGGCGGTTGATTGAACCTCAGCGATAATTTCTGAGAGCTTGGAACGTGCGTAGGGCGTATCGAAGTTTAAACGGCTTAATTGTTCGGCAGTCAAACTCTGGCATTGCGGATGTTCTGCATCGCCCCAGGAAAGACCCAGTTGTTGGTGGGCAATTTCTTGAATAATGCGTGCTAGCTGGGAACCATAACAACAGTAAGCGTCTCTTTTTTCAAGACAAATCTTGACACCGAACTCCTTGATTTCGTTAGAACAATAACGGCCTGGGACTTTTACGCAGCGTTTGGTGCGTAGTGCTGCGATGGCTAATTGCTGCTCATCTTTGTTACAACCACCCAGCAAGCCTTGTAACAGTCCTTTGAGTTTGCAGCAATCTCGTATCAAGGAGCCAAAATTCACCCGACATTCTTTACAAATCCCCTGAAATACGGAAGGGTTATCGCGGCTACCATGCACACCCCCTAAGCCATCTTCCCCCGTTTTAGCCATTTCCAAAAGCGCGCTTAAATGGGCAGCAGATTGTCCAAAATCACCCGCTTCAAAACCTGAGGACTCGGCTTCTGGTGTGCTTAAAAAATGAAGTTTGCCTTGATCAAAGCCAAGCCCTGTTTCCTTACTGTAATCGGGTGGGGTACAATTGAAAGTGTTCTCGTACTCCAAGCAAAGGCCATTTTTTTCAACACTGCATTTAGAATGGATTTGGGTGCACCCTTGTTTGAGTAAAACCTCACAGGTATCAATCGTTTCATCCGGCCCACAAATATAACGTCGATGCTCGGTCCAATGAGGACGCTCTACAGGGTGTGGGTAACCTTCAATCGTTCTGCTTTGTTTGAGGTCAACGTTTTCGGATTCAACGAGCGCACAAGCGTTGGCAGCCGTTTGAGCCTCTTGTGCTTCGCAGCCTTCCCAATGTTCTTCAAGAAGGGGATCTTGGGGGATCGTGAATTCCCAGGTGTAGGTGCCACCCCGAACACGGTCCCTATTCTCTTGATATTTTTTGCCTGTTTTAGGTTGAAAGACCGTAAAAGAAGCTGTAAATCCATTGGCCACACTGGGTGTCATGCCACCCGCTCTAAAATCAACACCGCCTTCACCATGGTGTTGACAGCCTATGAACTGAATGGTTGCTTTGCTTAAATTCGGATCATCGCCCAAGGCAGGGGTCACCCGAAGATCGACTGGACCCTGATTCTCACACTGAGACGGGATAATATGCCCTGTTTTTAAATTGATACTAAAAGTCACGAGATTAAAACATCGGGCGGTAAAATGGGCTGTCACGGTTTTAACTATGGGCGCTTGAGGAATAGCTCGAACGACCAAGCGCTTTGTACAGTGCGTGACCGATTGGGGTGCGGATTGTCGACACTTGATCATTTTAGGTTGGGCAGGGGTTTTGGGTTTTGCCTCTGTTTTAAGAATTTTCCCCTCCGGATCGAGTGGATGTTCGATAAGCACTTTTTTAATCACGGTGTCTTTGTCTAAGACCGGATCAGTGTCTGCGATTTTAAAGCGGTGTTTTTGGCCCACAAAGTTTTGAGATTCTTTGAGGCTCGGTTGATGGGCTTTTAGATCTTTGGCGCGCTCTACGGTTTTTTGAGATAAATGCGCTTTTAAGGGATCTTCGCCTTTTCTACCCCCATCGTATTCCTGGTCAAAGGTATTAGAAAGCGCATTATTTTGCGCTTCAAAGGTGGCATTCTCAGGCTGTTTTTTAAAGTCCGCTTCGATGTGTCTTAAGCTCGTGCTTTCATCCTTATAGCCTTTTTGATGCAGCATTTGTGCCGTTGCTTCGCCGTCTTCTTTAGGGCCTGCGATGACGATGCAAGCGTAATGGCACACAAGCAGGATGAAAAGTAAAAGAACATCCCTTCGCTTAGTCATGATGCGCCTTCGCTCGATATTGGTTTAAGAGGCTTGTGGCAATAGTCCTAGCTTCCAAACAACCTTGGCGTGTGATGAGTGTGAGGGCTGCATCGAGGGAAGTGTCCCCATAAACGACTTCAAAGAGCGGCGGAATTTTTTCAGGCATTTCCCGAGGCGCTAAGACTAGTACCACCGCAGGTACGGTTTGGAGGTTGTAGTTTTCAAAAGATTCTGGATCAATGAGTAATCCTTCACTATTATTTTTCCCAAACAATTCAAAGGATTTTTCAGTCGTCTTTTGCAGAGAGTTTTTATAGAATCCCCGAATACGCAGAGGGATATTAAGGTGGGCTGCTTGCTCGGCCCATAAGCGTAGACTTTGCTTGGGCATGCCGAGGGATACAAAGATCATTAACTCATAAGGTTTTTTAGAGGGAGGAATGGTCTTTGAGGTTGCCTCTAAATCCTTAGAAGCTTTTGCACCAAAGCATTCTGCCTCACACGCTAAATCCTTGGCGAAGACTGGATGAACCAGGCAAAGCGTTAATAGTAGCGTAAAAATTTTAGAGCACACAACAATTTCTCCTTCGAAAAATTAAATAAGAAAAATCTTCGCCTTTAATGGGATATTCTTTGTTGCTACCCCAGACGAAGGTGCTGCGCCCAATGGGATTACAACCCATACCAGGTTTTTTAGAGACTTTGGGGTAGGCCATTTGGAGTTTGTATTGATCTTTGCGCCACCAAGGCATGGGATAAAGACCACAGGCTGCTTTTTTACCCATAGAACCAAAGAGCAAGAGTTCTCGGTGTAATTTAAAAATCATCTTTTCTAAAATAAGCGTGCTGGCATCCACACCGCCCTGATGGAAAGGTAGTGTGCCTGTGAGGGGATAAACCCCTCCTTGGCACCCTGCACACCAAAAAAGACTGTTATGCGGGGTGCCTGTGACCGTACTCATGCAATCTGCAGCGCAGGCTAATTGGGCCAAAGGATTAGCAAACAAAACGACTTCAGGATTCAGCCAAAGCGAAAGTTCGTCGTCGTTCCACAGCGGATCAAGCTCTGTCATATAGGCAATATCAAAGGACTCAGGGCTCATACAGGCGAGATTGGTAATAAAGTTCATCCAATAGAGCAGGGGATAGACATACCAATGCACATGATAAAAAGCGGTTTTCTTGGCATATTTACCTCCTTGTTTTAAATGCACGGTGCCATGGGGTGTTTTGGTGCCACTGCTTAAGGTGATGCCCCCTAAGTTCACCATGCAAAAAGGATTGGTGGTGACATCGGCCACCCTAAAGGGCTCCCAAAAACCAATGGGGATCCCCATACGCGGTATCGGTTCCCCACAAAAACACACAGGGCTTTTATCTTCTTTGGGGGTTGCCCGATCGTGATGAGGATTGCTCACCGTTTGACCTGCAATCGCTAAGGGGAATAGACAGTTCCAACACACATCGGTGATGGGGTTTAAAAATTTACCCGAGCAAGTGGCGCTTGTCTTAAAGGAAAGGCTGACTAAGACGCATAGGCAAGCTGTTAAACCAAAGATTTTGTTCATAGTTTAAGTTCTTCAATCAAAAGTTTGTCTTTACGCTGAAAGACTTTGGCAGGTACTTGCTGGATGCCAAAGGTCTGAACCAATCGACCTTTTTGGTCGAAGTAAAAAGGTAGTTCATACTCGCGCATCAGCGCTAAGGGTGGGCCATTGACCAACACCATCTTGCAAAGACCCTGGCTTTGTTGGTATTCCTTCATTGCCCACTGAAGTTGCTTGGCATTCGTACCATCGAAAAACAAGAGCGTTTTCTTAGAGACGAATTTCCTTAAGGGATTGATGCGTGCGCCTGCTTTTTGGATAAGATTGCCACTTACATCTCGAATGTCTTTGGGTACTACTACCGTTAAATCTTTCTCAAAACTTCGGGGATGGGTGGTGTTTTTAAGTCCCTTGACGGGACTTTGGTTTTCTATAGAAGCGATAACCTGTTTTCTAAGATAATCTTGTTGGCGTGCAAGCTCACCGCTGGCTTGAAGCTGCATCAGGCGCTGTTCAATCAAAGTTAAAGCATTTTGTTCTTTAATCTCGTAGGTTTTACCTTGGGTACCCAAGACTTCTGCCTGGAGCTCACCACAGAGCATAAGCCACCCCCAGAATAGTATCCGCATGAATAAGGCCCATCGCTTTATACCGGGAGTCAAAGCTATCGGGGTGTGGACTATGGACATAGAACTCTCCTTCTTTTAAGCGACCTTCAAAGCCTGGGATTAGGGGTTTACCTGTGAGCGAATGGGATTTAGCCTGTGCAATGTATTCATCATTGATGAAAAAATGTCCGAAAAGGTTGGTAACCACGTCCCCCGGTACACCGCGTACTTGTTTGATAAGGGTACTATTGTGGCCAAGCCCTGTTTGAAGCGGGGCTCTGAATACGATGTAATCTCCTCGCTTCGGAGTTTTATGAAGATGGACTATCCAGACTTTTTGAGGCAGGCTCTCACTGAGATTGATGGCATAACCAAAATGATCCGTGAGGATCCATGCCAAAGGGATCAGTAATACGATCCAAGTACGTCTAAAAACTAAGGACAAAGCACGCAGGCTTTTTGAGAAGATTTCTTTACCATCAAAGGAGTGTAGATTTAAGGCAATTAACATGATCGCAACACCTTCTAATCAATGAATGATTAGGAGATTGTTCCACGTTGTTCGGAAAAAAGAATTGTACTAAGGTACAATTCTGAATGTTTTATACAGATCGTAGGCATTTGCTGCTGTATTAATTTTAATTATTCGAAAGTAATCCTTTATTTAGAATGTTTTCAAAGGTTGGATATGCTTTTTATAGTTATTGCTATTGCTTGAAAAATATAGTAGCATGAAAAATGAGTTTGGCAATTTGATGGGGATCTATTGGTCTCGGAGGTTTTTTTAGGGTATTTTAAAAGGGGAGAATATTATGCATAGTGAATATTTAGAGAAACCCCGGAAGGATGAGGAAAAAAGAACGGTTAAGTTTGCGCCTGAGACCGTCGACAATGAACGTGAATTTACACCCTACAAAAAAATGAGGCAACAGCCAAATTTTTCTCGGATGAAAAAAGAGGTCTTAAGATGCTTAAATGTCATGGAACATGACAGATTGGAATCCTATCTTAATTCTTATGGCTCTCAAGAAGTAGTAAATTTTTACAAAGCAGAAGGTAGCGTTCTTTTTGGATGGGCTCTCATTAATGCGCCCAGCGCTGAACCGCTTGCTTTTCTTGTAAAACATGTTCCCAAAACAATTATTCGAGATTTATTAATGGACCACAATTTTGTCATTTTAGGTAGTTTTCTGTATGCGCAAAAAAACAGGGAAAAAAGAGGCTATTCTGATGTAGACAAAACGAAACTTGCAATGGATAAAATAGAAATCCTACTTGGCATAGACGATCCACAGATTAATACCTTTATCTACCTAAATATAACAGATAGCGTGAAGAGAATACTAGGCGATCGTGTTAGAATAAACTGACTTAATTATAGAGGGCTGGTATGTTAATCAATGAGTCCATGACAGCATCGCACGAGCGCCGTCTTGATCAGCTTGCTTGGCTTATTGAAGGTCCTAGTACCTGTGCTGCTGTGTCTTGTGTCAAAGACAAATTTTACATTGCCGCTAATGAACTTTATATTGGAACGCAGGGTAGGGATAAAAATCAAAATCTCGCGCATATTTGTACAGTAATGGAATACTTCAGAGATGTGGCAAACGCTGATCCATCCATGGAAGAAGGAGAAAAAAGAATTAGACGAGACAAGCTCATTCAATCCATTGTTGAATACCGAATTGATGCGATAGGTACTGGAAAAATTCAAATACCTGCTAAAGTGATGGAGGTGTTTGCTAATACACACCGACTAGAAATCGGATTAGAGCCTATTAAAGACGAAGAAATCCCGATAACCGAGAACAGGGAGAATGCTTACTTGGTATTTGGTTTTGGTCTTGCCGCCCTTCGGCGCATATTAAAAATAGAAAGTTCTATCGAAAAACAAAAAAAAGGGGATCTCGATTCCAAAATAACTACAGAACAGCTAAATGCATTTAGAAATTTTCAGTATGCCGATGAGACCAGAGATGATAGTGGAATATTATTTGATGAAATGGTTTCGAATGTTCATGCGGAGATGCAAATTTTGAGTCGCGCGACCCATTTTATTGAACAAAATGTAATGGCTTCTACTGACGAAGCTTATATAGGTATTTCGAAACGCTGTTGTTTGAATTGTCATTGTATGTTAGATGCTGCCAATCAAGTTTTTGAAAAACCATTGATAAAATTTGAAGGGGCTCATGATGCATCATTTTTAAAAAACTGGAACACTCCAGCGAGATTTTTCCCAGAAGATTATACGGATATGCAAGATAATGCTCAAGATTCTTTAGCAAAGAGAATCCGTGATGCTTACGATGCGGATCCCAGAATTATTGCGCAGGAAGATGAGGAAAAAAAGAAACGGAAAAAAACCTCATCCTATCAATTGATACGAAATGACTCTGATAGCAATGCTTCATTAACTTCAATGACAGAAATTGCCAAATATAAAGAACGTCTAACCCAAGATTTAATGGTATTAAGAAGGCTACAATTAGAAAAATCCGAAGCTGCAGAAATGTTAGAATTGGGGATAGATTTATGTGCGTTAACAAATTTTAAAAATTTATTTGAAACGGAAGCTTTGCCTGCCATGGCTCAAGACATATTTGATGCTATACACTTTGAGCTTAATGCGGGCAGGGAAAATAATATTGATGAAAAGACCTTGTTACAATTTCTACGGGATCCCACGTTTTCTATCAAAGCAATAGTTGATATTTTTAAAGATTTCACGCTGATGCCGATTCCCGGTCTCAGAGAATCTGAAGATGATTTTCCGGGAGCATCTAATCAAGGTGATGCGACTCACAGTGGTATGCGTCCCCCTTCTCGTTAAGGTTTTTTGAAAACCCCTTAACAGCCACAATATGTGGATCGCGGACTTTCAATTACCCACAACTTTTGCCATGTTAAATCCCAATTGAATATCAACTAGTCTTGCCAAATCTCTCCACATAACAATGTTTCCGGGTGGCGGAATCTGAAGCGCGCGCAGAATAACCACTCAGCTTCGCAATTTTAATCAAATAGAGAGTGCCCCATATTTCAAAGGTTGATAAATCAAAAGCAAAACTTGCAATTATTTGTTTCTCTTGAAAATTTTACAAAAAGTTGTGGGTGATTGAAAGTTTCCCAGATCGCTCTAAAGCTAAATGAAAATTTAGCTTTAGAGCTTCAGGTTGACACCGTTATTTGAACACCCCCTCTTCTTTTCTAAATCATCCATAACTTGTTTTGCAAAACTTTGCTGCTGGGGACTAAAAACTAGAGCTCTAACATCTTCAGCTTTAACCACTCTTTCTTGAGCAGCCTTATTAAATAGAGCTAAGCAAACATCCGGTTGTATATATTGAATATCAAGATTTGCAAATAAACTTGAAAATATCCGTGCAGCATTAGGATTGCTTTTTAGCTCATCATTTGTACGCATTGCTTGAGAAAAAGGAATCACTACGTTCATAAGTCTATTCGTATCCGAAGCAACCCGAGCTCTACATACCACCTCTTTTACCTCAGCTTCATACATATTCAAGGAATGTTCATCTCTTGGCAAATCCCTCACCATTAAATCTAAAAAGCGTTGCAATTCTTGAACAGAAGGATTGCTCATAAGAGGTTCTCTTCTTGTTCCAGAAGGTGTTATCACAATAGCATCCGAGAAATAAGTGCCAAAGGAAAATTGCTGAATACTCGAAAACCACATCATTCTTGAAAATTTCACATTTTCTCCCATTTTAAATGTTCTTTCAAAATGAAACATTTCATTACGCATTGCAATAGCATGTTTTAACAATGTTTCTACTTTCTCTAACGGATGATTAGGATTAAAAAAATAAAGAGTTTGGTCTTGATAATCATACATATCACCTAGAAACTGCTTAATTTTCTTAAAACCTTCCAGGCAAAATCCATAAAGCATTTCACAAGCTATAGATACCATAGGATTAGATTGTGGGTTAACATATTTACCATTAAATATGCTGCTAAGCTCTTGTTTTAAACGCTCAATATTTTTCATTGTATGTTCTAGTTGAACAATTTGATATCTCTTAAAAGAATTTATCTGCCTTCTTGTCAACATCTCATAAGACATCTTCCATAATTTTTGATGTTCAGGATTATCTCTAAACACAACTCTGACCGCTTTTTCAAATTCATCTTTTTTCAATTCCCCTAGTCCTTCCGTCGCAAGCTTTCTAAGCTGCTCTTTAAAGGATTTAATATCGATTGTTCTGATTGAATCCACAAAATTTGTTAAGAACTCTTGATTAAGACCAACTGTTTGCTCATGTTCGTTAAGAAAAGCTTCTAACGCTGCATGATTTTTTTGTTCTTTAATCTGCTCCAATCTTTTTTTATGATTCTTAGCAACATTTAGATTAACCCTATCAAAATCTACAGTAATAGCTTTTCTTAATGCAGTTATTTTTTTTAATTCTATAATTCGTTCATGAAGCTTTTTTGCCTCATTTGCACTAAAGTCAGGACAGGCTTCTTTAAAATCTTCCCTGTTTAAACTTGATCCTTGAGTTACAAAAGATCTCACTTTATCCAAATTTGGATTGGCAAGATTATCATTACTAGGCAATGACGCAAGCAAAGCCATCCTTTGAGCAGTAGGTATTTGTTCATTCCGATCATCTTTACTTCTTGCCACTGAAAATTGTTCTTCAAGCAAAGTTAACCCGTCTAGAAATGGAACTTGAGGTAAATTCGCCACTTGCCTTCCGTTCGCAAACCAACCTTGAAGATTTGCAAAAAATCCTCTTAAATCTCTTAATTCAACTAAACATGCAACTAATAGTATCTTAGTATCTAAGTCATTCACAAGCGCATTTACATAATTAAACGCATCCAAAGTTGATGAATGAATAATATGATCTCTAAGATTAATAATGACTTTAAGATTCTTCCTTTGTTCTTCAGGAAGTAATAGGCTTATTGAATGTATTGCTTCGCCAATAGCAGTAATAGCTCTTAAGGTAGCAAGTCTAGAAGTTTCACAATCTTCCTTGATTTGATCCAAAACACCCAGATAATCTTCTATGATTTGAAAGGCTTGATCTACATTCTCAGCAACATTAACTAACGCAATATCATCAACTACTACTACAGCTCTAATAGCATCTTCTTTAACTTCCCCTAATTGAAACAATATTAAATCATCTATATATTTTTCTAATCCCTCAGCTACTACACGTAACCTAGCAGCACCTACAACATCTCGATTTTTAACTATACTTCTATACAACCCATCAAAAGCATCCCAGTTAAATTTTCTAAATCCTGGTGACATACGTAAGTCATATGAAATGTTAGATCCAATAAATAATGATAAGAAAACTAAATCTGATTCTGGTTTAAACCTTCTGTCCCTAAAATTAGCTTCTGCACCTTTCATATATTTTTTATAGAATTCTACATCAAAATCAGGGCGTCCTAACATTAACTTCAAATGTTCTCTTAATACAAGAGAAGGCTTAAGCTGGTCATATTGGTCTAAAATTGGTAAATATGTAAAATACACCAAATCATAAAATACAGCATTTTCTTCAGAAGAAGGGAGCTGTGTATTTAAATATTCATCAATAACAATCAAATCCTTAACGTATGGATAAGCTTCAAAGAACATTTTTAATTCATCTCTTTGAATTGCCTCTTTAATAAGAACTTTCAATTTTCTGGTATTTACCATGCTTGATTGCCAATATCTTTTACCAACATCTTCATTATATCCTTGATCATCATATGACCACATAGGTGACATGAATTCACTTAATAAATAGCTCCATAACATCTCTAAATGATATCCAAACTTGTCCCTTAAACTGACATCAGGCTTTTTATCTTTCGCTGATAAATAAAAATGATGCAAAGAAAAAAAGAAATCCCTAAAGTTTTCAAATGTTTTATCGCTTGAATCTGGATTAGGACATTTTTGTATCCCTGCCTTAAAATCAAAAATTATTTCGTTATGATAACCATTAATAATTTGCCTTGCTAATACTTCGGGTAGCGCCAAATTATAATGGTTATCAGATTTTAGTAAATCATCATTATCGTGTTCTAATCCAGCATTAACTGGTTCGTGAACTAATTCGATAAGTTCTGGCCATACATCATATTCTGCTTCATGAGGGATTTTGATAATACTTTCAGCTTGATGTACAACAATCCGTATTTGAAAAATTTTAGCAATTGCATAAAGTTCTGGTGTGCCGCCCCACATGGCTGGCTCGGCCATTTTAGCAAAGTATTCTTCTCTATCAACATCAGTAATAGCATCTATTGCTACGCCCTTCTCGTCGCTTAATGTTGAATCGATTACTTGTAGATTTTCAGGTTTTCTTAGCTCTTGAATAACTTTGGCTCTTAATACTAGATGTTCAGTTAAATAAGCTGGAATTGGTCTTCCTAAGTGCTTGTAGCCTTCTACAACTGCTCTAAACAAACAATTCCCATCACTATCAATTCTTATTATTGAACCATTATTTCCATCAGATAACGTCAATGGTCTCTGATCTTGAGGTCTTCTGTTATCTAAATTAAGCATATCACATTCCTTTACGAGGTCACTGCCCCAAAACAACGGTACAGCCTACCATCTATCTGTTCTGGTTAGATGTTTACATTTAACCAGAATTCGCCTGATCTTGCAATTCAAACGTTTTGGCCTCGATGGTATGGTATGTTCGATGAGAAGCGACACAGAAATAAGTGCACTGTCAGATAGAGTTACGTAGGCGGTTAAGTTCGGTTGGGACGCTTTCCATGCAGCTATTTTATTTGCTTAGTATTTAATTTTTCAGGCAAAAGCCACTGAGGCAAGATCCTTAAAAATTCTGGGCTTTAGGATTGTTAGCTTAGATCTTAGGTTTTATAATACCAAAGGTGGGGTATACCTTATGGAAAAATATAGGAACAGAAGGCCATGGAACCTAGAGATAGAGCTGCCAAGCGTTTGAAATTTGCACCAGGTACTGATAGTGGGAATAGGTTGTTTACACCTTTGGCACAATCGCGGAAGCAGCCTAAAAAACAAGATATGAATAAGCTTATTTCCGGAGTATGGGTTCGTTTGAGCCAAACGGGGCAATATGAACATTTACGAGAAAAACTAGATGAATTTGGTTTACAGGGCGAGAAAATGAGCAATTTTTTTAACAAAGAAGGACCCTTTCTTCTAAGGTGTGGTTTAATTCGCTGGGATAATCCAGAATCATTGCGTTTTATTTGTGATCATGTGCCCACAGATTTGTTGAAAAGTGTATTACGAAAGGATGGGTATTCTAGCGTAGAAACATTTTTACTGGCTCATTCAGGTTTGGAGAAACATGGGTTACTTAGCCAAAATGGACTTTCAGAGAGAAATGAAAAACTTAGACTATTATTCGGGGTTGATCACGAAGGGTTAGCATCTTATATGGAAAGTGAATCTTTTGAAAATAAGTTTTCGCAAGGCGTTAAGCAGAGCTTCAGGGAAGCCGAACAACTGCATAAACAATCTTTGTTTTCGGTTAGCATGAAATGCTAGTTCTATGAAGATAAAGATGAAATTAAAAACTGATACCACACACCATAAGAAAAGACATTTAGATTTAAGCTAAGCAACACGATACCTCCATTTTTCCACTTATCAAGATAGTAAATGATTTTTAATTAAATAAAATGTTAAAATAAGAAAGGCTTCTGATGAGGAGTTTGTCTATGCCAACAATCCATGAGATTTTCACGAAGAAAGATGTAAGGATTTTAAGAAAAATAGCTCAAGAGCTTGGGTTCGAGGCATTAAAAATCTTTAAATCCGGCGTAGAGGGTGTTTTAGGTTTATACGCACCATTTAATCCGACGGTGAATAGTGATGAAGAAGAGCTAAGATGTTTAGCCTTAACCTATAAATTATCTCAGCTGATGGGTTGTCAGATTGTTGTCGTGAGTGATAGAGATCAGCGAGTGACTAAAGAACAAACGGTAGATTTTGAAGATATCAATACAGAGCGCTTTACACGAATTTTTTCAGCATCAGCTACCGATGTAAAACTTGACTCTAATACCGAGGCTGAATATGCTAGAAAAATGCTTACCTATCAAATTTTATACACTAATCTTCAATCTCATGCTTTGATCGACCCTGATCAAGAAAAAACATCCACCCAAAGGTCTGTGCCTGATAATGAGAATCAATTTATGATTGACTTGGGTAAAAGTCATCACAGAAATTTTAAGTTATAATGCAAGCGTTGCACTCTCAATATTTTTTAAATTTTCCCTCATATTATCTGTGACATTATTATCGACAAAGCGATGGATTTCGACATCATTGATGTTTAATAGGATATTTATTTTTTGAGCGGCTAGCTTTCTTCTTTCTTGGGTTAAACTGCCAACTTCTTCTCTGGCTTTTTGCGCATACAAAAAACCATGTAAACTAGAAAAATTACATACACTCAATAGATCTCGAGTAATATTTTCGGGAATGTTTTTAACCAGAAAAACAAGAGGTTCCACACTGGGAGCATCAATTAATGCCCATCTTAAAAAGACACCGCCTTTTTCCTTATAGAAATTTTCTATTGTTTGAGACGCATAGCCACTAAGATAGGACTCTATAGATTCGTATTGACCCGTATTCAGATAGGTCAAAAATATTTTTTGCATGCGCGAAAAATTAGGCTGTTGTTTCATCTTTTTATAAGGTACAAATTCACGCTCATGGCTAACAGTCTCTGGGGAAAATGTAACGCCTTTTTTTGTCTCCACCACTTTCAATGCTTCTAAAGACTCACCTGAAATATGCATAAAATCCCATTAAACTCTCAAAACTTACTTTTTGTTTTACCATAATTCCACTTAAAATACCAATGATTCTGAAATATTTCTTTGCTAATTTTTCATCGTATCCAAACATTTCTTAGGTAACTTATCCATCTTAAAAATAAAATTGTTTCAAATAACCTGATTCGTTTTTCAGAATGCTTTTTAAGATGGGGTGGACTGGCAGGCTTGGGTGAAGGTTAATAAGCAGATTTTTTGGGCTTAGATTAGGTCTCAAAACCATAACCTTATATTTAGTTCTCAATTATAATGCAATCGCCCTGAAAGTAGCGTATCTTGTACCTCTTGAATAAATAAACAGCGCTCATTAATAGTTTATTGACTAATATATTTGCTATCAGTAGACTATAGCTTAAATCAAAGCTTAAGATGAATTTGATGAAAGACACTAATACATTACAAATAAAACCAGGAGATTCTCATAAGCGATCTTTCGAGAGTGCGGATGCTTTAGAAAGTCCTGTATATACACCATTGAAAAAAAGTACAGGCACTTCTTTTGCACGTTTGAGAAAACAACTGATCAAAAAACTCGAGAGCAATGATCTAGAAACATTGGAAAAAGAAATCAAAAGCTTTTCAGAGCAGTTGATTATTCAATTTTTCGAAACAGAATATCCAGCCATTTTTCATTGGTTGCTTACAATCTCATCAAATACGAGTTCTTTTGAATTTGTTCTTAAAATGTTTCCACTCGATATTTTCCAAGAGAAATTTAGAGAGAATAATTTTTTGTTTTTAACTAGCTTCTTAAACTCTCGTGCTGGCATGGACAGTTTAGGATTATTATCTTCTGAAATGCGAGCGCTGGATATAGAGAGATTCAAGCTATTACTAAAAATAGATCCTGAAGGGATAAAAAGCTTTATGGAAAAAAATAAAGAAGCGCGTTTTATGAGTCCGAGTACATACCAGGATTATGAAGCAGCGCTAGTATCCTATAACCCAATTAAAGCAGCAAAACTAAAATAGTCTGTATTTAGTATTTTTTTCTGAGATTGCCAAATGATGATTCCTAATATCATGTGTTATTATACTAGCAATTAGTATAGTTTAATTCTACCTAATTGGTAATGGGTGGGGATTTATGAAAGACCAAGATTTTTCTGACTTTTTAGAAAGTTTAGGTGAGGATACATATTCAGAGTTTCCTTTGACTCTTACAAAAGATCATTTTGCGCTTAGGCCTGATCAATGGAAAATGGTTGAAGGCGCTGTTAAGAAGAACTGTTTTACTGCGCTAGATATCTCTGAATCTCAAATATCCTCTATGAGTCCACAGATGTGGGAGCAAATTTTTAATGTTGTGAAAGCTGGTAATTGTAAGAGCTTGTCTATTAGCATTGATCAGACTTTTAAAGATCTAGATCGAGCGCAATGGAATTCGTTTTTTGAACAAATGAGCCGGACTGCTATAAAAAAGTTCATTTTATTTCAAGTTGATTCTCATAAAATGAAGCCTGATGTATTAAAGCTATTTTTACAAAGATTATCAACGTCACATATAGAAGCGTTTCAGGTGTATGGTTTGGATTTTGCTTATGCTTCAAGAAAATATTGCCAATTGTTTTTCGAAGAGCTTTCCAAATGTCCTAGAATAAAAAAATTCTCGATCAAGAACTATGCCTGGTTATCAACGGAAGGGCCATTTTGGGAAGTTTTTTCAGAACACTTGCCGGCTTTAGGGATGATAGAACTAGGCTTGGAATCTATCGGAATCAATACTATGCCTGAAAGTATTTGGCTAAGGGTCTGCGATAGTCTTCAACAATCCTCAGTCACTTCCTTGTCATTAGCAGGTACTAAATTTCACAATTTTAGTCCTGAGAAATGGAACCTCGTTTTTGAAGGTCTAGCTAAAACCCATGTTGTAAAACTAAATGTAGAAACATTCCACCCCATGCAACTTTCAGAAGAAACATGGAAGGTATTTAAACAAGGCTTAGAATCAACTGGCATTACTGCTCTACAGTATGAGAAAAATCAATTTACTGAAGAACAAAAAATGGATATAAACCAGATTTTATCAAGCAATGCTAAGAAAAACCTGGGGAGATCGTTAGACAGACAGACCAGTGTGCAGACTGTTTCTGATAGCACTATGGAAGATGTTGCTCCTTCTTCCGAACCATTGACGTTTTCGTATAATCTCCGTGGTCGTGGCACTAAGTCTAGAACATCAGCACATGGCTTAATGTTTTCTGAAAAAGATGGAAAGATAATGGTTAAATCCTCTAAAATTCTTTCTAAGCCTGTGCTAGGAAAAGGAGTTATTCGAGAACCCTTGATTCCTTTGCGTGATTCGCAGGGTGATAGTCAACAAAAAAAAAGAAAGGCATCTATTGATTCTTCAATGATTCATGATGAAAATAGGCCAAATATCGATCTTGGTACAAGACCTTCAAAAAGAAAAAACAAATAGAGATCTGCTATTTAAGCTGCTTGTTTTTCAGCACAATGGCTTTTCTATAGGGATTAGAATGCCCTTGAACCTTCTGAATTAAATGATCCCATTCTATTTCCCAGCTATCAACCGGGTATTGTTGATGCTATCGTTCATACTGTAATTGTTCCACTTTAGAGAGATGAATTCCGTGCTGATCGCGCATGTACAAGTAGGTCCGTGCAATAACCCCTCGAATAGTAACAGGTGGTTCGACCATACCTTCTTTTCGACTAATCTTCAGAGGACAACCCATAAAATTAGGCGTTGAAAATTTCAGGATCCCAAAAGGAAGTGTTCCACGTGCCTGGTTTAAAAGTCCCAAGGCGGGCACTAAATTATGTAGATCGGCTTCTCGGTGTTGAAAGACTTTATTATGTCGACAACAAGCCCGCCCTTTATAAGGGTTACCTTCTTGATTGATGCAAAGCTTATGATGCCAATAGGCTAAATTCTCTCCCGGTTTTTTGGCGGGCACAATATGTTCCCACTCAATTTTATAGGTCCTAGCATTTAAAACGGTAGGTTTATAGAAACAAGATTCGGTTTGAACCTCTCCTTGACTATTAAAGCGGCAACCACAATAAAAGCTTAGTGGGTGATGCGCAAAAATTTTCCAAGCAACCCTTTTAGCCTCTTCAAAAGTCTGCGGGGCTTGAGGTGAGACTAAAACAGAATGAAGAGAGGGTTGTTTTTTAGCAGTCTTTGAACAAACTGAAAAACACAAAAATAGACTTAGAAAAAAGAGGAATCGTAAAATGACTTTCGCTTTCATGTTCTTTACCCAAACCGTTCTTGGGCCACCTGACCAATGGCATCTGCCAAAGACTTGCCTTGCGCACAGTAAGCATTGACTGCTTCAAAATCTTTGGCTTGGGTCGAGTATAAGATCCGTGAGTAGGGATCTAAAAATAAACGACCGACGGCGCACTCTTGGCCATCTCCTAGAATCATCATTTCAGAATAAAGACCATGTTCGGTAGTAACTGAGCATAGCAACTTTTTCTGGAAGGGATCTAAAATCAACTTTTTATCGTCGACCAATCGGATCACATCGGATTGATTTTGCATGTGGATGAGTTTCCAATAGGAGTTTGTATAAGCCGCAATTCCTGCAGGGGAGGCAAAATAATCGGCAATACTTTGGGTGATGGTAATCAGACAGCCCTTGTATTTGCGAGCGCGCCTGGCAATGGATTCGATAATGGCACCGCCCTGACCGCCTTTGAGTAGATCCCAGGCTTCATCCACAATCAAGGCTGTTTGCTGGGTTCTAGCCCCTAAGTACATTTTCTCAGCCACATGATGCATAAGCAACATAAAAATCAGACTTTGAAATCCTTTATTGCCACTGATTTCCTCTAATTCAAAAACCACCATGGGATTGTTAAAATCCACATTGGCTTTGCCATTAAAATAGGCACTATAAGGTCCCTCTGATGTGTAAGGATATAAAATAACCCCTAAGTCTTGGGCCCGGGGATCTGGATGATTGAGCAACCAATTGGCAATATCGCTCATAGAACCTGCTTGGGCTTTTTTGTCCCACACCGCTTTGATGGCTTTGGCAATATAGGCGCTTTCAATAGAAGCAGCATGGCCTTCAGGATCGATCATAAGACACACAAAGGGGACCATAAAGGCTAAGAAATCTTCCAAATCGGTCACGGTACTAAAGGGATTTAAACAAAGCGGGGTCTCTTTGTTAAATTCCATAAACTCCCCTTCTAAGAGTTCGGTGATTTTTTTGTAGGAGCGACCCACATCAATAATAAAAACCCGACCTCCGCTTCCTACCAAGCCACAAACGATTTCTTGAACGGTAACCGATTTACCCGAACCCGAGATCCCACAGACGCACACATTATAATTGCCTCGATTATTGCCAAAGGGATCCCAACACAAAATCTGCCCCCGTCTACAGGCCAAGAGTAGACGAGGGGTAGACATGCCTTTCATTTCGGCGATAAGGGGTAGCATATGCGCGGCATTCTTAGCCCAGAGTTTATAGATCAATCCTAAACGGCCTAAATCGGAAAGGAGATTGTGACTCTGTGTTAAGGGTAAATGGGCCAGCAACATCACAAAGTGCAAAAGGACATTCTTCACCAAAGGCCATTTAAGGCTGGAGGCTTGGAAGACATTGAATAATTGAGACTCACATTCATCGGCGCTTTCATTGGGACAATAAAGGCTTATTTGAAAGGATCCCTCCACCAATCTTTCCTGATGTTCGAGTTCTTGAATGATTTGACGAGCTTCCACAGCCTCTTCCATAGCTTGGGGACTAAAACGTGCAATTTTCTCGGCACGCTGACGCGATCGAAAGGACCGTGCTTGGGCAATGCGCTGTTCCTTGCCTTGATCGCAAATCTTCAAGATAAAGCTTAAAGAAAAGGGGCAACCGATTTGAGCGCCCCGATCGAATAAGTGCCCGATCAGATCGGACATCTGAGAAAGATGAGGACTTCGGTCTTTAAAGTTCTGCACCCTAAAGTTTCGGATCTGAAAGCGGCTTTGTTCCCCCTCATACACAAAGATTTTGCTAGGGGTCATGATATGGGAAGTCTCTGTTTGGGCCAGATGCATAGCCAGCGTATTACGTTCATCCATCTCGATGGATTTAGGTTCTAGGGCAGCACTGGGGTTTAAGAGAGCATCCAACCAAGCAACCAAAGCTTCGGGTTTCAGTATTTCGGCCTGCATGCCAGCACCCTTTAAGGCACTTAACAGTGCATTTTTAAAGCCCTGTATTTTCTGTTCATCTAGCTTCAAACTTTGATCAAAGATCAGGCTGATGACTAGGCGGTAATCTCTGAGTACGATGCCTTGCCCATGAATCAGCGATTGGTGTACGGCTTTTTGATAAAAAGCGGCCCGACGTTGGCTGCCTGCTTGTATTAAAGGATTGGGATGGGAGCGATGGTCTACAAAGCCTTGGAAGGCAGCGCCAATCTGAGGACTGGCATAGAGTACGCAGTGTAGCAGGGAGCCTTCAGGTAAGACGCGTTGCAAGAGCGTGTAAAAGATCTGTACCTGATGATCGGAGGCCCCATTGAGGGGACAGGCTTCTACCACGATCCCTTTGGCCTCAGCACAGTGGTAAATCTCAGTCTCTGGATCAAAATGTTGGTGGGGCAAATACTCGATGATGGATTTTAAACCCAGACGCTCATTGATGTCTTTAAGGTTCCCAAATTGTAAAGGCTGTTCATCATCCTGCAGTAGCAGACTTTTAAAAAAAGTGTGAAAGGATCCCTTCAGTTTGGCTGCCTCTTTAATCAAGATCGCCTTCCATCCCATCAGATTTATCATCATTTGCTACAAAGTGGATCCACTGTTGCTCGTGAATAATACCTTCCTTGCTTTGATAGGGTGCTACCCACAGAGTTAGAGCATCCATAGGTTGGTTAAGAGGCGCATTGTGGACCTTGAATTTCGAAGCTGTTTGGGTGCTAGCAGACGCAGATTTTATGAGTGTGCCTTCATCGATTCGGCGATCGACCTCAGAAAGACGTACACAGCGTAGACCGTCTTTATAGGGGCAGTCAAAAGCTTGATTGCCACACCCTGTGAGGCAAGCCATAGATAATAACAAAAGGATGTTTTTCATGGGGGCGTTCCTTCTAAAGAAAGGGGTGTGAAAGAGCTTTTTTTCGAGCCTTCTTTTTGAGATCCAAAGGCGGTGCCTGCGTGAAACACTACGTCGACTTCTACCCCTGCAGAGACTTGCAGCACAGGTTGGTATTGTTCAGCGCGTTGAATATTGTATTTAGCCATGAGTTCAAAGGCATCGCCCGCACCCTCAGCCCCTGCATTTTTAAAGAGATTGATGTTGCCCTTGGCATCTATGCCTCCAAAAGCAGAGGCTCCCTGTTTAGCACCCAATGTGGCTTTACCCAGACCTGAAAGAAGCCCACCCATAAAGCCTCGTTTTAAAACCTCTGCATCTCGAAGCACGACTTTGCCCCGAACCCCATTTTTACCATCCAAGCCATTCACAAAACCTGTAACCTCGGTTTCAATGACGTATCCATCGTTTTGTACACACGTTAATTTCTCAAGTCGCATGTTGACGCGCTCGTTGGATAACTCTCCATGCGCGGCTGCAATCACCCGACAATCCTTGAGTCGACTTTTGGCATGGTTGGGAAGGCTAGCCAAATCGACTAAACGCAAAAGCACGGGTTGAGGATTGGATTGGCTAGACACCCCTGCTGAGATGTCCAGTCCATTGAGTAAAACGGCTTTGACATAAGTACCTGCAGGAATAAAGCGATCAATATGGGGTAAGGCTGGTTCTGCACCGGATACCGTAATCGTTTCTGAGAAAATACTGGAGGCAGAAAGAGAATGGAGCCCCTCTTCTTCCGAAACAGAACCACTTAGAGACAATTCATTTAAGGTCTTCGGTTCTTGTTCTATTTGCTCAGACTTTAAAGCGGACTGCTCTAGGCGTTGTTCTTGATCTTCGATTTGCTGTCGCTGTTTTTGTTGAAGCTCTTTGAGTTGTTCAACCTCTTTTGCAAGGGCTTCTTGGATTTTTCGTTGTTCCCCTAATTGATGCTCAGCCTTGAAAAGCCAAAAGCTTTTATCTTCAGGTGTACGTGTGATATCCACCAGGGGGGTGTCTGAAGCAGCTTCTTTGGAAGGTGGGCTTCGTTCTTGTCCTAGAAGAACTAAGAGAATACCTCCCACGAGTAAAACGCCGATGATACTTTTAAAAATCAATCGTTGATGGGTTCGAAGCTGCGCTCGGCTTAAGCTGATGTTCATGGCCGCACCCAATACACTTTGGTGAATGCTTTAGGAGCCAGTGTTTTATCTATGATGCTTATGGCTTTGACATCTTCTTGATACAAATCCAGTTCTGTTAAAGAAAGAGGGGTGGAACCTACATTTTGAAGTTCCAAGATTTCTGCCTTAAAAAAAGGGCCTTGGTAGACTTGAGTAATACGACCTTTGAGTTCCTTCGAAAATCGAATGGGAATGTTAACGGAGGTTGACACAAAATCTCTAGGCGTATGTCCTTTATGTAAGTCCGAGATAATTTGTTGTAAAAGACTTAAATAGTCTGTCTCCGTAGGCTCAGGTGGTAGTGGTGGCACCAACACAATGGATTGTGCGCTTTGGGCATGGAGGGACAATTCTAAAGTATAGGTCTTGCCTGCTTCGGTACTTAGAAAAAGAGCCATAGGATTTTGAGCACCCTCTAAGGGCTTGATGAAAATCTGACCTGCCTCACTATCTTTGTCGAGTTCAAATTGTCCTTGCAAGGCTTTCACACTGGTAATGCGATCGTCTTCAATCGCAATGTGATTTAAATGCTGTGCGCCAACCGTAGCTCTAGTGGTGAACCCTTCTTGTATAAACACTCTTTGGGTGGCCTGGGCACCCAAGCTCCAGCTAAGCGTAAATAGAGCAACTATCAATTTAAGGGGATGCATCTTTGATCTCCTCAAAGGAACGGATCCATAAGCGGCCTTGCTCGCGTACAAACTGTAAGCGATAGACTTTTTTTTGCGATGGCATAGGGCTATTACCTAGGGTTGTTTTGAGTTCACCTTCAATTTCTGCAATCAATTTTTTTCCATTGATTTTAAAGTGTTTGGTATCGAAGGTCGTGCTCATACCTAGACGTTCGATTTCTAATTGCTGGGCTACCAACTGTGTTTTCAGGGTCGCAAAATAGCGGGGGGAGACCTGGGCTAAAAAATGTTCGGCATTGAGGGCCGCCGTATTAGGACTGACATTGAGTAATAAAGGCACTAAAAATTGAGCCATCTGCTCTAGATAGCTGTCCGATACAGAATCCGAGGCTATCCAAAAGGATCGATGCACTTCTGCGGGTAGTACAATGATGCGTTCCTTACCAATGAGTACCAGATTCGAGGATCCTAGAAGGAGTGAGAGGAACCCAAGGACGGCACAGGCCATCATCAAGCGGTTACGTTGCGTGATGACACTATTGTAATGTTCTGCCAGTTGTAGACTCATCCTAAGAGCTCCCGAATATCTGAAGGTATAAGCGATTTAAAATGGCGCTGAGAGGGCAGAAAGGCATAAACGCCCAGTTGCGTTAAATCGCCCAGCGGATGGGATTGCAAAGCTCTTAAGGCTTTGACCATCAAAGCACCCATAAAGAGTCCTAATACAAACGAAGATGTACACCACACAAAAAAGACGGTACTTAAAAAAGTGCCGATTTCTTTCCAAGTCCAGAACACGACTTTATCGGGCCTATTTAAAAAAACAGGGATTGGATCACACATGGTTTGCTCCTTAAATAAGTAAAGTGCCACTAAAGAAGCTCGCTGCTTTAAGAGCAATCACCGTGATGGCCGCTGAACTTGCAGCAACTTTTAGATTTTGCGAAGCCACCGCCCAGATGGTTCCTACCAGAGCACTGGCAGAACCTGCGATATAACAACCATTCTTCACAATTTTCTGTGTCTCCGCGGTCAGCGTTTTAAGCTCTGCGACCTTATCGCCGTCTGCTAAGGCGGCAAAGCATTCAAAGCTTGAGATGTAAAGGATGAGCACTAGCACCGAGAACATTAAGGCTCTGAGTGCAGGATCTTCGGTCCAACTTTTGGTTTTTGCTTGGTTCATGGGGCACCTCCTAAAAGCTTAGTCTTCTCCTTTTTTCTAAAAAAGGCATTGATCTTTAGTACAATCTGATGCCCTTTTTTCAAAAAAGGGATTGTTTGTGTGTTCTAGACTCATGCGCATGAGCTTTGCACTGAGTCCATGCAAGGTTGCACAGTTCATTTGCTCTTTGATTTCCACCACATATTTTTTAATCGAGCTTAAGGATAAACAGAGTTTGATTGCGATTTGTGGCTCGGTATAACCTTGGATCACCAAATGGGCTACCGCCAGACGTACGCCTTGCAGATGGGCTAAGGGTGATTGAACATAAAAATCCTTATGCATCGGTAGGATCCTTGGTCTGTTGGATCTTATGAATGTCGGCAATCCATTGCTCAAGGGAGGCAGGCTGTTTAGATAAAGGCGGTAGAGGCCTTCCACCTTCCATAACCGCTTGGGTTTTGGGGATATCACCGATCAGTAAGGGTTCAGGTATTGCATAACCTTTGGCACTGTTCTCGCATTCGATCACACCCGGCAAATAGGGTGGATAGCGATGCGGTGGTTTATGGACTAAACCTTCATAGCGTTTTTGAAACTCTAGGCTGCAAAAGGGTAATTCTTTGAGCGTGATAGTACAAAGCTTCATCCAACCACCCATCTCTTCGATGACCGCATGAATCAAGGGATCTTCGAAGGCCAAGCTTTGGTAGATTCCAATCTGTCGAATGGCACGCTCCACCAGAGTCCACGCTTGTAAAGCTTTGGTGGTACCGCTACCTTCGAGATGACGGAGCAAATCTGCAGGCTTTGGAAAAAACTGACCCCCATTGGGATTTCGTAGGTGAGCCATCAGAGCGATTTCAAGTTCCGGCAAAGGGTAAGGCTTTAAAAGATTCCAGTAAATATCACTCAAATATTTAGAAATGCTTTTCCCGTAGAGCCGGCCGATGGAAGCTAAGATGGCTGCAAAAGCTTCTGCATCATTGGCTTTCATAGCTTGGTTCCTGTTGTTTTGCTCTCACCCAAGCTTGTAGCTCGCGGATATTCTCTGCCTGTTGTGCCTCAAGGCGGTTTAAAAGCCGAGGGGGATGTTGGTAGTTATGCATAAAGCGATCGATTTGATCGGCGGTTCTCAAAATGAGTTCCAAACCGTCATAGCGTTCACCCCGATCGTTGTGGCCTTGGTTGTGCGGCGTCAGACTACAGCCGCTAATGGCTTCGCATAAATCTTGCACGGTGTAACCGAGCTTCAGCGCTTTTTGAACCAAGGCACGGCGTTTTCGATCTAATCGGGCACGTGAACGATTCATCACGGTCTTCCAGTGTGCAAAGACTTGCTCAAGCGGACATTCGGTGGAAGTCGTTTCAGAGGCATCCCGCAACACCAATGCCTGCCTTTCCCTTCCACTCCCCTTCACTTTCCTTCCTTTCCCTTTTCTGCCCTTCCCTCCCCTTCCCTTACCCTTCCCCTCCCTTCCAAAACGATGTGCTTTGAGGCTCAGGCCATCACAGAGATTGTCGTTATTCTCAAAGTCTTCCAACTCAACAAATCCAGGCACCACTTCACCCGAAGGCAGCAAACGAGGGAACCCGGTTTCGGGTTCCTGGTCTCCCATCAGCTGATGCTTTAACCAACTGGGGATACGGCCAAAGGATTCGCCTTCAAAAACAAATTTTTCGATAAAGTGAGCGCCTCGAAGCGCTTCTAAAAGTGCCTCACAATCCACCGATTCGTAGGGAAACACTTCAGCTCGCATGCGCCCAGGCTGCCACTTGAAATAACCTTCGCCATCACATAAACCAAACAAACCAATAAACCCAAGACGAATCGGTAATTGCGTTTCTTTTTCAGTTTGGTAAAGCCATTCATGCTTGAATAACTGGGGTTTTACCGTCCGAATACGCGGCTGTTCCACATAGGGTTTAGATCGTTTTTTTTTCATAACACAGGGGCCTCCTTGAGATGTGATTGGATCCAATCGGTTTGTTCGATTTCGTTCAGTTTTGAAAGGGTGTAGGCTTTGTTAATGCGTACTTTTTTCAGATCCATGGCCTGAATCAGTTCTGGAATGCCATGCAGATAAACTTGCTTGGCTCGGTAATAAGTATTAGTCGAGTAACCCAATATTTTTGCAATAAAAATGTCTTTTCTGCCTGTAAAAGCTCCCCAAATGGGGATGGGTTCAGAAGTATTTTTATTTATTTTCAGAGAAGCATGCGTTTTCAAATCATGGCTTTCGCCTGGAGGATGTCCCATTAATCTCTCCAAGCGCAACCCTATTTCAATTTTTTCACTGATAGAAAGATAAGAAAATTCATGGATCGCTTTCATGCCTAAAAACAGGGATTCCAAATCTATCACTAAGACCGTAACTTGCTCACAACCCTTTAGCTGTGCCACCTCTAATTGATACAAGCCTGAAATTAATACTCTATCTCCACCAATAATCATGGGCTTCTGAGAATAAATACGGCGAATATTTGAGTTCGCATCCACTAAAATGCTGCTGATTTCAATTTTTATTAAGCTTTTCCGCTTATGTCTGTTTTTAATTAAAAAATTAGTTTTTGGTGCATAGGGACATAATCTTTCAAAATCTATATTTGTTAAATCTTCTATACAAATAGCGATTGATAAGGGCATTCTTATATCCTCATTGCGCCACTTATAGATCAAGTCAGGATCAATGCCCAATTGTTTGGCTAGGTTAGCGACCGTCTTATAAATTGCAATAG
>JAGOUJ010000059.1 GCA_018061325.1 Gammaproteobacteria bacterium
GTTCTACTTCAAAAGAAATATCATGCAAAACAGGGCTTTGTTCATGGGTGGGATAGTGAAAATGGACATGCTCAAAACGAACACGACCCATGGCCCGAGCCATCGTTAGCTTACCTTCATTTTTTTCGGGTGTTTGATCCAGTAATGCAAAAATACTGCGAGCCCCTGCGATACCTCTTTGTAAGGTACTGTTGACCACAGCCACTTGTTTAATGGGTCTTAACAAACCCAAAATAGCCGTTGCCATAGAAACAAAGGTTCCAGCGCTCATTTCAGTGCCTAAGATACTGCCGGATTTTAAGGTTGCCAAATATAAAAAGATGGCTAAAGCACAGACACCAATAAACTGCATCCCTGCAACACTCGAGGCTGCTGTTGCCGTCATTTTAAGTTCTTGGCTCCAATTATCGGTGGTAGCTTGTTCGAAACGCTGGTTTTCATAAGCGGTACCGCCAAAAGTACGAATCACCTTATAGCCACCAATCACTTCGCTGGCAACATGCGTGACGCGGCCCATGGTTTTTTGGATCTCTCCACTATGACTACGCATACGTTGACTGATCTTGTTTAAATAAACCGCTAGAATAGGAATCGTGACCAGTAACAGTAAGGTTACACGGGCATTCAGTTGAAACATGACCACCACCAATGAGAGCGTGGTTAAAACACCGCGTATCGCACTGGTAATGGATTCACTAATGGCTTCAGAAACCTGATCTGTATCATAGTTAATCTTAGATAATAATTCACCGCTCGTGGTTTCATCATAAAAAGAAGCAGGCAGCCCCATTAAATGGTTCAGCATTTTACGTCTAAAATCCCGCACCACACTACGCCCTACCCAGGACATAAAATAGCTAGCCATGAAATAAGCGAAACCGCGTATTAAAAAGAAGCTGACAATGACCCAGGGAATCCAATGGATGAAAATCTCATCCCGCTCTATAAATCCTCGTTCAATCAGGGGTTTGAAATAGTAAGTTATACAACCATCTGATATGGCAATCAGACTGTTTCCGAGGATCCCTAAGGCAAAGGCCCACCAATAGGGCAAAGCGCTCTGTAATAAACGGCGATAAACCTGTGCAGATGTATGGTACATAGTTGTCACTTGCCCCTCTCATCGGTGATGGGGGGTATAATAGCATGGTCGCAAGGCAGATATTGCCGATTTGAATCGCGAAGCTATCCCTAGAGGCGGTCGTTTTTGGTGTTGCAATATTAACATTTATGTAGTATACATACCAAACATTGCGAGACGTGGTCGTAATTTACATAAAAATAAATGTGCCCAACGTATTTTGAATAATAAATATATTCTAATAGATTGCTCGCTTATTGCCCTATAAACCTTGGTTTAAACGGCGTTTTCATCAGGAGCAAGCTCATTATGACTTTCCAAGAACTAGGATTAATCCCAGAAATACTCAGCGCAATCACCGAACAAGGCTATACCAAACCTACCAGCATTCAACAACAGGCTATTCCGCTCATTCTAAAAGGCACGGATATCATAGGGCTCGCGCCAACGGGCACTGGCAAAACAGTCGCATTTACTGTGCCAATCCTGCAAATACTTAGCGCCTATCCACCCGCGGCGCCAGCACGCCGTATAATACGTGCTTTAATATTAACACCCACACGTGAACTGGCAGCGCAAGTGGGCGAAAGCGTGAGAATGTATGGCAAACATTTAAGATTGCGCTCAGAAAGCGTATTTGGTGGCGTGAGCATCAATCCACAAATGGCCAACCTACGACGTGGTACGGATATCGTTATCGCAACGCCAGGACGTCTACTTGATTTGGTTATGCAAAGAGCCATCGATTTATCCAAAGTTGAAATATTAGTGCTCGATGAAGCCGATCGTATGTTAGATATGGGCTTTATTCACGATATTAAAAAAATTATTAGGCTATTGCCCTTCAAAAAACAAAGTATGTTATTTTCCGCAACCTTTTCAACAGATATTCAAGCCATTGCGGATAGTCTATTGCTAAACCCAAAAATCATTGAAGTCGAAAAACGTAATGTTGCCACGACTTTGGTGGAGCAAATTATTTATCCAGTCGATAAAAAACGTAAACGCGAACTGTTATCATTTATGATAGGCTCTAAGAACTGGAAACAAGTTTTGGTCTTTACGCGCACCAAACATTGTGCCAATAAACTTTGTGATCAGCTCATGGAAGATGGCTTAACAGCCGAGACCTTTCATGGTAATAAAAGCCAGGGTGCCCGTACGCGCGCACTCGCTAACTTTAAATCGGGCAAGGTTAGAATACTCGTTGCGACTGATATTGCAGCACGTGGTATCGATATCGATCAATTACCCTATGTGGTTAATTTTGATTTACCCAATGTGGCAGAAAATTATGTACACCGCATTGGTCGTACGGGGCGCGCGGGTAATACCGGCATGGCAGTATCATTGGTGTGTATCGATGATCACCCTTTTCTTAGAGACATTGAAAGAGTTATTAAAAAATCCATTCCATGGGAAGTGGTTGCCGGTTATGAGCCCGATCGAAGTCTTAAAGCTGAGCCCAAAGCCAAAATACAGCAGGGACGCAGGCCAGACTATGCGCCCAATAACAGAACCGCCGATCGCTCTAATCATAGAAAAGGTCAGGGCTCACCGCACAAAAACGCCGTGTGGGGCAGAAGATAAGCGTTATTTTGAACAATATGCGATCGTTTAAAATAGACCCTTGAAATCCAGTTGATTTCAGGGGTCTGCATTGTAACTTCCCCCTAGTCCGACATAAAAACCTGATTGTAGCCTCTGTTTTTTTCGCGTCCCCAGTGCGTTGCAAAAAACTCTGCGCCTTCCGCGCGCGGGTGCCGACTCCCCTGTACGTGTGTTGATCGATGATGTGATGGGCATCCTATACGGTGAAGCTATGAACCAAAATAAACTCTAAAAAGAGGCACCCTCTTGGCTAACAAATAGGCAAAGCCTGCGCCATTCAGCACAGGCCAGACCTTTCATTAAATAAGCATTTGCACATACTGCGAGGTGCTACACACTTCACGAAGACTTGCCACGAACCTTTGCATTAAGGTATAATGTTTATTAACTAACAATAATAACTTGGAGATATGAATATGCTAGGTAAAAACCTAAGGTCTGACGAACGGCTACACAGTAATATAATAGCCAGTAATTTAGAACAAGTTCAAGCTGCGCTAGCCGCAGGCACTGATCCAAACCTACAGAATGCAAATGGATTAACCGCCTTGCACTTGGCCGCAATGGTGGGGGAGCTGGCGCTGGTTAAACGCTTGCTCGCTAAAGGTGCTAGTCTAAACCTACAGAATCCAAATGGATTAACCGCCTTGCACTTGGCCGCATCCAAAGGACATCTCTCTGTGGTTAAATACTTGCTAAAAGAAGGCACTGATATCAATTCAAAGGATGTGCATGGTAATAGCGCTTTGCACTTCTTGCTCGCATCCAAAAGGCATCTCCCTGTGGTTGAACACTTGCTAGAAGCAGGCGCTGATCTAAAACTGCAGAATGCGAATGGATTAACCGCCTTGCACTTGGCCGCAATGGTGGGGGATCTGGTGCTGGTTCAACGCTTGCTCGCTAAAGGTGCTAGTCTAAACCTACAGAATCCAAATGGATTAACCGCCTTACACTTGGCCACAGATGCAGGGCATCTCCTTGTGGTTGAACATTTGCTAAACGCAGGCGCTGCTACAAACCTACAGACTACGAATAAAAATACCGCCTTACACTTGGCTGCATCCAAAGGGCATCTTCCTGTGGTTGAACGTTTGCTAAACGCAGGCGCTGATCCAAAACTGCAGAATGCGAATGGATCTACCATCTTGCACTTGGCCGCATCCAAACGGCATCTCCCTGTGCTTGAATACTTGCTACCCAAGCTCTCTCTCTCTGAGTGGGATCAACGCAATCGTGCAGGACAAAGAGCTTGGGATCTGATGCTAGATGCAGATCGTCCAAAATTCAAACAATCCTTAAACACTGCCAGCCAGTCACTGTTTGGATTTTCTGCCTTAGTACATGAGCGCGTCAGAGCGACCCCTCTTGAAGGGCTTGGGATCCTATACGGTGAGGCTATGAACCAAAATAAACTCTAAAAAGAGGCCCCTCTTGGGTAAACAAACAGGCAAAACCTGCGCCATTCGGCGCAGGTCAGAACTATAGACTATAAGCAGACAAGAATTAATAGGCACCAGGGCTACCTCACTATAAATAAGCGACTAAACTAAAAAACGGTTATGATGCTGTCTTTGTCTAACAGAGGGAGCATTTGTCATGGACGCATCAATCACTTGTGCATTTTTAGACTATTTTTCTG
>JAGOUJ010000003.1:0-3225 GCA_018061325.1 Gammaproteobacteria bacterium
TGCCGAGATGCGGGCCTTTGATCAGCGTGCAAGGGATCGCCTAGGGCTTAAGCCCCAGGATCCCGCTTTTTCCTATAGCTGCGAGCCCAAATGGGATGGATTGGCCGTCGCCTTAATCTATAAACGGGGTGTCTTGACCGTAGGAGCCACCCGGGGCGATGGAGAAACAGGTGAGCAAATCACCGAAAATCTCAGAACAATCTCCAGTATTCCATTGCGCTTGCAGACCGATCATCCTCCCTCGCTTTTAGAGGTTCGTGGAGAGGTTCTTATGTCCAAGGCGGGGTTTGAAGCCCTGAATGCTGCAATGATTGCTTTAGGGCAGAAACCCTTCGTAAACCCCCGTAATGCAGCGGTAGGCAGTCTTAGACAATTAGATTCGAATGTAACAGCCCAAAGACCTCTACACTTTTTTCCCTATGGACTAACACGTATTGAGGGTTCAGAGCTGTTCCTACCCACACAATCAGCTTGCTTGGCCCAATTGGTTGCTTGGGGTTTTGATGCGTGTCCCCATAATACGGTGGTTGAAGGGATAGATGCTTGTCTAAGCCATTACCAAGATCTTATGCAAGCACGCGAACATTTAGCCTACGGTATTGATGGGGTTGTCTATAAGATGAACGATTTAGCCTTACAAGAACGCTTAGGCTTTGTGGCAAGGGCCCCTCGTTTTGCGATTGCTTATAAATTCCCCGCAGAAGAAGCCTTAACCGAGATTTTGTCGGTCGATTTTCAAGTCGGGCGCACCGGTGTACTCACCCCTGTCGCACGCCTAAAACCCGTATTAGTGGGGGGGGCCACGCTCAGTAATGCAACCCTACATAATCTAGATGAAATCGCACGTAAGGATATTCATATTGGGGATGTAGTCATTGTACGTCGTGCGGGCGATGTGATCCCTGAGGTTGTCTCCGTGGTACTTACACAACGTTCTAATACAGTGCTTCCCATTTGCATACCAACCATTTGTCCTGTATGTGGGGCAGAGCTTGTGCGGATCGAGGGGATGGCAGCTTTGCGTTGTACGGGGGGACTGGGGTGTGCGGCACAGCTTAAAGCCGCTGTTTTACATTTTGGGGCACGACGTGCCATGCATATTGATGGTTTAGGCGAAAAGCTTGTCGATCAGCTTTGCGATCGAGGGCTTATCAAAACAGTGGCCGATCTCTATCGTTTGGATGTCTCAGATCTTGCAGCGCTTGATCGTATGGCAAAGCTTTCAGCTGAGAATTTGATCGCAGCCCTAGAGGCCAGCAAAAAAACAAGCTTTGCACGCTTTTTGTTTGCGCTTGGGATTTTCGAGGTGGGCGAAGTGACCGCAAAGACTTTAGCCGATCATTTTGATGATTTAGAAACGCTTAGGCAGGCAACCCCAGAACTTTTAGAAGCGATCCCGAATGTTGGGCCCGTGGTGGCGTATCATATTCATACTTTTTTTGCATCCCAGGCGAATCAGCAGGTCATTGAAGCCTTGATAGCCGCGGGGGTTCATTTATCTTCTCATTCCCAGGCAGATGGGCATCCAGCTTATCCCTTAGAAGGGCAGACTTTCGTGATCACTGGGACCCTTAAACAGCTTAGTCGCGATGAGGCTAAAGATCGCTTAGAAGCCTTAGGTGCTAAAGTGGTCGATAGCGTTTCCAAGAAAACCACAAAGGTGGTGGTGGGTAGCGATCCGGGCTCTAAGCTTGTCAAAGCAAAAGCCCTTGGGATCGAAGTGATAGATGAAGCAGCTTTTTTGGCGCTTACGTCATTGCGAGCGTAGCGCGGCAATCCAGGGAGGCAAAACGAGCATTCCTGGGGCTTTTGTTTATTTAAGGTTCGTTTTCGGCAATATAGGATTGAGCGCTGGGATCTTTTTTGGTTTTGCGCTGTGATAAAACAAAGCCCGAATCGTGGCACAAAGACTAATCAGCAACCAAGCAATTTCAATTACGACCGAAGATAGATTCCAATTAAACCATAGGGAGACCAGCACTAAAGCAGAGCCCACTAGATTAGAAAAAGAAAAAGAAAAACTTTCGGCTTGCGCTTTGCCGACTTGCAGCAAAAAATAGTACCAGAGGATGATAGCGACACCCGTCATTCCAAGAATATCAGGGAGGTTGGTTATGATATCGGAAAGGTTACACACGCGAAAACTCCTTAACACTTCAACGATCACCTAACAGATCGGCTTAAGCGTATCAATACATATATTTAATAGTAACATAAAAATTACCCAAAAAGGTAGAATTAAGCTAAGTTAATCAGATTGTTTTATATTATGGCGGTTTTTAGATCTAAGCTGAGCTTAGGGCAAACAGTCCATGAGGCTAGATTTAGAATAAGCTAGTAGGGGTGGGACGTGTTTTGTTTGCTGCTTTTGCCATTTGCCACGTTCTAAGTGTTTCCATAAGTGTATCCTGATCAAGTGGTGTTCTTATTGCGGTCGTATACATAGTCTGCAGTTGAGCATTAGCCTCTGGGTTCTTTAGATATTCATCAATTGCTTTTTTTGCAGGCTCAGGTAATTGAGGGTCTAGTTTTGCTAATTTACCAAAAACAAAGAGTTGTATAGCCGCTTCTGCATTATGTTCACAATCGGTAATCGTAAATTTACCACTGCTAGAATGGTCACGTGCGTATTCTACCATGAGCCATAAGTCCTGGTCTTCCGCTTCAAAATCTTTGGCAGTAATATGGGTTTTATGAGTAGACTCATTTCTGGAGATTTCAATGATGTCTTTTTTAGCATCGCCTTGTAGTTTTCTTTGTACAATCAAAGTGTTTTCGCCAACTATAACACACGTTAAGTCTTTATACATAAGCGCTGTATTTACTTTATGATCCACTCGCTCCAAGGTGCTATATTTTTCATCTGTTTTTGCAAGTGGTTTCTTGAAAAATAAACTGCCCTTTAATGTGTCTCTTAGTGTTTCATCTGGCGCGCCAGCAATTGATGTAAAATCGGGCTTTCGTTGCATTTTTTCCATTGCTTCAATTGTTTTTTGATCGACAAGAAGATTTTGCATTTCTTCCATTTTAGCGATTTCTTTTTGTCGAATAGCAATAAAACTTTCTGATGAATCAAGAGCGAGCTTGGGTGTGTCTTTCTTGCTTACTTTCGAAATTCTCTTGCTAAGATCAAACATAAAATGTATAGGAGGATCTTCTTCAAGTATGACACCTGGTGGCTTCTTCTTTAATAGATTCTCATTTGATCCTGAAGGAGTTGATACT
>JAGOUJ010000003.1:3325-57601 GCA_018061325.1 Gammaproteobacteria bacterium
CTTGCTTACTTTCGAAATTCTCTTGCTAAGATCAAACATAAAATGTATAGGAGGATCTTCTTCAAGTATGACACCTGGTGGCTTCTTCTTTAATAGATTCTCATTTGATCCTGAAGGAGTTGATACTGTTAGTGATCCGTTTTCTAATGCAGTGGGTGATAGATGTATTAGTCCGGGCTGTGTTGATTTAAGCTCAGTTCGTTTATGGGTGGCATCTACAGGTTGCAGAGTAGGAACGCTAAGCGCTTCTGCTGAAACGGAACTAGGCCTTTTAGGCCTGGAATCATGCAAGTCGCTATCATCGGGTTTATTAAAAACCATTAATGATGGGGCTGGTGCTAGAGTATGTTCTGATAAATTCTCAGTTTTTATTGAATCGAAATCTTCGATTATAGGAGATATAGGCTGTGGTACAGGTTGTGTTGGTTGGAGTTCTGCTCGTTTATGAGTGGGATCTACAGGTTGCGGCGTAGGAACGCTAAGCGCTTCTGCATGATTGAGGGGCTCAGTTTCGGTCGGATCATTGTGTTCGAAGGATGGGTCCACGGTATAAGGTGGGATTATCGTATCAGGTCTATAGATAGAACTGCTTAACTCGGGGTCCACTAGAATAGGGGCAGATTCTACAGCTGAAACGGAACTAGGCCTTTTACGCCTGGAATCATGCAAGTCGCTATCATCGGGTTTATTAAAAACCATTAATGATGGGGCTGGTTTTAAGGATTGTTCTGAATCAGGCAGTCTATTACCATTCAGCCATATTTTTCGGTTTAATTCTATTTTTTCAATTTCTTTTTTTGATCTTTTCCGTGGTTGTGGAAATTCATCTTGTAATAAAATATCAACGTTACTTTGAGTTGTTGATCTCGTTGCCGCAGCTGCTGTAGGCGATTCGGATATTTCGTTAATGTCTGCAAGAAAACTCCGTCCCGCCTCAGTTCCTTGAAAGCCAAATCTAGGATCCTTCAAATGTTCGGCAATTGCCGCACGTTTTTCTTCGCTTGCGTACATCAGTGGTGTTTTTCCAACACTGTCTAGTGCTGAAAACAATTCAATAAATTTTTTGTGCAGCGCTGTTTTATCCGTAACTATATTGGCCGCTTCAAGGGCCTCTTTTAAAATATTGCTTATGCAATCGGTTGATTCGTTGCTTTCTCTTTCACATAAAACATGTAATATATTTTTTCTGGAATCATCTGTCCAGCTAAGCGCCTTTAATAAAAGATTGAGGTCCTTGATTTTAAAAACCATAGAGTCTAATATGCAAAATTTTCCATATTTGGCGGCGTAATAAAGACAAGGCAATAATGTTGGTGGCTTGCCGCTTGGGCTAATGGGTTTTAAAAATAAAAGCTTTTCAGCCTTTTCTTCTGGCACAAAATCTAATAGATGTTGAAAGATGTCCTCGTCTTGAGAGGAATGCTTCGGTTTTATAGCTAAATAGTGCAGGGGCGTTAAGCCTGCGATATCAGTTTGTCTCATGGCCGCAACAAAAACATCTCTTCTCACTTTATTTTCTGAGGTTTCTATTTGCAGTATTTTTTTTAAGTGGGCTATCATTGTGAAATTGCTGCTTTGTGCCAGATAATGCAGCGGGTTTTTACCTTGGGCATCCTGCAAATCGAAAATAGCATGGTCAGTTTTCTGTAAAACTGTTTTCATAATCGTATTGTTGTTTCCGAGAAAGGCTATTTGTAAGGGTGAAAGACCCAAAGGATCAGACTTTTTTTCTAGTAATGGTTTTAAGTCTGTTTTAGGTATTTCAAATAGTTTTTCAACTAACGCTGTGCTATTGTCGAATAATACATCGAAGGGTGTTAATCCTTGCGCGTCTTTCCATGATTCATCAGATAATTCCATTAAAATACTTTCTAGCGTTTTTCCTTCTTCGAGAAATTTCTTGCAAATAGTTTCAAGTTGTGTTTCAGAATGGCTGTAAGCACAAAAATGAAGCACCGATTCTGCGATAGTAGGGTGGGTTTTTTTTGGCCTTAAATCCTCTAAACTTAAGTCGGGACATTTTCCTAATAAATAATCCAGCATAGCATCATCTTTATGATAAACGGCCCATGTTAAGAGATTAAAGCTGGATTCTTCTATAAGATTAGAGCGATTCTCGGGAGTTCCAAGAATCAATTTTTTTAGTTCGGTTTTATCTGTTAGCTTATCAAGGATGGTCCTTAAGGCCTCAAGATTATCTTCTTGTGCTGCAAAATAAGTCAAATCTCGATGTTTATTCCCTTCTTGTATGATTTCTTGTGCAATTTCTGGTTTTATTTTAGCAAATAAGGCTTTAAATATGGCTGTTTTATTTTCAGCGATAGCACGAAACAATGGATGATTAGTATGTTCGTCTTGGGTTCGCTCGGAAGGTGCTATTATGTCGAGTATGTATTGTCTTTGTTGAATGGTTTGAAGGCAGGTCGTAAATGTTTCGGCTTCCGAATCATCAAGTGCATCAACCATTCTGCAGATCAGCGTTTTGGTTTGTGATATACCAATAGGCAATAAAATAGTCTTTGCCTTTTCTTCTGATAGGGGTTCTCTAGAACCGGAGGTGACAGTGGCTAATAGAGGCGCAACTTTGTCTAAGACGGTGGTTCGTTCACTGCGTTGGCCTGGTTTTTCTGCTAATAAAGCCGTATAATCTAATTGAATTTTTTGTAATGCTTTTTTGGATCGGATGGCATCCCATCGTTGAGAGGGATCAGAATGGCACATGCCTTCCAAAGCTTTGCCCATTGCTTTTTTGATGGGTTCAAATTTACTGTCTTTTTTTGCGAGTGTTTGTATGGCATCCCATAACTCAAAACCATAACCTTCACCTTGTCCACGTTCTCTTGCGCTTGAACCTTGACAATACAATGGCGTAAAATCTTTCCCTGCAATGTTATATTGTGTTGGAAGGCCGATGCGTCCCGCCTTTATGCCATGTTCGGACCAATAAGACCTTAGACCTCGTTCTTCACATACCTGCTGGTAAGCAGTATAGTCTGCATAGCCAAACAAACTAACACCTGCGGAATAAACATCGCCGGTTTTTTCTATGGTGACAGGTCTCGAAACGATGTCTTTTCCCGAAACGGTATCTTTCACGGTTCGTTTTTTTGACTTGTCAGTATATTCCGGCGCCATAAACTCTGCAGTACCAGATACCCATGAATCCATGGTTCTATTCTTATGGCTTACCTTGCGAGAAGTGCCAAAATCTAAGAATTTTCCATCCTGAAAGTTCTTAGGTTTTATATCCCCGTGTATAATATCTTGAGCATGCATAGTGTCTAATGCGCTTAAAAACTCAACGCCCATTTCTAAGCGTCTTGCCAGCTCTAGCTCCAATAACTCAACGCTTTTTATATCCGCCGTGCCCACTTTCTTTAAACATTCGCCAAAAGTGGATTCATAAGAAATCACTGGGGCTTCTGTTGTTCTTGATATGGTTGATATTGTTTTTTTGGAAGGGATTGGATTTTGTATCCGTTCTTTAATGATATTCGATAACTGTGCTATTAACGCTTTCGTTAGTTTTGTTTTTTGTGTTAGTAGTGGACTGATTTTGAATTCTTTGAGGGAAAAGCGGTGCGTCTTTTTTTTATTTTCATGATCTAAAAGAGTGCATTCTAAGTTGTATCCACTTATTGCAACATATATTTTTTTTTGCTCTAAGTATTCTTCTTCCGTTGCAGTTGGTATAGGAAGGCACTGATAGTCTGTGTAGCTTTGTGACACTACAGTACCTGGCGATAGATCTTGTGAAAATCTTGCATTTAAGTCGAAAATCTCTCTTTGTAAATCATGACCTGTTAACAATCGATGAACCGTCACTACTTGTAAATAATTCAGATTTGTTGATTTTTTTAGTATTGGACCTGATCTCGTGTCAGAAACCGTTTCAAAGTGTTGTAGTACAGCCATTTTAAGTTCTTTTGCAACGGAGAATTCGTTTTCAGCAAGTTCTCTTATTACGGGATCTCGGAAAACATCTTTTACAGAAGGCTTGCTTTGAGAATCCTTTCTTGAGCATTTAAAGCGATTATTTTCTGTTTTTATAGCGCAAGGCGTACCACTGAATAAATCCATACCCATGGCAACATCGCCAAAATTGCCTTTTCCAACTAATAATTCTTGAGAATCGTCCCCTCGTGCACCTGGAAAAATAACAAAACATTTTCTGTTAGCTGTGTCAATTAATAAATCATACAAAAGGTACTCGTGTTCTGGTCTTCCTTTATTATAGTCAATGGCCCTTATTATTGAGGTTGTGCCGTTTTCTGGTGTAATTTTAGGCGTTTTCTCTGAAGTTGATGCACTTAGCGATCGCCGTGGGGTTTTGCTTGAAACATAAGGTGAGGGCTCTCCATTTTCTATGACTTCTTGAAATACCACAAAAGATCGCTCTAATGCGGGTGGTTTTCCGGGAGGCGTTTCAAAAAGTTTTAGATTTGCAATGGAATATTCAATCAGTTTTATTTTATCTTGTATTTTTTTAATATTAGCACTGTTCTTCTGTGGCTTGGCGTTTTCTTTTTCCATCTCTTTTTTGAATTTTAATATTTTCCCGTCTAAATTTTCCCTATATGCAAGACGGGCGGATCTACCAAGTTGCATTTTTTCAAAACATAGGCGTTCAAATTTTCCAAGGTCTTCTGTGGTTTCATATGGTTTCTCACGAAGATCTTCCATAAGCGCATGGATGCTTTTTTGATGAGGGTTGCTGTAAGTCTCAAAGCCAGCAAGTAAATCAAAGTGCTTTTTGTCTTCAGAAGGTGGCTCGACGGATCGTATAATGTCTTCTAACTTTTCAACCGTTGCTTTAAAAGAAAGACCCTCTTGCTTGGCTTCTTTAATGGTTTGTTCAATGGTTGCCAGTAATAAAACCCATAGCGCTTCGGTGTATAATCGATTAGCAGGTAATAACGCGGTGTGTTCATAGTAAAGGTGGCTGGCTTCCTTGAGTAATTCTGTTAATCGGTTGGCATGAATTTTTTTTAAATCAACCAAACTACTTTTTAGAGACGCTGGTTTTAAGAGGTTTGCTAAATCGGAGAGTGCTAAAGGGTATCCTTGATCTGATGTAACGCTTGTATCACCTGTAAGAGCACTATGACAATCTTTGGAGTCTAACCATTCATAAAGTGTGCAGATTTTTCTAGGTGCTATGCGTGCTTGTTTAGCTTGCAGTAAATTACCGGTTGACTCGCTTTCTGATAGCATTTTAAGTCCTTAATGGTAAATGCATGTATATGCCCTATAAGCAAAGTCTGCTGCTCTTTAAGATTGGACCTATCTATCCCCAAAAGTTCAGTTTTATGCCCACGGCGCTACCTATTTCGCTTTCTTAGTTGAAAGACCCTTGTTTTGAGTATAGCCTTAAAGTGGATTCTTTAAAGTTGGATGACTTTTAAATGCGGAGGCAAGGATATATATGCCAAGAGATACAGAAGGGAGGGATCCAGACCAGCTCTGTTTTTCTGAGCATATCCGTTATTTATCTGATTTTTTCCTGAATAGGAGTGAATTATTATAGTACTTGCTTTAAGTCATTATTCTGAGTATTCGTTTTACGCCATGTGCTACTAAGCATGGACGGGTGTATCAACCTTGTATATACTTCCTCAAGGTTCTTGTATTATAAACAAGATTGTGGGAAGTAAAAGCTTAAAAGGGCGATCATTGTATGAAAGTCAACTCAAAAATTCAGAAATGGGGGAATGGTTTGGCTATAAGAATTTCAGGCCTGGTGCGTGATATTCCCCATTTTAAAGAAGGTATGCCTGTGGAAATCGAGATTTCTGAACGTGGTTTAAAGATTCGTAAACTTCAATCCAAAGCACGGTTTCTATTGCCTTTTTCTGAGAATTTTTTATTAGAGGGCATGACGCCTCAGACGGCGCATGCAGATATTATTACTAACCCTTTGAAAGGAGAGTATTGAGAAATGCCCAGCACTTCATTAAGACTCTATATTCCCCAAAGAAATCACATTGTTTGGTTAGATTTCGATCCCACGAAGGGTAAAGAGATAGGGAAGTATCGTCCGGCTTTGGTTTTGTCCTCTGAGGCGTATAACAGAAAGTCGGGGTTATTAATTTGCTGTCCCATTAGCACCAGTGCGCGTGGGGTCCCAACCGAGGTGTCCGTCCAGGATATAGAGAACGAATATTCTGTGGTAGCTGCTAATCTCATTCAAACTTTGTCCTGGAAAGAACGCAAAGTAAAATTTATTACCGAAGCAGACACTAATGTTATGGACGAAGTTTTGCTTAGAATTATTCCTTTGATTGGAGCAGAGCAGCTTATTGAAAAATTAGTCGCAGACTCAATGGTCTCATAATTCTTATAAATGTGAGTGCAAGGATACATATGCCAAGGGATACAGAAGGGGACGGGCCTCTGCCAAATCTGCTAGGGGAACAGGATTTTAAGGTAGCCTTGGCAACCCAAGCCTTTTACCTGCTTTATCAACCCCGCTTAGACCTTAAGACCCGTAGTTTATCGGGGGTAGAGGTTCTGATCCGCTGGCATCACCCCCTGCGGGGTGTCCTGTTGCCTAGCACCTTTATTCCTCTGGCAGAGCAGACAGGCTTTATCCTGCCTATTGGGACTTGGGTATTGCAGAAGGCCTTGGCACAACATAAGCGTTGGCAAGCAGAGGGCTATAGCATGAACATGGCCATTAATATCTCGAACAAGCAATTAGAAGCGCCCGATTTTGTAGCCCAGTTGGCCTCTATGCTTGCAGAGCATGTCCTAGAAGCATCGACGGTGGATTTAGACCTGCATGAAACAGTCTGTACCAAAGCCCATGAGCCTTTGCGTGGTGTCATGCATGATCTGAAGCAATTAGGCGTGCGCTTGAGTATCGATAACTTTGGGTTGAAAAACCTACAGGTTGAGGATCTGAAGGGTTTACCTATCTATAGCTTAAAAATAGACCAGTCCTTTGTAGGCGCCTTACCAGAGGCTACCGATATGGCCAGTCGTGTACAGAATATGATCCAGCTGGGGCATCAATTAGAGGCTAAGGTGGTCGTCAAGGGCATCGAAAGCAAAGCACAGTTTAATGCCCTGGAAAGCTATGGCTGCGACGAGATCCAGGGTTTTTATTATAGTAGGCCTCTGTCAGTAAGCAGCTTTCCCGAAATGTTTAAGCGATTACAGCATTTTTCTGTAGTCCCGTGAATCAATAAACTCCCCACCTTGTTAAAACCTTCTTGGCTGTATACGCCTGTAATACATCCGTTATTTATGTAATAGGCTTGCAACGGCTTTTTTGACAGACTGCTTGTTTCAACGCACCCACGGCATAGAAAAAGATGTTTATTGACTTTTGTACCTTTTTTGATACACATGCCTCCATGGATTGCCTTCTCTTTATGTTACGAGGAGCTATCCTATGCAAAAATTGTTAGCGGTAATTTTGAAATTGAGCTTGCCAAGAAACGCCAGAAGCAGTTTAAACGAGACAAACAGGAGCTAGAGTATGCCAAATAAACATTTAGGTTCTTCGTTCGATAGCTTTTTAGAGGAAGAGGGGCTCTATTCCGAAGTTAAGGCTGTCGCTATTAAGCGGGTTTTATCCTATCTGCTTCAAGAATGGATGAAAGACGCTCAAATTTCCAAGAGCGAAATGGCAGATAAAATGAAAACCAGCCGTTCTTCTATTGATCGTTTGCTTGATCCAGACAACACTTCCATCACATTAAATACCCTAGCGCGCGCTGCTACTATTGTTGGTAAAAAACTTGATATTAGATTCATAAATTAATACGGCTCAGGAAAAAGACTATCAGTGCATCCGATGCAAGGCTAGACATTCGTTTGACTCGACGCGTATAAAGGCCACAATTCTTCTGAAGAATCATTGCTAAAGTTTTAGGCAAGGAATAGTGTTCTGGGGTCGCAAAGGGGTTTTGGGGTCTGATTGAGATCGAGCGTTTGATCGAGTGCTTGTTGAGCATAGAAACGCAGAAAGGCTTCCTCTCTCAATAGTTGTCGGTAACGTTGGTAGTGTCCATTGTTAGAAAGTGTCCCTGATAGCCTGTGATAATCCATCTTCAAAATCCTTTGGTTGTTCAAAGACAAGGTTCTTAGGTTTTTTGGAAACACATGCCCCATTTTTTTTTAACACAGAGAATCACCTATTGTTTTGTAGGTTTTTCACTATGATTTTTTATGAAAACAAGCATTTTAAATAAAAGGCTAAAACATCACTAAAGCGCACGACGCAATCGTTTGACAAAGAGGAATAGAGACTAGATAATGCCCCCCTGATAAGGGTTGTCGATTAAAAATAAGACAACCCATAATAACTAAAATGAGGAAATTGACAAATGACAAAGCGTCGTGCACCCGAACTTGCCGTTGAAACACACACTATCCAAATACGCAGTCAGGCATCTGAAGAAAGAAAACCTAAAAGAATTAAGACAGCCTCAGATCAAACAAGCCCGCAAAAAGACCAGACCTTATTATTTAGTGCGCGATCACATCATGTCGATCAAACATTACGCGAGAAACCATCTCTTGCGACGAAACGAGTCGAATTTTTCAATTATTTAAAAGATGTCATTGGAAATGACGATACACTAGATTATGAAATAGCGCAGACCGCAGACCTACTGGCACAAGAAGCTTACAAGACTCCATGCCACTCATCCATTCAGCACAATTATGGAAGAGCGAAGCGTTTCTATAATGACGTGATTAATAATACGAAAACGAATGCTGAAAAGTCAAAGGCCGCGTATGAATTAGCTAAGTTCTATCGAGACGGTAATGCCCATTTACCGCAGCACCAAGAGCAAAGCATCGCTTGGTATACGATTGCTGGGCTACTGGGAAGCGTAGAAGCCCAGTTTGAATTGGCCCAAATTTATGAGGCGTCTGCTCAGGAATATGGCTTGCCTGAAGATTTCACCCAAGCCATAAACTGGTATCAAAAGGCGGTGGATCAGTCTCATGCGGATGCTCAAGAAGCTTTATCAAAGCTTTGGCTACTCAGCGCAAATGCTGTGATCAAGGATATCGAAAAAGTTGAAGCGCAAGTGAAACGACTTATCGATCGATTAATCAAGACGCGACGTTTTAGTGAGGCAGACAAACACAGCGTATGCCCTCAATAACCTGCACGTTCTCATCTGCTAGCCTCAACCCTAAGCAAAGATCTGTGTTTAGGGTTGCCCTATCAGATGAGTTATTGATTTTTAAGTATTTTCATGGTGCCCCGGGGCGGATTCGAACCGCCGACCTGTCCCTTAGGAGGGGACCGCGCTATCCACTGTGCCACCGGAGCAAAGATTTTAGTGTAGCCACTCGTAAATAGCGGCTGCTATCAGACCTATACTTCCTAGCAACAGCATGAGCTGTAACATGCTTAGGCCAAAGGTATGATAACGTTCAAGGTGCAGGGATTCTTTGAGTTTGGGATTAAAGCGTGGATTCGTCATAAAGGACTCCTTATGGATAAAATCGTTGTAATAACGCCCCTAGCAAATAGCTATGTAATACTATCATACATGCTTAGTAAAAAGACTTGAAGGAAGAAGGTTCTTAAATAAGGCAGTTGCTTAGCAAAGACATGCAGACCTATGGTGTGATATGAATGGTTCTTTATATCGAGCTTGTAGTCAATAAGTTTTTCAACAAATTTTTCAAGCTTAAATTCTACATAATTTTGGTCTAAAGGATGCTGTAAGTTCATTTTTTATGTACCTTCTAAATGGTATCCATGATTGATTTATAAACAAACTGTTTCCCATAAAAAACAAGGCATAATTTTAAGATCTTTTGAATATGAGGCAGTCCTTTTAGGCCAAGGTCGTAGTGCTTTTGATTGATTTGCTCAAGACCCTCTTCAGCCAATTTTTCATAGTGTTCAGTATTTTTTTCAGTCTCAGCACCCTTAAATTCAATAATAATACCTAAATGATTATTTTTGTCTTTTGGGATTAAGATTAAATCCGGTCTACCGATGCCTGTTTCTTTATTAGACTGAATATCATGTGTACCTTTTACAATAGAACTCATCCCTAGCATAAGCATGTGGTAGCTGTTTTCCTTTTGCAAATCAAAATAAGAAGCATTGCTTAGCATAAAGTCCTGAAGCCATTCAACAAAAGAATTTATATCTCCCTTAACTAAATAGTTTAAACAATTGTGATATTTATCTGAATATTCTAACGAATCTATAAATCTAATAAATATATTTCTATAGCTAGAATCTACTTCGTAGTTTGGGATCATTAAATGATACTTGTTGAGCGTTCCAGATTGAGTTGGCTCTCCGATTGTTTTTAAATAACCTAAGGCCCATAAAAGACTCCATA
The DNA here is from genome assembly GCA_018061325.1 of Gammaproteobacteria bacterium. GTDB lineage: Bacteria > Pseudomonadota > Gammaproteobacteria > UBA6186 > Azoamicaceae > CADEGZ01. The sequence goes on from JAGOUJ010000003.1 coordinate 13,654, forward strand.
AAACCTCTTCTTTTCCGCCTTCTTTCATTTGATCAAAGGAAATATAATCATCAATTACAGACTCAATAGAGGATCCTGAGATCAATAGGCTTAGCTTTTCTTTTACCGAAGGTCCAGACTCAGCAAATATAGTGTTAAGAAGCGTCTCACTGCCTGTTTTAATCCAATAGTCCTTTAAAGCCCCTTTATCGTCAATACAATTCAAAATGGACCATGGATTATAAACATCTGTCAAATGTCCTGATTGGTAGCCATTGTACCACTTCTGTACAGATGGAAGGTCTAAAGGAATTTCGCTTTCAGAAAAAAGCATTCTAAGCTCATCTTCTGAAAAACCAAAAAACTGGCTATATTTTTCATCCATCAAGGAATAAAGCTTTAGATTGTTTAGGTCAGAAAGCATGCTATTTTTAGACAACCTCAAAATTCCAGTAAGCACTCCTTTTTCCATGGCGTTATTGCCTTTTAAAGCGGAACCTAAAAGCGTTTTAAAGAAATCAACGGCTCTATCAAAATATTCATTATTATAAGCTGAATTTAACGGGGTGTCATACTCATCAATTAAAATCATGACCTTTTTTTTGTAATGTTTTTTTAAGCATACACAAAGGAATTTTAAAGCATTTGATAGCTCAGACGGGCTGGCTGTTTTATCTATTATTTTTTTGAAGGTCGTTTTTTGACTATCCAACAAATGAAGGGAGTTGAGTAATGTTGTTGCATGCTCACTGTAAATGCTAGCCATTAAAATAGATACTTCTTCCAAAAAGCTGTCCCAAGAGTCTTTTTTAATATCCTTGAAGCTAATAAATATTACTGGCCTGCTACCTTGGTGTTTCAAATAAGATCCGCCAGATTCTTTGGCAATGCATAAGTGATCAAATAGTCCCTGTGTAGAACAGCCCTCTACTTCAGGTGCAAAAAAGTATCGAATCATAGACATATTCAGCGTTTTACCCCAACGCCTAGGTCGAATGATAAGTGAAACCTTAGCTCCAGTATCAATGAATTCTTTAATAAAAAGCGTTTTATCGACAAATAGAAAGTTATACTCTTCTGAAACAAGCTCAGAAAAGTCATCGACTCCCAAAGGTATTTTTTTAGTCATCAAATATAAACCTTAAAATTAAATGGAGCTTTCATAAAATACAATCCCCTGAGACCTATGCTTTTATTCAAGCTCATACTAATGAATCTTAGCATATAGCACGCCAATAGTGTTTCTAAATAACACCCCGTCAACAATGACGTGCAACGCTTGGTTGCAGCGTAGACCCAAAGAATACCATTATATAACCCCTACCTATAACTCAACTTTCCCATTCATGGTAGGGCTGATGATGGTCTCGCCTCTTGCGCTGCCTATGCCAATTTAATGGCCCTACAAGCTAATCTACCCGCTTTAGATTTCGAAGTGTTAACTTTAAGTCATAGAACAGAGTCTTAATCGCTATCACGTTTAAGAGATGATGCAGCAGTACTAGCATGTTTAGAGGGATGATTTTGAGAAGAGACTTTTTCAATGTCCGTAGAAGTTCGTACCGATACTGCAAGCATCTTTTCCCTCAGCTGGGGGTTTTGCAGATAAGGATTGGTAGCAGACAAGGGAAGCTTTTCCACAGGTGATATTGTAGCAAAAAAGCAGCTTGAAAAGAGCTGATTAAAAAGCCAGTTTTTTATTTTCCATCTTCGTTAGGATTATTTTCTTTTTTTATGGTATGCCCTTTGTCTTGTTTCACAGTCTATCCTAAACGTTGGACTTAGGGGGGGCTATGGTTGCTCAATTCCGAAAATTTTCATGAAGCCCTTGTTTTAGTGGTGGAGCTGAGGAGGATCGAACTCCTGACCTTTGCATTGCGAACGCAACGCTCTACCAACTGAGCTACAGCCCCCCGCCATGAATGAATCCTACGATACCGGTAGATCGCGTAAATGGCAACTGTCTATTAATTATGTTATTTATTTGACTATAAGCTCTTGAAGCACTATTCCTAAAGATAGGTATTCACGCTGACAAGGGCTATACATCATGACGACCCATAATCAAACACCTCTTATTGGCTGTAGTGCGGGTATCAAGCGGGTTCAACACCTTATCGATCGGGTGGCGATGAAGTCGACCAGCGTATTAATTTTAGGCGAATCGGGTACGGGTAAAGAATTGGTCGCCCGATCGCTGCATGCCTTATCCAGACGGGCTACAGGCCCCTTTGTGGCTCTTAACTGTGCTGCGATTCCGTTAGAGTTATTGGAAAGTGAACTTTTTGGACACGAGAAGGGTGCTTTTACCGGAGCTATTGGTACACGACAAGGTCGTTTTGAACTGGCTTCGGGAGGGACTTTGTTTTTGGATGAAATTGGCGATATGCCAGCTGGGATGCAGGCCAAGTTATTACGGGTTTTACAAGAGCAGGTTTTTGAGCGGGTGGGTTCTAATCGGTCGATCAAAGCCAATGTACGTATTGTGGCAGCCACCCATCAAGATCTGGAAAAGGCCATGCATCGGGGGAGCTTTCGAGAAGATCTTTTTTATCGCTTGAATGTATTTCCCATAGACATTCCACCTCTAAGAGAACGCAAAGAAGATATCCCCTTGCTGGTTGATTATTTTATTGAGCAACACGGGCGTGCGCATAGTAGTGTGATGAAAATGGAACCCAAAAGTTTGAATGCATTGATTCATTATGATTGGCCTGGTAATGTACGAGAATTAGCGAATGTCATTGAACGGTTAATGATTCTTTATCCCAATCAAAACATTGCGCCGAAGGATCTACCTAAACCGCTTAGGGTATCGGAAGCGCCTACTCAGAAATCCCCACGTGCCAAAGCATGTGATCTGAAGGACTAAATGGTACTATTAGAAATCCAATACGTTTTTCCGAGTGTGCATGCTATTATTCGATCTCGAAAAGCTCATCGAGCTTGGTAATGACCAGAATTTTTTTCACATCAGGGTTGGGGTTTTTGAGTCGAATATTGGCCGCATCTCCCCCTGCATAGTCTCTTAAGGCTAAGAGCATCCCTAAAGCGGAGCTGTCTAAATAGTCGGCTTTACTTAAATCGATAATATAAGCCTGAGGCTTGGGTTGTTGCTTTTCATAGGCACTCCTAAAAAGAGGCAGGGCACTAAAGTCAAAACGACCTTCAACGCTTATGGTCAGTGTGATGCCATTGGCCGAGATGTTTGTGTGAATCGTTGTCATTGTATACTCCTGCGCACTGTTTTAGGGGTGTGTTCCATCGATTAAGTGTACCACTTCTCCGATCGGAATGTGATTGAAAAGATCTTCTATATCCGTCGCATACATGCGCATACAGCCATGACTGCTACGTTGTCCTACACTGGTGGGCGCGGTTGTGCCATGGATTAAAATACCGGGGATCCCTAGATGAATCGCATAGCGTCCCAAAGGATTATGAGGGCCAGGTGCAACCCGGTCGGGCAGTGGATGACCATTGGCCTCGGCTTCCGCCTTAATCGAAGCAGGTGGGTGCCAGGTTGGATTTGGCTTCTTAGAAACAACTGTGGTGGTACCACGGGGGGTTGTCCATCCTTTACGTCCTACACAGAGTGGATAAGTGCTTACGAGTTGCGTATCAGGGTGATAATAATAGGCACGCATTTCACTCAGATTGACTACTAAACCTTGGCGGGGTGCATTCACAGGTAGGTAAAAAACACTCGGAATGGTGACCATCGTCCCTTGTTTAAGCTTCGTACCTTTTAGTGTTGGATTCGCTTCTCGCATCGCTTGCTGCCCGATGCTAAATCGTTCTGCGATACTCGCAAGGGTGTCACCCACTTTGGCAGGGATCTCTTCAATCTGACCAATCTGATTACCCGTTTTAGGAATCGTGTAGGTAAGAGCTTGCAGGGTGTTACTCACGATACTGAGAAGTATCACCGAGATAATGCCCAATATCTTGGCACTCTGTTTTTGTATTACCTGAGGTTTTGTATGAAACATGTATAAGCCCTTTATGATTCTGTTTGGGTTCATCAACCAACGGTTCTTGGTTGTTAGACAGTCGAGAATGCATTGGTTCCTCTAAAAAATAGGTGCTATTGCCTCGGAATGAGTCTTGCATAGATAAGCATGTGATCGAAATAAAGGAGCTTATGCATGCGATCTCTTGCAGCCTCAGAAGAGGCTTTTCAAAAGGCTGTTGTCGAACAACATGGATCCTTGGTAACGCAGATTGCCAAACATTTATGGAGACATTTATCCGCATCGCTTTCTGTGGATGATTTAACACAGGCGGGTGTAATTGGTTTATTAGAAGCCGCACGAAATTATAATGCTGAAAAAGGGGCGAGCTTCGAAACCTATGCACGGATCCGTATTCGCGGATCGATTTTAGATGAAGTGCGTAAAGGGGATTGGGCACCACGTTCTGTACATCGCAATAGACGACGTATTTATAAGGCCGTGCGAGAGATTGAAAATAAAACGGGGCGTGATGCACGCGATCGAGAGGTAGCCGATCATTTAGCCCTTAGTATGCAAGAGCATCATCAGATTGTACAAGATACACATAATACACGTTTAGCCATGTTGGGTGATTTAGGTATGGAAGAGGACATCGGTATGGGCCTTTGCAAAGAACCCACGCTCTTAGAAGGTTTAGAATATGAACAATCCAAACAATCCTTAGCCAAGGCCCTTGAAAAACTGCCCGAACGTGAGCAACAGGTGCTTCAACTATATTATCAGGAAGAACTCAATCTGAAGGCTGTGGGAAAAGTCTTAGGTGTGAGCGAATCTCGTATTAGTCAAATACACAGCAAGGCTATGTTGCGTTTACAAGACGCTATGAAAGAAGGTTTTTAACGAAGGTCTTACCCCCACCCCCGCACAGCGAGAGTGGGCAAGGTGGGGGCGGTTGCGAGGGTTTTTAAAAGCGAAATCCCAAAACGCTTAAGATTTTAGAAGTTGTGCCATGCACAGCTGAAATAATCTTATCAAGGGTTCCTTCATGAATCACATAAGATACTTCAAAAATATCAGAGACTTCACTTTTGTGCATCAGATAATCATCGCTGGTGATAATGCGATCGATAAGCTTCAGGGCTAAGGCTTTTGTGCCATACCAATGCTCGCCGGTGGCCAAGCGTGTAATATCTAACTGTGATCGGTGTTCCAATACAAATGATTTAAAAAGATTGTGGGTATCTTCCAGTTCCTCTTTAAATTTTTCACGCGCCTTGTCAGTGTTTTCACCCAGCATGGTGAGGGTTGTTTTGTATTCGCCGGCGGTATGTTGTTCGATATCAATCGAATGCTTTTTCAATAGACGGTTAAAATTAGGAATTTGTGCGAGCACGCCAATCGATCCAACAATGGCAAAGGGTGCAGCGATAATGGTATTGGCCACTGAAGCCATTAAATAACCGCCACTGGCTGCCACTAAATCGATGCTGGCCGTGAGTGGAATATTGCGTTGGCGGATCCGCTGTAGTTGCGAGGCTGCTAAGCCATAATGGTGCACAAAACCGCCGGCACTTTCTATAATAGCCAGTACTTCGTCAGCGGGTGTGGCAACCGATAGGATTGCCGTAATGCTTTGACGTAGATTTTCTACCTCTGAAGCTTGCATATCACCTTCAAAACGTAATACGAAAAGACGCGATTGAGGGATTGTTTCGCCCATTTTTTGTAGGCGTTTGTTGTTTTTTTCTTCCAGTTTTTCTTGTTTTTTACGTTCTTTTTTGAGTGCTTTTATTTCGTGTTTGCTAAAAAGTACCTCTTCTAAAGTTTCGCGCATGGCATCGAACTTATCGTTTATTTTTTCAATCTCGATGGATTCGCCTTCGCGATGACGCTGATCCATTATAAACATTAAAAAAAGAATACCCCCGACACAGAGTAGGGCTATGGTCATAATTTTGGCACAGAACATACCATATTCTAAAAGGAAATGGGTCACGCAAGACTCCTCGGCTCTTTTTGAATGTGCTAGTCTAACCCTTCAGCGGTAAATAGCAAGAGGCCTGAAAGTGCTGCGTGTACAAAACTTAGCCTATGCCCGAGACCAACAGTCTGTATTTAGTGGATTAACTTTTAATGTCGATCCAGGCACGATCCTGCATATCAAAGGGGCTAATGGGGCTGGCAAATCTTCGCTTTTAAGGATCCTCGCAGGACTTTGTTCAGCATCTGCCGGTCGTTTGCATTGTACCGTCTCACCACTTTATATAGGGCATCAGATGGGGCTGCATCCAGCACTTAGCCCCGTACAAAATCTTTTATGGTTCATGAAGCTCCAAGATCTGGGCAGCAGCCTGATGATCCCCGTCATCCATGATGCGCTCAGCGAATTAGATTTAGCAGAAGAGGCACTCAGGCCTTGTAAGACCCTTTCTAAGGGGCAATATCAGCGTGTGGGCTTAGCACGCTTAAGGCTTGATCCCGCCAAGCTTTGGATTTTGGATGAGCCTTGTACAGGATTGGATGCCAGGGGGATCCATTTTCTCGAGGCATGCTATGAGAGGCAGCTTCAGCGAGGGGGTGCCATTGTCATAGCAAGCCATCAGGACTGTTTGGGGGATGCTTTTCAAACACAGGTAATCACCTTAGCGTCTTTATCGATGCCCGTGCATGCAGGCACTACCTATGTTTAGGGCATTCTGGGGTCTATTAAGGCGGGATTGTATGATTTATAGCCAGCATTCTGCCGATCCCTTAGCCGCCTTGGGATTTTTTAGTCTGATCACCAGCCTTTTTCTGATTCTTTTTGGTTTCCTACCCACGCTGTTAGTTCAGATAGGCCCTGCCCTTATTTGGATGGCTGTTTTGCTTTCTTTATTGATAACTATTGAGTCTATCTTACGATCCGATTACCAAGCAGGTGCCTTAGATCACCTTATTTTAAGCAGACATCCTCTGGCGGTTTTATGTTTTGCTAAAATGCTTGCCCATATGTTTTTCATAGGATTACCTTTGTTGCTAGTAGCCCCTGTGGTTGGGGTGCTATTTCACTTCAATCGTGCAGCTGTGGTAGCATTAGCACTCAGTTTATTGTTAGGGATCCCTACTATCAGTTTAATCGCGAGTGTGGGCGCTGCTTTAACGCTGGGTTTAGAGCGAGGTGCTTGGCTGGTCATGCTGCTTATTTTACCTTTATTATTACCGCTCATACTCTTAGGTGTTCATGTGGTCATAGGTGCCGCCCAAGGTCTTCCTTGGCAGGCAGATATTTTATTATTAAGCGCTTTATTAACATTCAGCTTAGTCACAGCGCCTCTGTTGATGGCCTTTACCTTAAGAGTTAGTTTGGAATGATTGCTTTAAAGCAGATTTACCGTCTTACTTATTATACAATCCCCGGTTTCGGGTTCTTAGCGCTCATCACACTCGGTTTTGGCTTGTATAGCGGATTCTATTGTGCACCGGCCGATTATCAACAAGGCGATGCTTTTAGGATCATGTATGTCCATGTGCCTGCAGCCTTCTTGTCCTTAGGTATTTATAGTTTTATGGGCGTAAATGCCTTTATTTTTCTTGTGTGGCGCATTAAATTAGCCGATATGCTAGCAGCCAGTAGTGCCTCCATCGGTGCTACCTATACACTGATTGCCCTTATTACGGGTGCACTGTGGGGTAAGCCTATGTGGGGTACCTGGTGGATCTGGGATGCACGCTTAAGCTCTGAGTTAATCTTGCTTTTTTTATACTTAGGTTATAGTGCTTTACGGAGTGCAATACCCGGTACCGATCGTGCAGCCAAGGCCTCTGCTATTTTAGCCATTATAGGGTTGGTCGATATTCCGATTATTCATTTCTCAGTGCAATGGTGGGCGACCTTACATCAGGGACCCAGCCTCGCGTCTTTTTCAAAACCCAGCATTGCCTTTAGCATGTTATATCCTTTAGTTCTCATGATAGTGGCTTTTGTCTTTTTTTACCTGACCGTGCTCGGTATAAAAGTGCGCACTCTGATCACCCTGCGTGAAAAAAACAGCCAATGGTTAAGGGCTTGTTTAGTATGATTCTAAGCCATACAGCTGCGATTTTTTCAGCCATGCTTACAACCTTTTTATTATTGAGTTTTCAGCTTGTTAGCAGTCTTATACAATGGCGTAAAGCACGCAAGCAGGTTTACGAGATGCTTTTAAAAGGCCAGCATTTAGGCGGAAGGAAAAGCCGTGAGTCCTAAGCAGAAACATCGTTTAGTGGGCCTCATACTTTTAATCATCGCTTCTATGGCGACAGCCTATTTAGTGGTGATGGCGCTACGGGAAAATGTTCATTTTTTTTTTAACCCCTTAGAAGTTAGCCATGCCAAAGCTGCGATAGGCACACGGATCCGGGTAGGGGGTATGGTTCAAGAAGGAAGTCTTATTAGAAAAGAGGGTTTAACCGTGGAATTTCTGATCAGAGATGCTAAAAACTTAGAAGCGTCGAAACAGGCTATCAAAGTTCAGTATACAGGGTTATTGCCCGATCTTTTTAGAGAAGGACAGGGTATTGTGGTGAGCGGCATTTTACAGAGCCCCTCTTTTTTAATGGCAGAAGAAGTGTTAGCAAAACATGATGAAAATTATAAACCAAGAGAATAGATCAATGTCATTGACAGATCTCATTGTAGGGGCCGGCCTCGATCCCGGCCCCTACGGGTGATACAAATTGAAGGAACCATTCTAGTGTTACCAGAAATAGGTCTTTTTTGTCTTATTTTAGCGCTATGTTTGGCCATACTACAATGTGTCTTACCTCTATGGGGCTTGCTACGACATCGTACACCCTGGATGCAAGTAGCACGTCCTCTGGCCATGGGTCAGAGCTTTTTGATCAGCATCGCTTTTTTTCTACTATGTTATCTTTTTAGTGTGGATGATTTTTCGGTGCTTTATGTGGCCGAGCAATCCCATTCTGCACTTCCCTTCATCTATAAAATAGGGGCTGTATGGGGTGGACATTCGGGATCGTGGCTCCTGTGGGTTTGGCTTCTCAGTCTATGGACCCTTGTATTCACGCAAGGCTCACGTACATTACCGACCGTTTTTACGGCACGTGTATGGATTGTATTGGGTCTTATCAGTGTAGGCTTTTTGCTTTTTTTACTCAGTGTCTCCAATCCTTTTTTACGCATCTTACCGGTACCCTTGGAAGGGCGCGATTTAAACCCTCTTTTACAAGATATGGGGCTTATGATCCATCCCCCTTTGTTGTATCTGGGTTATGTGGGTTTTGCGATGCCTTTTGCGTTTGCGGTGGGTGTGTTAGGGGGGAAGGACATCGATTATCCTTGGGCCAAATGGATGCGTCCTTGGGTCTTATCGGCCTTTGCCTGTTTGAGTATTGGGATCGCGCTGGGGAGTTGGTGGGCCTATCATGAATTAGGTTGGGGTGGATGGTGGTTTTGGGATCCGGTGGAAAATGCCTCATTAATTCCTTGGTTGTTAAGTATTGCCCTCATCCATGCATTGATGATGTCGGATAAGCGAGCTTTAGCATTCGCCTGGAGTTTATGGCTGGCGATAATGGTATTTGCCATGAGTTTAGTTGCTTCTTTTTTAGTGCGTTCTGGTATTTTAATTTCTGTGCATACTTTTGCCAATGATCCGGGACGGGGTGTTTTTCTATTAGCCTTTATCTTTTTGCTTATCGGAGGGACGCTCTTATTGTATGCCTATCGGGTAAAGCAATGGTATAGGCCCAAGCCGCTGACTTTTTTTTCCAGAGAAGGCCTGATGTTACTAGGCAGTGCTTTATTAGTGGTGGCTGCTATGACCATTCTTTTGGGTACGCTATTCCCTCTCCTCTATGAGGCCCTGTTTCATGATAAAATATCAGTGGGTTTACCGTACTTTAATAAAGTTTTTGTACCCCTCATACTGCCTGTTTTATGGTTGGTGCCTTTAGGTCCAGTCATGCATTGGGGTGACAATACCCAGGCTTTGGTCTGGCGCAGTTTTCGTAGGCTATTGCTGCTCAGTTTGGTATTGGGTTTTGGGATCCCTTGGTTCATGCAGGGCCGGGTTTATTGGCAAGTTGGCATCGGATTATCTACAGGTTTCTGGATTATTTTAGGTACCTTGAAACATTTCGCTCACAAGACAGGCTATAAGATAATCGCCATAAAACATTTATCTTTGGGTGCTTGGGGTATGTTATGGGCACATATGGGAACGGCTGTTTTAGTCATAGGTGTTACCGTACTATCCCATTATTCTGTGGATAAAGATGTCTATATGCATCCTGGACAATCCTTGCGTATAGGGGTGCATGATTTGCTGTTTAAAAAACTGGCGGTTTTAGAAGGTCCTAATTATATCGCGCATCAGGCCCATTTTGTGCTCAATCCAGGATCGAAGACGGTTAGGGATCTGTGGCCTGAAAAACGTATTTATATTGCGAGCGCTAGCCGTATGACGGAAGCGGCAATTGCAAGTATTGGTTTTGGAGATATTTATATTGCCATGGGATCGCTCATTAAAGATGATTATTGGTCTTTTCGAATCTGTTACAAGCCCTTGATGCACGGGGTATGGGTTGGGGCAGGCATGCTCATGGTGGGGGGGCTTTTATCAAGCGTAGGCCGTCGACGGAGGGTATAAGGATGATGCGTTTTCTAGGGCCATTTTTTATTTTTATAGTGCTTTTAGGGCTTTTGTATAAGGGGTTAATGCTTGATCCTGCACGCACCCATACCACATTACTGGATAAGCCCTCGCCTATTTTCGAAATAGGCACGGTCGCAGATCCACAGCAACGGGTAACCGAGGCCCTGTGGCAGGGCAAAGTAAGCGTTTTAAATGTGTGGGCGAGTTGGTGTTCAGTCTGTGAAGCAGAACATAAGCTATGGATCGATTTGGCTAAAACACAGGATCAGTCCTGTTGGCAGTTGGTGGGCTTGAATTATCATGATCCTTTAGAAGATGCGCGCCATTTTTTGAATACACATGGCGATCCTTATGGGGTCAATCTTTTTGATGAACAAGGTACGCTGGGTATGGAGTATGGTGTTTATGGTACTCCCGAGACTTTTGTGATTGATCAAAAGGGTGTGATTCGTTATCGACATCCCGGGGGACTTACAAAACCAGAGTGGGATAAGGATGTTTGGCCTTTGATTCAACAGTTGTGTGAGGCAGGTTAAGGATTTGATGCGAATGGGCAATCGTTCATCCCCTCCCGAATCCTCCCCCGCTGTGCTGGAGAGTGCTATGGATATCTATCCTTTTGCAGATCCAGCGCAGCAAGTCTTGTTTAACAAGATTATTCATGAATTACGCTGTAGTGTGTGTCAGAACCAAAATCTGGCAGATTCTATGGCACCTTTGGCCATCGATTTACGTGCAGCGATCTATAAACAAGTTTTGGCCCATTTTCAGGAACAAGCGATTATTGATTTTGTTAGCCATCGTTATGGAGCCTTTGTTTTATACGATCCACCGATGGTGTGGGGTACGGCATTATTGTGGGGTGGACCGCTGATCATGCTGTGTGTGGTATTTATTTGTTTAAAGCGATTATTCAGAATACCCTCTCCCCATAGGGGAGAGGGTCCCGCTTCGCTGCGGGTGAGGGGGCTTAATGCTGATACTTTTTTATAGTGTCATCATTTTATTAACAGGCTTTGCCTGTCTTTTCTTTATACCCTGGATAGGTGCGGGGCGTGCTTCCCTTGTTTTAAGTCTTTTCGTATGTCTTGGTAGCTATAGTTTGTATAAACTGTGGGGCAATGATCTGGATTTCAATCAATATTATGCGCTTAGCGCTATCCGTGAGAGGCAGCAGCACCTAGCACTGCGTGCACGCTTGGTTAATCTATCAAAAGCTGAATATGCTTTAAGGGTACGCTTAGAGCGCGTGCCCGATGCACCGCGTCTCAACTGGCAATTAGAAGATCTACTGGCACAACGTGCCATGCTTGCGGGGGCATGGCGAGAGGCTTATAAGCATTGGCAGGTGGCATTGCTTGCACTCTCGAAGGATCCATTAAGCGATCCATTACGCACACAGAGTCAGCAAAAAATAGAGCAAATGATGACTATTTTAAAGCCTTTTATGCAGAATTCACCCAACCCGCCGCATAAGGCACTTTGATGAAACCTAAGTACTAGGACGCTGTTTAATAAGTTTTTCCGAGTGTGCATGAGGGGCTCGATTTAAGACCCCGTGTGTATACGGTTGTAACGATCTAAAATATCAAATAAAGCCTGGTTATCGTTCGACTTGATGACAAAGTCATTCATGCCTGCCTTTTTAGCGACTTCCAGATCTCTTGGATCTTCGCTCGCCGTGAGTGCGATAATGGGTATTTTTTTGCAAAGATCAGGGAGTTCGCGGATTATTTTTGCGGCTTCATGACCATTCATAAGTGGCATATACAGATCCATAATGACCAGATCAAAAGCAGCTGCATTGGTTTTAAGATTTTCAATGGCTTCTTGGCCTGTACCGACCGCATGTACGGTATGGCCTCTCTGGCTTAAGAGCATAGACATGCCTGTACGAATGGTACGGCTATTATCAACAAAAAGCAGCTTCATCAATAAAGTCCCAAGACTTTCCACCACAAGCCCCCAACCAGGCTCCAGATCAGAATATTCACAATGCTTAAGATTCCGCCTACACGCCACCAGTCTTTAAAAGGCACATAGCCTGCCCCAAAATAGACCGGTGCAGAACCTGTACCGTAATGGGTAATGCCCGCACAAAGGCTTGAGAAAAAGGCTAAGAGTAAAAGGACCAGCACCACCGGCGCATGGGCAGTAATCGCCACGGTGGCAAAGGCCGTATACATCGCACTAATGTGTGCCGTCATACTTGCGAAAGCGTAGTGAATATAAAAGTAAAGAAGGCTTGCGATGATAAGCACCGTGACCCAAGGCAGATGGCCTACGCTATTTTGCAGGTGCTGACCTAACCACTGCATCATGCCGAACTGACTCAAATAGCCGGACATCATGAGAAGGGTTGCCATCCAAATAAAGGTATGCCAGGCATTTTGTTCGCGTAGCACATCGTCCCAGGTAAGAACCTTTGTGGCTAGCAGGATGGATAATCCAAGGAGCGCAGCAATCGCCGGATCAATAGAAAGATAAGAACCCATGACCCATAGTGTTAGTAAGAGGCCAAAGGTTAACAGCATAATCCATTCGTCTCGTTTGAGAGGACCCATTTCTAAGAGTTTTTGCTTGGCAAAAAGCGGTGCATCGGGCGTGTGGCTAAGCTCAGGGGGGTAAATCCACTGTAAAATCCAAGGTAGCAGTGCAAGATTGAACAATCCGGGCACGAGGGCGGCCAAAGCCCAGGTTTTCCAGCTGATTTCAAAACCAAAAGAGCTGGCCAGACTGGCGATTAGGGGATTAGCCGCCATGGAGGTTAGAAACATGGCACTGGTAATCACATTGGCTTGGTAAGCTAATTTCATCAGATAGGCGCCAATTTTACGGGAAGAGCCTTCCTGGGGACTGCTTTGGTATTTCTCAGAAAGCGCTTGTACGATGGGGTAGACGATCCCACCGCCACGTGCGGTATTGCTAGGGGTGAAGGGGGCCAAGATAAACTCTGTTGTAATAAGCCCATAGGCTAAACCAATGCTGCTTTTACCCATGCTTCGCATAAAATAGTAGGCTAAGCGTGCACCGAGTCCCGTTTTAATAAAGCCTCTGGCCAATAAAAAAGCCAATAAAATAAGCCAGATAATATTAGAACTAAAGGCGGAAAGTATTTCTGTGATTTTAAGCGTTTGGGTGATTCCGCACAAGGCCAATGCCATTAAACAGATCGCACCCATGGGTAAGGGATTCAGAATAATACTGATAATGGTCGTGAAAAAAATAGCGAAAAGATGCCAGGTTTGTGTGCTTAAGCCCTGGGGGGTTGGGATGCACCAGAGGGTACACAGCAAGAGAAGAGGCCAAAGTAGTGCAGGCACACGCTTAAGCCAGCCGTAAAAACAAGCTGTTAGATAACGAACTTCATCAGCGGTGGTTTGACGCATAGCGCTATTTTGCCCTAATAGGTCGTGGCATAGCAAGGGATGAAATTCTGCGCTATGCTAGCAGCTCGTATTGATTAGGGTAAGGCGGATGCAATTAAAAAAGATTAAGCTTTCTGGTTTCAAGTCCTTTGTAGACCCAACCATTTTAGAATTACGTAGCCCTTTAATGGCTATCGTGGGTCCCAATGGTTGTGGAAAATCTAATATTATCGATGCCATCCGTTGGGTTATGGGAGAGAGCTCTGCTAAACATTTGCGGGGCGAATCCATGTCGGATGTTATTTTTAATGGATCTGCCACACGCAAACCGATTAGTCAGGCATCGGTGGAATTATGTTTTGATAATACCGCAGGCTTAGGGGGTGAGTATGCTCACTATGGAGAAATTTCCGTTAGACGCGTAGGCTCCCGAGAGGGAGAGTCGACTTATTTTTTGAATGGTACACGCTGTCGACGTAAAGATGTTACCGATCTATTTTTAGGTACGGGCTTGGGGCCTCGCAGCTATGCCATTATTCAACAGGGTATGATCGCACGTATTATCGAGGCTAAGCCTGAAGAATTAAGAGGTTTTATCGAAGAAGCGGCGGGGGTTTCCCTCTATAAGAGACGTCGTCAAGAAACCGAAACCCGTATGCAGCATACCCGAGAAAATTTAGACAGGCTTCTCGATTTACAACAAGAAATTGAAAAACAACTCGAGCGTCTGAAGCGCCAATCGGAAGCGGCAGAGCGCTATCAAGGCTATAAACAAAGACAGCAGATCTTAGAAGCCGAGTTGGGTGCGCTGCGCTGGCAGGTATTAGAAGCGCAATCCAAGGAAAAGGCTTTAATCATCCAAAGCTTCAATACGGCCCTAGAAGAGCAGAATGCTCTTAAAACGGGTATCGATCTCGATTTAGAAAAAGATCGTGTTTTATATACCGAACAAACCGAACAATGGAAGGTTCTTCAAGGAGCCTGGTATACCTTGGGTGCTGATATTGCCCGTATTGAACAGCAGTTGGAACATCAGCAAGAACGTAAAAAAGCGTGTATGCAGGATTTAGCACAAATCCAAAGCGAGCATCAGCGAGTCCATGAACAGCTACAAAGCGACCAACAGAATGCTCATACCGTATCGGAAGCCTTAACGGTTTTAACACCTCAAATAGCGAGTAGGCAAACCTTGGTTTTAGAAGCTGCCACCGTTGTTAACGATGTTAAAAAGACACTACAGCAGTGGAGACAAAACTTTGAATTGTTCCAGACGGATGCCCAAAACGCACAGCGTTTGGCTGAAGTAGAACGTGTGCGGATTGAACAGCTTAATCGTCAAAGTCGTGCGTCGACCGAACAACTGGAGCGTTTACAGAAAGAATATGCATTAATCCAGTTAGATCCTTTAGAGTCGGAGCTTCGGCAAGTAGAAGAGGCTGTTTTAGCCCAAGAAAGACAGGCAACCCATTCAGCAACAGCCTTGCAAACCCTTTCTACAGACTTTCAGCAAGCCAAAGATCAGCACAAGCTTGTGGCTGAAACCTTATCGACTTTACAAGAAGAGTATCAAACACTCCATGGGCGTTTGTCTTCAGTCAGTGCTTTACAAGCGGTCGTGTTGGGCAAAACGGATGAGGCGGTTCAAGGTTGGCTAGCTGCACAGGGATTTAACAGCTATCCACGTTTAGCAGAGATTATTCAGGTCGAACCCGGTTATGAAAGAGCGGTGGAAACGGTCTTAGGGGATCTTCTACAAGCCGTATGTTTGCCTGGATTTTCTGGCATGGCGCGTTATCTTGAAACCTTAGAGACAGGGCGGCTGTCGTTTATTGATCAATCGATGGCTAAAGGATCAATAGCCCTCTCAAAAACAAGTTCGCAGACGGCGCTTCATACAAAACTGCGAACCGATCTCCCGATCCATCACCTGTTAGCGGGTGTGTATGTGGTAGAGGATTTGGCAGAAGCACTTGAACACCTTGCCTTAGCCCAAGCAGACGAATCTTTTATTACGCGTGAAGGTTTATGGTTAGGTCCACATTGGTTAAGGGTTCAACGGGGTCAAGAAGGCGCGGTTGGAACCTTAGAAAGAGAAAGTACGATCAAAGCCTTAGAACATTCTTTAGAGACTTTAAGTCAAACCATTGATCGCACGAAACAAGCACTTATCGATAAGCAGCAGACTATCGAAACCTTAAGCGCCCAACGAGAATCGTTGTACCGTGCGCAACAGGAAGAAGCACAGATTTTACAAAAACGTTGTTCTGAGCGCAGTGCTTTGCGCGCTAATATAGAGCATTTAAGAACGCAATATATACGAAATCAGGCCGATGTTTTAGAACAGCAACAACGCTTGCAGTTATCAGAATCAGAAGCGGCTAGCGCGCATTTACGTTTATCGGAAGCCTTAGAGCAAATGCATCTCGATACAGATAAACGCGTTGTGCTACATAAAGAGCGAGAAACGCTAGAGCATTTATTAGAGCAAGCTTTACATAATGAACGTATCCATAAAGAACAGCAACAGACTTTACGTTTAGAAGAGCAAGGTTTGTTAACACAAAAAACAGCCATCGAACAAGGGCTCTTAAGGCTGGAGCAACAGAAGAAAACAGTCTTAGAACGCGAACGTAGTTTAAAGGAACAATTAGAAACACTTGTGACACCTGAAAAGGAATGGGTGCAAAAATTAGATACTTTGTTAGGGGAGCGTGCTGTTTCAGAAAAGTTGGTGAATGCCGCACGTTCAGCCTTAGAAGCCTTAGAGCAAAAAGTACGTACTTTAGAAAAAAATCGTATGCAGCTCGAAGAACGCGTGCTGAGTATTCAAACGCAAGGGGAACAGGCGCGTTTGGCCTGGCAAGTGCTACAAACACGTGCGCAGACGATTCAAGAAAGTTTTGCGCATTTACCCCATAGCTTAGAAGAGGTTCTAAAGACCTTACCGACAGCCGCGAATGAGTCTGAATGGGCAGAGCAATTAGAACAAATCAATAAACGTATAGAACGTTTGGGACCCATTAATCTTGCAGCCCTAGAAGAATACAAAAGTGAGCTAGAACGTAAGCATTATTTAGATGCGCAACAGGCTGATCTATCGGAAGCTCTGAAAACCTTAGAACAAGCGATTGCCAAGATTGACAAGGAGACTCGTCATCGATTCCAGACAACTTTTGATCAGGTGAATAGCGCGTTTCAAAAAATATTCCCACGTCTTTTTGGGGGAGGGCAGGCAACCCTCACTTTAAATGCAGACGATTCTTTAGAAGCGGGTGTTTCCGTCATGGCACGACCACCCGGCAAACGTAATAGCTCTATCCATTTGCTTTCGGGCGGAGAAAAAGCTTTAACCGCCGTTGCGATGGTGTTTGCGATATTCGAATTAAATCCAGCACCTTTTTGTTTGCTCGATGAAGTCGATGCACCCTTAGATGATGCAAATATTGGGCGTTTTTGTGATCTGGTGAAAGATTTATCAAACAATGTACAAATTATTTTTATTACCCATAATAAAATGGCCATTGAAATAGCGCATCATTTGGTGGGTGTCACGATGAAAGAAGCGGGTGTTTCACGTTTAGTATCCGTCGACATTGAAGAAGCATCGCGTTTAGTGGGAGCATAAACATGGAAACAGGCCTACGGATCGTACTGTTACTGATCAGTTGTATCATTATTGCAGGCATTGTCTGGGACTATCGAAGAAGACCTATTCGTACGATGACAAAAAAACATCCCCTGGCAACTAAAACGAAAAGTCCGCCACGATCCGAACGCGCGCATGTGGCCGCAACTACAGAAAAATCCTTTATTGTCTTGCACCTACTGGCTTCCATGCCTCCTTTTTTTTCGGGTCCCGCACTGTTGGCAGCCTTTGAAAAAATGCATTTATTTTATGGCGAAAACCAAATTTTTTATGGTTATCAGTATCCCCGGGCTGCAGGCGCTAACAGGGGCTCTAAGCTTTTTTCAGTGCTGTCGATGGTGGAACCTGGTTTTTTTGACCTGAGAACCTTCTCATCTTTTCTAAGCCCTGGTATCAGCCTTTTGCTGGTGCTGGATGATCAGATGCAGCCTTTTGCCTTTGAATCCATGTTAAAAACAGCGAAGGCCCTCGCATTGCTTTTGGAGGCTACATTAACGGATCAGACGCTTCAACCTTTAAGCACTTCGCAGATACAAGCCTATAGAGAGCGTGTAAGTGCGCACTTGGCAGCCCTGGGTGCCCTTGATCTTGCGATAGATAACTAAACGGCGTACAGTGGCAAAAGAGAGTATAAAAACGAAGATAGTTGAGGTTTTATGGCTATCGAATTAGTAGCACGTGAGATTGTAAATGCTATCCTGTCGGCGGATACCGCCAGGGCTCTGTCTTTGATCCAAGATTGTCAGGTTGCTTTTTCCGATCCGGGGGGTGTCTATCTGCATGCAGAAGCGCTTTATGGGGCGATTAAAAAAGCCAATATGACGGTGATGAGTGCTTTATTTGCCATGCCTGTACATTCTGATGTGGCTTTCTTTAAATTTTGTGGTACCACGCCTTTAAGTGCTGCGATTGAAGGTGGTCATGAGGCATTGTTACCCTTACTCTTGAGCAAAACAGATAAAAACTTTGCCCTACACATGGCTGTTAAATTAAAACTACAGAAATCCCTGGTATTTTTACGCAAACACTGTTTTTTTAAACAGAAATTCTTAGTTTTTCTAAAGCTAGCCTAAATTCATTTCAAGACAGGGAATGAAGTTTATTAATACGTTTCTTGTGGCTTTGGATTGTTTTTCCAGTGACTAGGAATAGAATCAGGAATCTGTCCCAGGGCTCGCTTACCATGCGCCTTTACTTCTTTTTCGACATAGGCCTGGAATTTTCTAGTACTCACACGAAGTAATGCATCAAAATAATCTTTCAACGGGGGTTCTGCCGCCTGAATGCGCGCACGATCGTCAGGGTGAATGATAAGCTCTACATCGGCGAGTTTTGCGGCTTCTAAGACTCTTAAGATCCGCTCAATATCCCCACCGGGTTTCATTTTGAGGGGGCCTAATTGGGGGGCGACGGCCGCCATCATCAAACATAAAGTCTCATCGCTTGGATCAGCATTCGTATGAATTTGAATATGATCATGATGATCTTTAAAACATCGAATATGATCGGCTGGCTCGGTTGTAGGCGTACTCGGATGCTCTAAAACAGTGTCTGTCGCATGGTGTGCGGCTTTTTTGATTCTGGGTACTTTAATCAATAATTCTTGCTGATCTTCTGCCATCATTTTTCGGTCAAAAGAAATGCCTCGATAGATTGGATTGGGATCGTTCTTTAAGGATTCTAAGGTCTTAAGGGTCGATGTGGCGATGTGTTCATAATACTCGCCCCCTATAGGATGCGTGGCTTTTAATAAAAGTCCCTCATGTTCATGAACTTTTTTTATTAAAAAAAGCGCTGGGTTTTCATGGCCATGGTCTCGATATGCTTGAGAAATGCCACGTACTTTATCATAAATATTCTGCACCTTCTCCAGTTTATCATGTATTTTCCTAAATCGTTTGGCATGCGAGTGATCTTTGAAATCGGATTGATCAACGACCTCTTTAACGGTGCTTAAGAAGGCTCTTATAGACGCAATTTTTTTCTCGGCAAGCTTTTCAGCGAGTACAGCAACGAAGGCCGCGCCTAGGCCGACGGCAGTAATGATGGTGACCGTGCTACCCGCAATCGCTAAGCCAAAAGGATTGGAAATCGCAGCAACCAGGGATAGGATGGAAGCGACATAACCTGTGAAACTAGCTGCGTGCTTCACGCATTCCCAGACTTTTTCCATGACGCGTTGTTTGCGGTTTTCTGCACTTTCTTCGGGATTTTTCGTTTTCCATTCGTGGCGTAATTCGCGGAAGGATTTTCTAAAAGCCTTAAAACTTTTAAAGGCGCCTAAGAAAAGCCCATAACCGGCAGCAATGCTAATGATTTGTTTGACAATAGGGCTTTCTAAAATATTGCTTTCATTGGATAATGTATCGATTGCCACGGCTTTGGCTATCGTCGATGAACTGGGTATGTTCGGGTTGCTTGTCTGAGAGGGATGATCTTTACTATCTTCTGTCATAGAAGGATCCGCTTCAAGATGATTATCTTGCCTTTGAGATAGGCCTTTTTTCTTGCGCTTACTGGTTGCCATCGATTGCCCCCAATGGTCGTTTTTTAAAGCTGTACCCGTGTAACAGCACGAAAACCATGATTATCGGATACCTGTTTAGAAAGGGCCTAGGGGAAAAAGTTCCTTCCTCCTATGCGTGGGATAGCCTATGATGCTACCGCACATTGATCATTGAGTCCTTTTTTTAAAAAAATGCGGTAGGAGGGTGAAGCGGTGGGCATAAAGGCTGTTTTAAAGAGTTTCAAAGGTGTTTGGCGTCTGAAGCGAACCTTCGACCGGTCCGGTGTGTTGCTGGGTTCAGCACAAGGAACGGCTTGGTTTTATCGGCCTAAGCCAATGAGGGATGTTTTTAAAGGGTTTTCTGATGAAGAGAGCCTGAATACCCATCGTTTAGGGGCTACCGACATAACAGGTTTTTCATCGAATGAAGTGATGGAGGAAAGCATGGAGGTGCCCGGGCAGGCTGTATTGCATTATCAAGAAGCTTGTACCTTTACAAACGCTACGGGACACTGTTTAGCCGCACATAGGGAATATTTCTATGCCTGTGAGGCGGATAATGTCATTAAAAAATACTTTTCACAGGGCGGGCACCCGCGGGGTTTATTTTACCAATTAACTTTCGAATCGCCAGAAACAGTAGACAATGTGTTGATTGCGAGAGGGGAGCATTTATGCGCACAGGATCTGTATAGGGCTACCCATCGCTATACTTACCGCGATAGTCAGATAAATCCTGGCACAAAGACCTTAGAAAGCATTGAATTAGACCATGATGTCCAGGGGTCTGAAAAAAAGTTATCAAGCTAAGACTATTTTTCTGCGCCAACCCTAAGACACTTTGCTTCCCCTGTATTGCAAATTTTCTCTAAGAGAAGTACAATCACCACCATCGACGCGGGGTGGAGCAGTCTGGCAGCTCGTCGGGCTCATAACCCGAAGGTCGCAGGTTCAAATCCTGCCCCCGCTACCAAAATTTTTTATAAATGGGCCCCGCTAGGGGCTTTTTGTTAATAGGGGGAAACTAAAGTGGGCTTTTGGCCCATTTTTTGTTTAGGGGTATGCAAAGACCAGAACGAATCGATTTAAAGGCTCTGATGTTGCCCATTGTGGAAGGCTTAGGCTTAACTTGGGTGGGGCTGCAGGTCTTGAAACAGGGTAGAGTACAGATTCTGTTAAGATTGTTTGTGGATAAAGTAGGTGGTTTGAGTGTGCAGGATTGCATACAGGCGAGTCGACAGATCAATGCTGTCTTAGGGGTTGTTTCTGCGAATACACAGTATAACCTTGAAGTTTCATCGCCAGGCTTGGATCGACTGTTGTTTGAGGCCGTGCAATGTGCACCTTATGTGGGTAGAATTTTGACGCTGCGGCTTAGGGTCGAGCGAGACGGTAAGCGACACTTTAAAGGTTGCTTGCAGGCCGTCGAAGGGCAGACGCTTAGTTTGCGTATGGCAGAAGGGGTCGTAGCATTTTTTGATTTTGCGACGATTAATGAGGCCAGATTAGTGCCGGAATAGACCAGGGGTTAAACGTAGTGAGGCTTGATATGACAAAAGATGTTCCTCTCAAACTAATGGTAAGTGCTGTTTCCAACGAGAAAGGTATCTCGGAGGAAATTATATTCCAAGCCATCGAGGCTGCTTTGGTCTCTGCTACTAAAAAGAAGTATATGTCCGATATGGATGTGCGTGTAACGATTGATCGCAAATCGGGCGATTATGAAACCTTTAGGCAATGGACCGTCTTGGCAGATCCGCTTCCTAATGAAGAGGATGAATCCGGTGAAGCAGGATCGGGTGAAACGGGTGCCTCGGCTGCCCTTGAATGTCCGCTCACTCAAATAGCCTTATCAGAAGCTTTAAAGCGTAATCCAGAGGCTAAAGTCGGCGATATCATCGAATCACCCATGGAATCTGTAGAGTTTGGACGTATTTCCGCCCAAACGGCTAAACAAGTGATCTTAAAAAAGGTTCGTGAGGCTGAACATGAAAATGTGGCCGAGGAATTCCGCAAGAAAATAGGTCAGATTGTGATAGGGGTTGTGAAGAAAAGTAACCGAGAGGCCGTTATTTTAGATTTGGGTAATAATGCGGAAGCCGTTTTGCGTCGAGAAGATATTTTACCGCGCGAAGCCGTAAGACCTGGGGATAGACTCCGTGCTTATTTGGTCGATGTTGTAAAAGAAGCGCGGGGACCTCAGCTGGTCTTAAGTCGTACCGTAAATGAAATGCTGATTGAATTATTTAAAGTTGAAGTGCCTGAAGTGGGCGAGGGTATTATTGAGATTAAGCGTGCAGCACGGGATCCTGGTATACGTGCTAAAATTGCTGTGAAAACCAATGATGGCCGTATTGATCCGGTCGGTGCTTGTGTGGGGATGCGTGGTGCGCGGGTACAGGCTGTCTCGAATGAATTGGGTGGCGAGCGGGTTGATATTGTACTGTGGGATGATAATCCGGCCCAATTTGTTATGAATGCCATGTCACCTGCCGAAGTGATTTCTATTGTGGTGGATGACGATGCGCACACCATGGATGTCGCGGTATCAGAGGCTTATTTTTCCCAAGCGATAGGTAGAAATGGTCAAAATGTTCGATTGGCAAGTCTATTAACAGGCTGGGATTTGAATGTGATGACCGATAGCGACGCTAAAGCTAAAACGGAAGCGGAACAACAGAGCTTAGTCTCTGTTTTAACCCAAGCTTTAGAAGTGGATGAAGAAGTGGCCAATGTGCTGATCGAAGAAGGCTTTACGAGTTTGGAAGAAGTCGCTTATGTGCCAGTGGAAGAATTATTGGCGATTGAGGGATTTGATGAAGAAATCGTGAATGAATTAAGAACGCGTGCAAAAAATGCCTTATTAACAGAGGCTATGGCAAGCAAAGGGCGACTCGATAAAACAATCGCCGAAGATTTATTAGCGCTACCAGGTATGGACCCAGCCTTAGCAGCTGCTTTAGCGGATCGTGGCATTTTGACACGTGATGCATTAGCAGAGTTGGCGGTTGATGATATTAAAGATATTATGGATTTAGATCAGAGTAAAGCAGCTGATCTCATCATGGCCGCTAGAGCCCATTGGTTTGTATAGCAGGCTTTAAGATCGTGAGGAGAAGGGTGTGTCAGCGAGAACGCTTGAACAATTAGCACAAAGTTTCGGGATGGAAATCCAAGACTTAACCGAACGCTTCAAAGCCGTTGGTTTTGACTTAGATCCAACCGCTATTGTGCCCGAAGAAGCCACGCAAGCCCTATTGGATCTCTTAGATAAAGACAAGCCTAAAACCTTAAGTCTTGGTTCTAAAAAAATCAGTTTGAAACGTCAAAGCAAAACAGAAATTAAGGTTCAACGATCTTCAGGTCAAAAAGGCACCGTGAGTGTGGTGCGCAAAAGGCGTCAGGTTTATGTGAAGGGTGCAGTACCAGAAGCCGAGATTGAAAGGGAAACTTTAGCAGAAGGAATAGCCGAAGCACCTCTAAACACTGAAGCTGCCAAGTCACCGGATCAGGTAGAAGCATTACCCGATACAGGTCTAGTGCCAGAGACTTTGAGCGAAATACCCACATCCCAGACAGTGACTGAAAACGCTAAAAAAGATGAATGGGCTGCCGTCAATACACCCAAAAAAGGCGCTCGTTCTGCCAAAGAATCATTGGATGATATTGAGAAAAAACGTCATAAAGCAAAGCTGCGCGCCCGAGAAGATGAAGCCTCCCAGTGGCATAAGGGCAATATTGTTAAAGTGATCGATGTATTATCGGCTGAAAATGCTGAACTTGAAGAGGATAGCGTGCTTGATGATCAGAGCCTGCAAACGAGTGATGCCATCGTCCCGCCTGCATCGGCTGCGTGGCGTGGGCCCAAGGTTAAATCCAAAGGTTCTAAAGTGGTCAACACCAGAGCCCATAAAAAAGAAATTAAAACCTTGGTAGAAGAAATTCAGAGAAAGCATATTTTTGAGAAGCCCACCAAACCGTTGGTACGTGAAATAGCGATTGCAGAAATCAATACAGCCAGCGAATTAGCACAGAAAATGTCTGTGAAGGTTTCAGAAGTCATTAAAACGTTGATGAAGCTGGGTATTATTGTGACCATTAATCAACCCATCGATAAAGATGTAGCAACTATCTTGGTGGAAGAGATGGGCCATACGGTAACGCTTGAGAAAGATCAAAGCGCCGAAGCCTTTATACCAAGCGATAATACCGAAGTCTCATTGCCGCGTGCACCGATTGTGACTGTCATGGGACATGTGGATCATGGGAAAACCTCACTGTTAGATTATATTCGTCATACCAAAGTGGTCGATAAAGAAGCGGGTGGTATTACGCAGCATATCGGTGCCTATCATGTGAAAATAAAGGGAGGCACGATTACCTTCCTAGATACCCCAGGTCATGCTGCTTTTACAGCGATGCGTGCCCGCGGTGTTAAATGTACCGATATTGTTATTTTGGTTGTGGCCGCTGATGACGGTGTGATGCCACAGACTATCGAAGCGGTACAACATGCCAGAGCGGCCCAGGTACCTATCGTTGTGGCGATTAATAAGATTGATAAAAAAGAAGCCGATCTAGAGCGTATTCAGCGCGAATTATCCACGCATGGATTAGTACCAGAAGCCTGGGGTGGAGACGTTATTTTTGTACCCGTCTCTGCGAAAGAAGGCACGGGCATTGATACCTTATTAGAAGGGGTTTTACTGCAAGCTGAAATGCTTGATTTAAAAGCACCGGTTCAAGGGCATGCCAGTGGCTTGGTCTTGGAATCCCGTTTGGATAAGGGTCGTGGGCCTGTGGCTTCGGTATTAGTTCAGATGGGAACCTTAAAAGTCGGTGATATCTTACTCACAGGTTCAGAATATGGTCGTGTGCGTGCCATTCATGATCAATTAGGAAAATCCATTACACAGGCCGGTCCTTCAATACCGGTTGAAGTCTTAGGCTTATCCGGTATTCCACAAGCAGGGGAGCCTTTTGTGGTAATGGATGATGAAAGAAAAGCTAGAGAGCTTGCGCTCTTTCGTCATACCAAACATCGTGATGTACGCATGTTGAAGCAGGGCGCCGCGCATTTAGAAGGCTTCTTCGATCGCATGCAGCAGGGTGGTCTTAAAACACTCAATATTATGCTTAAAACCGATGTACATGGTTCGGCTGAAGCTTTAAGCGATGCTTTAGAAGCTTTATCGACCGATGAAGTTAAAGTTAAAATTATTGCAGCCGGTGTGGGTGGCATTAGCGAATCAGATGTTGCTTTAGCCATGGCATCCCAGGCAGTACTCATTGGCTTTAATGTGCGTGCTGATTTAGCAGCCCGTACCTTGATCGAGAAAAATGGGGTAGAACTTTACTATTCCAGTATTATTTACGATGTGGTCGATAATATTAAACGTGCTATTCATGGCTTACTCGAACCTCAATTTAAAGAACGTATTTTAGGCTTAGCCGAAGTGCGGGATGTCTTTCGATCTACCAAGATTGGTGCGATTGCGGGTTGTATGGTCCGTGAAGGGTTCGTCAAGCGTGGTTATCCGATCCGTGTATTACGCGATAATATCATTATTTATCAGGGTGAATTAGAGTCCTTACGTCGCTTTAAAGAAGATGCCAACGAAGTACGTGCGGGCATGGAATGTGGTATTGGCGTTAAAAATTATAACGATGTCAAACCCGGCGATCAGATTGAAGTCTATGAAACCGTCGAAGTATTAAGAACACTGAAATGATTGGTAATGTAAGTCGCAACAAGCGTGTCGAAGATGTGATCCACAAGGCGATTGCCTGTGCGATCCGTCAAGATTTTAAAGACCCGCGTGTGGGCATGGTCACTGTGATGTCTGTCACGCTCACCAAAGATTTAAAATCCGCCCGTATTTATGTATCTGTTTTAGAAGAAGAAAAAGTTGCCGAAACCATCGCTATCCTCAATAAAGGGGTTGGTTTTTTTCGTTCTTGTTTAGCCTCCGCTCTTCGTTTAAGAGTGGTTCCACGGCTACAATTTGTTTACGATGAATCGGTGGTGCGTGGTAGTCGTATGGAGACGCTGATCGCGTCTTGTGTATCAGACAGCTAGCATTTTATCGGCATGTTATGCGTGATTTATCAGAATTTTATCGGCATAAGCTTGTTGGGCGCAGTGAATGAGGATGCAAAGCAATATTCACGGTATTCTCATTCTCGATAAACCGTTGGGTGTCACTTCCAATCGTGCTTTACAAGAAGCTAAAAACTTATTGAAGGCTACTACGAAGGCAGGACATGGGGGCAGTCTCGATCCTACAGCGACAGGTCTTTTACCCCTTTATTTTGGCGAAGCGGTTAAATTTTCTCGTTTTTCGCTGGAAGCCGATAAGCATTATCAAGTGACTGCCGCTTTAGGCATTCGCACAGATAGTGGCGATCTAGAAGGGGAGATCTTAGAGAGACGGCCCATCCCTGTGCTTTCTGAATTACAAGTAGAAAAAGTGTTAGCATCGTTTAGAGGGACGATTTTACAAGTGCCACCCATGTATTCAGCCCTGAAATATCAGGGAAAAACCCTCTATAAACTCGCAAGAAAAGGCATTGTGATTGAACGCACACCGCGTGAAGTAACCATTCATACACTAAGCTTGTTAGCATTAAGAGAAGACACACTCGATCTGGATGTCGTGGTAAGCAAGGGCACCTATATTCGCAGTCTGGTCGAGTCTATAGGAGAGGCTTTAGGATGTGGAGCCCATGTGAGTGCTTTAAGGCGGGTAGCAGCGGGGCCTTATCACTCAGAACAAATGTTAAGGTTTGAAGAACTCAACAGCGTTTTAGTAGAAGGGGGGCGAGCGGCCTTAAAGGCCTGCTTATTACCGGTCAATAGTGGCCTTGATTTGCCTATTCTACGACTCGATGCAGCCTTTGCCGATCGGGCTATTAAAGGCCAGGTTTTGCCTCTGCCTGAATCGGGCGTATTATCTGAAGTTACCATCATCGAATTAATGGCAGGACAATGGGTTTGTTTGCATACGCTGGAAAATCAGTTTTTAGGCATCGGGCAGATCTTGGATAACGAATGTGTCGCACCTAGGCGCATGCTATCAACAGACACCCTTACCCTCTCCTAATATTACGTGTTACACTAGCGCCTATGTATGCTTTTTATTTTATAGTTAAATAACTTTTTGGAGGAGTCTCTATGCGCTCGAGCGCCCATATAAAAGCGGAAGTGGTAGAACAATTTGGACGAGCACCTGGCGATACAGGATCTTCAGAAGTTCAGGTTGCCTTGTTAACCACAACAATTACCAGTCTGACAGCCCATCTGAAAGTCCACAAAAAAGATTTTCATTCCCGTCGTGGCTTAATTAGCATGGTAAATCGTCGTCGTAAATTATTAGCTTATCTTAAGCGTAAAAGCACGAGCATTTATACAAAATTAATCCAGGAACTCAAACTGCGTGGTTAATGTGTTGTATACCTTCAATCGTGTCTTAATCCCTTTGGTTTTTAGTAGTGTGTGTAAGGATTTTCCGTGAGTTTAATGAAAAAAACGCTTCAATATGGTGAACATGTATTAGTTTTAGAAACAGGTCTTGTTGCCAGACAAGCAACCGCCTCTGTCATGGTGAGTCTGGGTGATACAATGGTGTTGGTCACCGTTGTAGCGGGAGATGGACCTAGCAAAATGCAAGGCTGCTTGCCTTTAAGAGTCGATTACCAAGAGCGTTATTATTCTGCAGGTAAGATCCCCGGGGGATTCTTTAAACGTGAAGGTCGTCCTACCGAAAGGGAGACTTTAATTGCCCGTTTAATGGATAGACCGATTAGACCGCTGTTTGCTAAAGGTTTTTCTTCCGATATACAAGTGGTAGCGACCGTCTTATCGCTTGATCCCAATATTGATGCCGATATCCCCGCCTTGATCGGTGCCTCGGCAGCGCTGACACTCTCTGGATTACCCTTTCATGGGCCCATGGGTGCCGCACGTGTGGGTTACAAAAATGGTGAATATATTTTAAACCCCAGCCAGCCTGCACTCAAAGAATCTGAACTGGATTTGGTGATTGCTGGTACCAAGCGATCAGTGCTGATGGTTGAATCCGAAGCGCATGAACTTTCAGAAGCCATTATGTTAGGGGCTGTTCATTTTGGTCATAAAGCTTACCAAGCTGTTATACAGGCTATTGAAGAATTAGCCCAAACAGAAGGTGCTGCAAAGCCCGCACACAACTGGAAGCCTGTGGCAGAAGATACGCTTTTAGCAGAACAAGTGAAGCGTTTGGCTGAACAAGATACCCTTGCGGCTTATCAGATCCATGAAAAAGGCGCACGTGCACTGCAATTAAAAGCCATTCGAGAAACAGTGCTAGAAGCTTTGGCCACGGCTGAGCATGCTGAAGAGCGTAAGGCTCAAGTCGAGAAAATCATTGAAAAGCTCGATCGTACGGTGGTAAGAGGGCGTATTTTGGATGGACAACCCCGTATCGATGGACGTGATTTTAAAACCATTCGTCCCATCCATGGTAAAGCGGGCTTTTTAAAGCGGGTCCATGGTTCAGCTTTATTTACCCGTGGCGAGACCCAGGCTATTGTGGCCTTAACGATGGGCACTGGCAAAGATGCACAGCTCATTGATAGTCCTTTAGGCGAATACAAAGATCCCTTTATGTTGCATTATAATTTCCCCCCTTATTCAGTGGGCGAAATTGGGATGATGGGTAGCCCTAAGCGCCGTGAGATTGGGCATGGCATGTTAGCCAAACGTGCGATGAAAGCCGTGTTACCTAAAGAATATCCTTATGTTTTAAGAATTGTCTCCGAGATCACCGAATCCAATGGTTCTAGTTCTATGGCAACCGTCTGTGGTGCCAGTTTAGCCCTTATGGATGCGGGTGTTCCGCTTAAATCGGCCGTAGCTGGTATTGCCATGGGGCTTATTAAAGAAGGCGATCGTTTCCAAGTGTTGAGCGATATTCTGGGTGATGAAGATCACCTAGGTGATATGGATTTCAAAGTGGCAGGTACCCATAAGGGTGTGACTGCTTTGCAAATGGACATTAAAATTGATGGGATTACCGAAGCCATTATGGAAGTGGCGCTGGAGCAAGCCAAAGCAGGGCGTCAGCACATTTTAGGAGTGATGGATCAAATCCTAACCGCGCCCAGAGACCAGACTTCTGCCTACGCACCCCAGATTATTACCTTGAAGATTAATCCTGAAAAAATCCGGGAAGTGATTGGTAAAGGTGGTTCAGTCATTCGGGCGCTGACTGATAATACAGGTGTGACCGTCGATATTTCTGATGATGGCACCATACAAATCGCAGCAGTGGATAGAGCAGCTGCCGAGGCCGTGTGCAGCCGTATTGCCGGTATTGTCGAAGAACCTGAAATTGGTAGAATTTATGAAGGTACGGTCGCACGCATTGTCGATTTTGGCGCCTTTGTAACCTTCTTGCCAGGTCGTGATGGACTGGTTCATATTTCACAAATTACCGATGATAGAGTCGAAGCCGTGTCGGATGTCTTATCCGAAGGGCAGGTTGTGAAAGTGAGAGTCTTAGAGATTGATCGTCAGGGTCGGGTACGTTTGAGTATCAAAGCTGTACTGAGCGAAATGGACGCTTAGTACTCTTTACGCCTAATGGAAAAACTTTGTGGACAAGGTAGAAGACATGGAAGTCCCGCCCATAGAACTAGCGCGTTTGCTAATAAGTGCTCACCTCTCCAGTAATGTAATTATAAGTAACGCCATGTGCTGGATTAGCGGGGGTCGAACCATTATAGAGAATATAGGTACAAACACCATTAACGGCTACGTTTTGAACATAATAACAAGGATTCTCACTACAGGGGGCAGCGCCAGATTGGTAATAGGCACTTTGAGGTGGGGTAGCAAGAATTCTACCAGTGGATGTATTGTGAATAACTGATGCACAACTAGATTTGGGTATCGTTAAGTTGGAGATTCCCCAACCACCCGATGGCCATCCATTATTGTTTAATACTACGATACTATTGCTATCGTTGCTATCCAGGGTGAGAGGGTTGTTATCTAAGGTTGGCGCACCTGCAATAATCCATGCAGTATGTGCCGTTCCTAAAGCTGCCTTGAAAGCACCGGCAAAAGCTCGATTAGCGGCGATATTAGCTTGGTCCTTTATATTGGAAAATCGCGGGAGGGCCGCAGCCGCTAAAATACCGATAATCACGACGGCGAAGACTAATTCAATGAGGGTAAAACCCTCTTCTTGAATAAGCGGATTTAAAAAATTATTAGTTTGCATTGTAGCTATTTTACACCTCCATGAGAATCATTTTATTACTGTAGTCTATCATTTTATCTTATGCTACTATGAAGTCTTAAAGTGTGGGTAACTATGATTGATCACTATGTTCCTATCTTTCTTTTCATAGGCGTAGGGGTCTTCCTCGGTGCTGCACTCCTCTTTCTAAGCGCTTGCTTGGGCCCAAGGCATCCTAGCCCTCAAAAAGCGGCTCCTTATGAATGTGGTTTTGAACCTTTTCACACAAAGCGTATCAGTTTTGATGTCCGCTTCTATCTAGTCGCGATTCTCTTTATTATTTTTGATCTGGAAATAGTCTTCTTATTTCCTTTTGCCATTGCCTTAGATCAGATCCCTTGGTCTGGGTTTGTAGGGATGGGGATTTTCCTATCCTTGTTGATCCTAGGCTTTATCTATGAATGGAAGAAAGGGGCTTTAGAATGGGAATAGAAGGTGTATTAAAGGAAGGTTTTGTGACCACAACCCTTGATTCACTCATTAACTGGGCGCGTACAGGATCTTTATGGCCCATGACCTTTGGACTCGCCTGTTGTGCTGTAGAAATGATGCATGCGGGCGCTGCGCGTTACGATTTAGATCGTTTTGGAACCATGTTTAGGCCGAGTCCTCGTCAATCGGATGTGATGATTGTTGCGGGTACGCTGTGTAATAAGATGGCGCCCGCCTTACGTCGTGTTTATGATCAAATGGCCGAGCCACGTTTTGTGATTTCTATGGGATCGTGTGCGAATGGGGGTGGCTATTACCATTATGCCTATTCTGTGGTGCGTGGGTGCGATCGTATTGTACCGGTCGATATTTATGTCCCGGGTTGTCCACCTACCGCGGAAGCCTTGGTGTATGCCATTATCCAATTACAAAATAAAATAAAACGTACGAATACCATTGCGCGGCCTTTGATCTGAAAGGGGGTTTTTTTTGAGCGACATGTTATCGAATACTTTGCAACAATGCTTAGGTTCTAGGTTGCAAAGCCTCAATCTTGTACGCGATGAATTAACCGTTGTTATTCTCGCAGAAGATCTGCTGGAAAGTTGCCTATTATTACGTGATGATCCGTTGCTTGCTTTTGAACTGCTTATCGATCTATGTGGTGTAGATTATCTACACTATGGTCTTGCAGAATGGGCAACTGATACAGCAAGTACAGAAGGGTTTTCTAGAGCGGTCACAGGGCTCAGCGTGGTTGATGTGGATACCGAGCCAGACCCAAGCGCCGATTTACGTCAAAAACGCTTTTATGGGGTCTATCACTTGCTATCCCTTCGTCATAATCAACGATTGCGTTTGAAAGTCTTTGCGCCAGGCGATCCCCCCACATTACCTTCTGTCACCACCATTTGGAATGTTGCCAATTGGTATGAACGGGAGGCTTACGATCTCTTCGGTATTATCTTTGAAAATCATCCTGATTTACGAAGGCTGTTAACCGATTATGGTTTTGTAGGACATCCTTTTAGAAAAGATTTTCCACTCAGTGGCACGGTGGAGGTGCGTTATTCAGCGAAAGATCAGCGTGTTGTTTATGAGCCTGTGAGCATTAAACCTAGAATTTTGGTGCCAAAAATCATTCGTGATGACCATCGTTATAAAGATTTAGATCGAAGACCGGAACAACCATGAGCGAAATACAGCATTATACCCTTAATTTTGGACCCCAACATCCAGCAGCCCATGGTGTTTTACGATTAATCTTAGAAATGGATGGGGAAGTGGTCGAACAGGCCGATCCCCATATAGGCCTTTTGCATCGTGCAACTGAGAAGCTCGCAGAAACAAAACCCTATAATCAAAGCATTGGTTATATGGATCGCTTAGATTATGTATCGATGATGTGTAATGAACATGCTTATGTGATGGCCATTGAAAAACTGCTGGGTATTACAGCGCCTCCGCGCGCACAGTATATTCGGGTATTATTTGATGAAATAACCCGTATTTTAAACCATTTGTTATGGTTAGGCTCTCATTCCCTGGACATAGGTGCGATGTCCATGTTTATTTATTGTTTCAGAGAACGCGAAGATTTATTGGATTGTTATGAAGCCGTTTCAGGGGCACGATTACATGCAACCTATTATCGTCCTGGGGGTGTATATCGAGATTTACCGCTACAGATGCCTCAGTATAAAGCTTCTAGATGGCGATCCCAAAAAGCGGTTGATCAATCGAACCATAACCGATCGGGTACTTTATTAGATTTTATAAGCGATTTTACCGAACGCTTCCCAAAATGTATCGATGAATATGAAACGTTGTTAACGGATAATCGTATTTGGAAACAGCGCACCGTTGGCATTGGTGTCGTCAGCCCTGAGCGTGCCCTACAATTAGGTTTTACAGGACCCATGTTACGTGGTTCAGGCATTGCCTGGGATCTCCGTAAAAAACAGCCTTATGCCGTCTATGATCAGATGCATTTTGAGATCCCTATTGGTACAGCGGGCGATTGCTTCGATCGTTATTTAGTTCGGGTTGAAGAGCTGCGCCAATCAACTAAAATAATTACACAATGCGTGGCATGGTTAAAAGAAAACCAAGGACCCGTGATGATTCATAATCACAAGATAGCGCCGCCTTCTAGTGTGGCTATCGAGACAAAAATGGAATCCTTGATCCATCACTTTAAATTATTTTCCGAGGGTTATGTCTTGCCGGTGGGGGAGACCTATGCGGCCATTGAACATCCCAAAGGCGAATTCGGCGTTTATCTTATTTCAGATGGCGCGAATAAACCATATCGTCTTAAAATACGTTCGGCAGGTTTTGCGCATTTATCGGCCTTAGATGAAATGGTCAGAGGGCATATGTTAGCCGATGTGGTGACCATGATTGGGACACAAGATATTGTTTTCGGAGAAATCGATCGGTGAGCATTATAGTATGACAACGCTTTTATCCTATAAAACCAAACAAGCGATTGATGCTTGCTTAGAAAAATTTCCTGTCGATCAAAAACAGTCGGCGGTACTGTTTGCCTTAAGAACGGTGCAAGCAGAGCAGGGTGGTCATTTAACACCCGATGTCATGGATGCGGTAGCGGCTTATTTAGGCATGCCAAAAATAGCGGTTTATGAAGTCGCCTCTTTTTATGATCACTTTAACCTTCAACCCATCGGTCGACATACCATTAGTATTTGTACCAATATTAGCTGTGTATTACGCGATGCAGAAGCGATGCTTACACATCTTGAAAATCGCTTAAAGATTACCTGCGGGCAAACCACCGCAGATGGACGTATTACTTTAAAGGCCGTTGAATGTTTGGCAGCGTGTGGCGGGGCTCCGGTCATGCATATCGATGAACAGTATTATGAGCATCTCACACCCCAAAGCATTGATATCCTTTTAGAAGGGTTGGAGTAGGGTTATGGCTAATGAAGTGTGTTTTCGTACCCTCCATCATCCAGAACCTTGGAGCTTAGAAGCTTATCAAAGCGTGGGTGGTTACGGATCTTTTAAAAAAATACTCCAAGAAAAACAAAGTCCACAAGCGATTATCGATATTCTTAAAAACGCCGCTTTACGAGGTCGCGGTGGCGCCGGGTTCCCCTTGGGTACTAAATGGAGTTTTATGTTACAACAAAGCACTTCGCCACGTTATTTGCTTTGTAACTCTGATGAAGGTGAACCAGGCACTTTTAAAGACCGGGATATTTTGTGCTTTAATCCCCACCAGATTATTGAAGGCCTGCTTATTGGCTGTTATGTCACAGGAGCCCGTGTGGCTTATAACTATGTACGGGGCGAATTTCATGAACCTTTTGTACGGATGGAAAACGCTTTAGCAGAAGCGCGCGCCTTGGGTCTTGTGGGACGCTCTATTTTAGGGAGCGATTTTCAGTGCGAGATTCATAATCTTCGGGGGGCAGGATCTTACATTGTGGGTGAAGAAACAGCGTTAATGGATTCCATTGAGGGCAAAAAAGCCTTTCCGCGTTTTAAACCACCCTTTCCAGCGAGTCATGGACTCTATGGTTGTCCTACAACCATTAATAATACGGAAAGCATTGCTTCGGTGCCGGTTATTTTGCAGCATGGCGCCGAATGGTTCCTCGGTTTGGGAACACCCAATAATGGTGGCACAAAAATTTTTAGTGTCTCCGGGCATGTGAATAAACCTGGTAATTATGAAGTCTCCTTAGGGATCCCTTTTAAGGAATTATTAGCCTTGGCGGGTGGCATGCGTCAAGGACATGCGCTAAAGGCCGTGATCCCAGGCGGATCCTCTGCACCCGTATTACCGGCCTCTGTGATCATGGATCTGAATATGGATTATGATTCACTCAATAAGGCCGGATCGATGCTAGGATCAGGGGGGGTGATTGTGATGGATGAAACGACTTGTATGGTAAAAATATTAAGTCGATTAACCCAGTTCTATCGTTATGAATCCTGTGGCCAATGTAGTCCTTGTCGAGAAGGCACAGGTTGGTTGGCGCGCTTAACCGATAATATTTACCGTGGAGAAGCCGATCTAGCAGCCATCGATATACTAGAAAATATTGCATCCAATATAAGAGGTCGTACCATTTGTGCCTTTGGCGATGCTGCAGCGATGCCCGTCATGAGTTTTATCAAATACTTTCGTCAAGAATTTGAAAATCATATTCAACAGAAGGGTTGCACACTTTTTACATGAGGTTTGAATGGCAATCATAGAAATCAATGGAAAAACAGTTACAGCTGAAGCCGGTCAAGCCATTATAGCGGTGATGGATGCTATCGGTATTCAAGTTCCACGTTTTTGTTATCATAAAAAGCTATCGGTGGCAGCCAATTGCCGTATGTGTTTGGTGGAGGTTGAGAAGTCCCCTAAACTACTGCCAGCCTGTGCAACGCCTATTAGTGATGGGATGAAAATACAGAGCCGATCGCCTAAGGTTTTGCAGGCTCAAAAATCCGTCTTAGAATTTTTACTGCTCAATCATCCTTTAGATTGTCCTATCTGCGATCAAGGTGGGGAATGCGAATTACAAGATTTATCGATGGGCTATGGGATGGATGTTTCGCGTTACGAAGAAGAAAAACGTATTATTCAAGATAAAAATCTAGGACCCCTGATTCAAAGCGATATGACACGTTGCATTCATTGTACCCGTTGTGTGCGTTTTGGCCAGGAAATTGCAGGGGTGCGCGAATTAGGTGGCATAGGTCGTGGCGAAGATACTTCCATTGGTACTTTTTTAGAACATAATATTCATTCGGAAGTATCGGGCAATGTGATTGATTTGTGCCCTGTAGGTGCTTTAACCGCAAAGCCTTTTCGTTATACAGCCCGTGCTTGGGAATTAAAACAGATGCCCACGATTGCAGCCCATGATTGTGTGGGTAGTCCTCTGTATGCCCATGTGCGTAATGAAAAGATTGTGCGGGTTGTACCCCAAGAAAATGCTAGTATCCAAGCCGCTTGGATTGCTGATCGGGATCGATTTAGTTATGAAGCGCTTTATACGGATCGTTTAACAACACCTAAAATAAAAATCAATCAAACCTGGGAATCCGTTTCTTGGGAAAAAGCTTTGGATTATACAGCCCAGAAGCTCTTAACGATTATTCAGGAGACAGGTCCTCATGCACTGGGAGCCCTGGTTTCACCCAATGCAACGGTCGAAGAAGCTTATCTATTACAGCAATGGATCCGAGGATTGGGTAGTCAGAATATTGATCATCGACTACGTCAAAATGATTTTCGTGTAGAAGAGAACGCAGGACTTTTTCCAGGCTTAGGCATGAATCTAGAAACCTTAGGTATGCAATCGGCTGTTTTATTAGTGGGATCTTATATTGCCAAAGAACAACCGATTGTAGCCTTAAGTCTGCGTCAAATGGTGTTATCAGGGGGGCATTTATGCCTTATCAATCCCATCGATTTTCCCTTCAATATGGCTGTTGTACATAAAACGATTGTAGAGAGTGGGCAGATAGCATTAGGTCTGGCTAGACTTTTAAAAGCCTTGCTAGAGCAGAGCCAAAGTCCTTTACCACCTTCGATACCGATGTTAGAGACATTGGTTATTGATGCAGACGATAGAAAAATGGCGCATTGTTTAACCATGGCCACAAAGCCTTCGATTATTCTGGGATCATTGGCGATTTCACATCCACAATATACAGAAATTTGCATGCTTACAAAGCATATTGCTGCCCTGATCGGCGCAACACAGGGCGTTTTAACCGAAGGTAGTAATAGTGCGGGGGCCTGGTTAATGGGTTGTCTGCCCCATCGCTTAGCAGGCGGTAGACCGATAGCCCCTTTGCAAAGGGGACTCACAACCCAGCAAATGGCAGAAACGGCGCTTAAGGCTTATATCCTGTTTAATGTAGAGCTCGAGGATTCTATTTTTGCCCATCAATTAGTCGAAGCTTTTAAAAAGGCATCCACAGTGATTGTCATGACACCTTTTGAAAGTCCAGCTTTGCTTGAAATGGCCGATATTTTATTACCTATCACACCTTTTACAGAAAGTGCGGGTACTCGGATCAATGTCGAAGGTCGTTGGCAATCCTTCGAGGCCTGTCATGCACCTTTCGCAAACAGTAAAACCGGGTGGGATGTTTTATCTCGTTTGAGCAAAGCATGCCAAGTCGTCGGGGATTATAGTTCCATGGCAGCGGTGTTAGTCGCTGCAAAAGCATCTATTAAAAATGGCGCTGTTTCTGAATTGCTTCACGACGCTCGCAATGACGAAGTCAGTCAAACCTTGTCGCAGGATCTCTGTGTGTTAGAAGCGCTAGAACCCAATGCCCTGATTCGTATAGCGCCGCTGCCGCTGTATGCAGCCGATGGGATTTTAAGGCGTGCAGCCTCTTTGCAGCAAACAGCCGATGCTGGACAGCCTGCACTCTATTTGAATACAGTATTGGCCAGTGATTTAGGATTAAAACAAGGTTCAAAGGCATGGGTTCATACGCCATGTTGCAAAGTGCTTTTGTCCTGTATGATAGATGAATCCATTCCCAAGGGCAGTGTGATGATTCCCCAGGGATTTGAAAAAACACGTGCACTAGGCTTACCCTACACCTGTCTTAACATTTATCCGAAGGAAGAATCAGAGCATGCTTAACCCGAGTGCTTTGGCTTGGATGCTGGCCAAAATTTTACTGATCACTGTCTCACTCATACTGCTTGCAGCCTATTTATCCCTTGCCGAGCGCCGTGTGATTGCTTGGATCCAAGATCGTCGAGGACCTAATCGGGTGGGATTTTTAGGTCTGCTACAACCCTTGGCTGATGCGCTCAAACTACTTTTCAAAGAAGTTCTGATCCCCGCACGTGCCAATCGTTATTTATTTATCCTCGCCCCGATTTTAGTATTGACACCGGCGCTGGCTGTGTGGGCCGTGATCCCTTTTCAAGATAATAGCGTGTTGGCAGATATCTCTGTAGGCTTGCTATACCTCTTAGCGATGAGCTCCGTAGGCGTCTATGGCATTATTATTGCTGGATGGGCTTCGAATTCGAAATATGCATTGTTAGGTGCCTTACGTGCGACTGCGCAACTCATTGCTTATGAAATCCCCATGGGGCTCGCCGTTATCGG
Source organism: Gammaproteobacteria bacterium (assembly GCA_018061325.1). Classification (GTDB taxonomy): domain Bacteria; phylum Pseudomonadota; class Gammaproteobacteria; order UBA6186; family Azoamicaceae; genus CADEGZ01. The sequence continues at coordinate 51,574 of JAGOUJ010000003.1, forward strand.
TGTCTTAATGGCAGCCGGTAGCATGAATATACGCGCCATTGTGCATGCCCAAGCAGGCGGATTTTTACATTGGTTTTGGATCCCACTCTTCCCACTTTTTGTGATTTACTGGATTTCAGCCCTTGCTGAAACCAATCGTCTACCCTTTGATGTAGCAGAAGGGGAGTCTGAGATTGTCGCAGGCTTTCATGTTGAATACTCAGGTATTGGTTTTTCGATGTTTTTCTTGGCTGAATACATTAATATGGTCTTAGTTTCTGTATTGGCGGCAACCTTTTTTATGGGTGGTTGGCTAAGCCCCTTCGAAGGGATCCCTTTTTTAGAGCCATGCTTTGCTTGGATACCCGGCATGGTATGGTTGATGCTTAAAAGTGCTTGTTTTATAGGGTTGTTTTTCTGGTTTAGAGCAACCTTTCCACGGTATCGCTACGATCAAATTATGCGTTTAGGGTGGAAAATCTTTATACCGCTGGGTCTTATAGGGTTGGTGGTGGTTGCGATTTTAGTTAAAGCAAAAGTAGCCCCTTGGTTTTCTTAAGGAATAGGTCATAACATGACATTTTTGGAGTCTGGCATACATTTTTTTAAAAGCTTTCTGTTATGGGAATTGCTGAAAGGCCTCAAACTGACAGGCACGCATTTATTTTCTTCTAAAATAACGATTCAATACCCCGAAGAAAAAACCCCAAAATCACCACGCTTCCGAGGACTACATGCCTTACGTCGTTATGACAATGGCGAAGAGCGTTGTATTGCCTGTAAACTGTGTGAGGCGGTTTGTCCAGCATTGGCTATTACGATTGAGTCGGGTGTAAGCTTGGATGGGTCTCGGCGAACAACGCTTTATGAAATCGATTTATTTAAATGTATTTATTGTGGTTTTTGTGAAGAGGCTTGTCCGGTCGATGCGATTGTTGAAACAGGTTTATTGGAATATCATTTTGAAAAACGGGGTGAGAATATTTTAACCAAGGAAAAATTATTGGCGATTGGCGATCGTTATGAAAAACAGATTGCAGAGGATCGAAAATGAGTAATATTTGTTATCCTTCTCCCGTTACGGGAGAAGGTGGGGCGAAGCCCCGGATGAGGGTTGATCAGGGTGAAAGAATACCTTACATGTTCCTGCGACCCTCACCCCCCACTACGCGGGACCCTTTGTCGGCAGAGCCGAACGCACGCGTCCCGCAACGGGAGAGGGCTTTAATCTCTCAGAAGGAACATGGTTTATGCCTATAGAACGCATCATTTTTTATAGCTTTTCACTGCTGGCGCTGCTGAGCGCGGGTATGATGGTAATGCTACGAAATCCTGTCAAGGCACTGTTGTCTCTAGCGCTGGTATTTGTGTGTCATGCAGCCCTATGGCTTTTATTGAGAGCCGAATTTTTATCCATGATTCTAGTGTTAGTCTATGTGGGTGCCATTATGGTGCTTTTTTTGTTTGTGGTCATGATGATCGATATAGAAAGCGCGATATTTCAAAAGGGCTTTACACGTTATTTTCCCTTAGGAATAGGAACTTACTTACTGATGAGTGTGCTATTGCTCTATGTGGTCTCTGCCAATACCTTTGGCTTAAAGCGCTATCCCTATCCCGATCAAGCGCCCTATTCGCTGCATACCTTGGGTGTTACCTTGTATACCGACTATCTTTATCCTTTGGTTGTGGCCGGTGTTTTATTGTTGCTTGCGATGATCGCAGCAATCAGTTTAAGTTTTCGCAAAAGAGAAAATAATAAAGCTATCGATCCGAGCCTGCAAATAAAGGCCAGCAAAGCGAATCGTCTTCGATTGAGAGATGGCTTATGATAGAACTCTATGAATATCTGAGTGTGAATGCGCTTTTATTTTCAATGGGTGTTGCGGGTATTTTTATTAACCGTAAAAATATTTTATCTTTATTTATGTGCATAGAATTATTGCTGCTGTGTGCAAGCTCTAATTTTATTGCTTTTTCTTATTATTTATCCGATCTCCAAGGTCAAATTTTTGTGCTATTTATTTTAACCGTTGCTGCAGCCGAGACAGCGATTGGCCTGGCTATTCTCGTGCTACTTTTTAGAAAAAAACACGCAATTAATGTGGATGCACTGCATGATCTTAAAGGATAAGCCATGATTTTCTCTATAAAAACACTGGCACTTATTATTTTATTAGCCCCTTTAGGGGCTTCCCTGATCATTGGGCTATGCAATAAAAGACTTTCTAAAAACAGTGCTCATCGTCTTGCATTAGTGAGTATGACGCTATCTCTTATGAGTTCGCTTTATCTTTTAAAAATGTTTTACCATGACGAGAGTGGGGTGAGTATTCCACTCTACACATGGGCGGAAAGTAAAGGCTTCGATTTGAGTGTTGGCCTATTAATTGATCGCTTAAGCGTGATGATGATTTCGATGGTGACACTGATTGCCTGGCTTGTACATCTTTATAGTATTGCTTATATGGCTGAAGATTCGGGTTATCAGCGTTTTTTTTGTTATATTGCTTTTTTTACGTTTAGTATGCTCGTGTTAGTGATGAGTAATAATTTTCTACAGCTCTTTTTTGGTTGGGAAATGGTGGGGCTCGCATCTTATTTACTGATTGGCTTTTGGTTTCATAAAGAGACCGCGGTTTTTGCCGGGTTAAAAGCGTTTATTATCAATCGTATAGGCGATTGCGGTTTCTTAATGGGGATTGCGGGGATCGGGTATGGTTGTGGCAGCTTGGACTATGCAATTGTTTTTCAACAGGTACAGATGGGGGTTCTACAATTACAGCATCCTTTTATGCCAACTTTTATTTGTCTAGGGCTTTTGATGGGTGCGATGGCTAAATCGGCACAAATACCACTGCATGTGTGGTTGCCCGATTCCATGGAAGGTCCAACCCCTATTTCAGCCCTTATTCATGCCGCCACGATGGTAACCGCAGGCGTTTTTATGATCGCACGTTTGTCCGTGTTATTTGAATGTTCTAGTTTGGCATTAAATGCCCTGTTAATGATGGGATCCTTAACCTGTATTTTAATGGGACTGGTTGCTTTGGTTCAAAATGATATTAAGCGTATTATTGCCTATTCAACCCTTTCGCAATTAGGGTATATGATGATGGCGATGGGTGCTTCTGCGTATACAGCCGGCATCTTTCATTTATTCACCCATGCTTGCTTTAAAGCCCTATTATTTTTAGCGGCGGGCTCTATTATTATGCGTGTCGATCATGAACAGGATATTTGGAAAATAGGCCCCCTTCATTTCAGTATGCCCATTACCTATAGTACGATGCTAATCGCTAGTCTAGCACTTATAGGGGTTCCTTTTTTCTCGGGTTTTTACTCCAAAGATTTAATTGTTGAAGGCCTAAGACTATCCACGCAGGGGCTTGCACCGATGGCTTACCGCTGTGCGCTTCTGGGTGTTTTAATCACAACGCTTTATACCTTTAGATTATTTTTTGTGGTATTTCATAGAAAAACGCTTGTGGCTCCGAACCCTCCGGTTTATGAATCCTCTTGGATTATCACGCTACCGCTCATGGTATTGGCTTTTTTCTCTTTGGTTCTTGGGATATTCGGATTATCATTTTTTGAAAAGAGTATAAGCCACAGCATGGATGCACTCCGTATGGGGTTTCATGGTTTTTATCAAATACCCTTTATTTTTAATGTATTGGGTATGCTTATCTGTTATCTATGTTACCGACGATATCCTGTGCTGCCTGTGATCATGCGTAAACGTTTTGCGATCGTTTATAGTATTTTGTGCAAAAAATATGGTTTTGATACACTGTATAACCGTCTGTTTGAGCAATTAAAACAATTAGGCGCACGCTGTTTTGATGGCCTAGAGCAGCATTGGATTGATGGGATTACTATCAATGGCAGTGCTGCCGCCATACAACAATTATCGTTGATGATGCGCCGCTTACAAAGCGGTTATATCTACCATTATGTTTTTATCATGATTGTCACATTCATTTTGTTAGTGGGTTTTTGTTTGTTTCTATCACCGTTCAATCTACAAGGTTAAAAAATGCAGTTGCCACTTTTAAGTTTCTTGACTTTTGCGCCTGTCATCGGAGGGATGATCTGTCTTTGTTTCCCGCAACGACACCATCGCAGGGTGAAAAGTCTTGCTATAGTCTTTTCGATGATTTCTATGGTTTTATCTATCTATCTCTTAGGTCATTTCGATCCATCGATAACGTCGATGCAATGGTCTGAAACAGTGCTTTGGATGCCTGTCTTCAATATTTATTATCATGTGGGCGTGGATGCCTTATCCTTGGCTTTAATAGGATTAAGCAGTCTGATAAACCTGCTTATTGTGCTATTTATAGCGTCTAGAACGATGGGAAAGTCGAATCATTATCTGGCTGCTTTTTTAATCATGCAAGGCTTTATTTGTGGGGCGTTTGCTGCTGTCGATGCGATACTTTTCTATACCTTCTGGGAAGCAAGCCTTATCCCACTTTTTTTGGTGATTGGGATCTGGGGCTTCGAGAATCGAAGGTATGCCAGTATGAAATTTTTCCTTTATACACTGGCAGGATCGATTTTTTTATTGGCGGCTATTTTATATTTGTATCATAAAACGCTTAGTTTTAATATCATGGATTTTCAGGCGGTTCCTTTGGATTTCCACGCCCAATGCGGGTTGTTCATAGCCTTCTTATTGGCTTTTGGGATTAAGCTTCCCTTATGGCCTGTTCATACGTGGTTACCGGATGCCCATGTAGAGGCGCCTACGGCCGGATCGATGCTCTTGGCAGCGATTGTCCTAAAAATGGGTGCTTATGGTTTCTTACGTTTTATACTACCCATTGCACCCGATGCAAGTCGTTTCTTTGCGTCTTTTATGATAATGCTTTCACTGATAGCGATTGTTTATATTGCGGTCGTTGCTTTGGCACAAAGAGATCTTAAAAAACTGATAGCCTATGCTTCTATTTCACATATGGGATTTGTGACTTTAGGTATTTTTAGTAGCTATTTAATCATCGCGCCAATAACCTTGGATACTTATCCTACTTTAGGATTACAAGGTGCAGTCATGCAGCTTTTTTCACATGCTTTTATATCAGCCGCGTTGTTTTTATGCATCGGTTTATTATACGAGCGTACGCATACACGTCTTATAAACGATTATGCCGGCATTGCAAAACCCATGCCAGTGTTTTCAAGTTATTTTCTACTATTTGTGTTAGCCAACTGTGGGCTGCCAGGCACCTCTGGTTTCGTGGCAGAATTTTTTGTCATCTTAAGTGTTTTTAAAGCAAAAATCATGTATGCCATCATCGCCTCATGTAGTCTTGTCTTAAGTGCCTGTTATGGTTTGCGTATGACTAAGCAAGTACTATGGGGCCCTGTGAAAAAAGGGATGGAAGGTTTAAAAGATGTGCAAGGTATGGATAAAATAGTATTATTGTTATTTGCTTGTTTTGTACTCGGTATCGGGTTGTATCCCAATACAATCCTAAACTTTATGCAATCATTTCTTGATCGATTGCTGGTTCAAATGCACCATTCAAAAATATAGAGAGTTTTATGGAAATAAACCATTGGTTGCCCTTGTATCCAGAAATTACCATGCTTTTTTCCATTGGTTTTATATTAATGACCACGCTTTATTTACCACCACGCTTACAGTGGCTCAACTATCGATTGTCACAAATAGCCTTGATAGTTGTGGCCTTTTTTTCTTTCAATCGTATGTCTTTCAAGCCTGATGATTTGCTCAATGGCATGTTTTTTATCGATCCCATGGCCTGTTTTTTAAAAGGTTGTATCAGTCTATTAGGGTGTATAGTCTTTTTTTATGCACGAAAAACATGCATGATCAAGGACTACTTTAAAAGTCAGTATTTTATATTGTGTCTATTTTCGATCTTAGGCATGATGATAGTTATTTCCGCGACCCATTTTCTGAGTCTCTATTTGGGTCTTGAGCTAATGGTTCTACCGCTTTATGCGCTGATTAGTTTGGATAGACAAGGGCGATCGACTGAGGCTGCACTAAAATATTTTTTATTGGGTGTATTGT
>JAGOUJ010000030.1:0-13812 GCA_018061325.1 Gammaproteobacteria bacterium
GATCTCAGTCCTCAGGGGTGCATCGGCTTCCTTGTTCCCTCACTCAAGTGCCCTTAAGTGAACCACTTTAAGTGGTCAACTTCAAGATACAAGGGGTCGACCGCTTTAGCGGTCGGGGGTGAGGGAAAAAAACCTTTTAACAAAGGCCCATATAAGTCCTCCGCCATAGGAATATGAATGCTAGCCTCTTCATCCGTGGTTGGCTCGCGGTCGAGAAAGGTTATTTTGGGTGCATCTTCAATCACCGCCAGTGGGCTTTGTTCATTGCCTTCACCCATGACAAGGACTGCCGCGGTTGCCAGTGCATCTAATAAATTGATGTGTGTGACACGCAGCGGGTTGTTATAAAGATCGGGTTTGCCGACATAAGAGTATAAAGGCTGAAAGCCGCACCATCCCAGCGCAATACCCGTGACACCGCGACGCAAAGGGGTTGTATGACTATCACTGATAATAATGCCTAGATTTTGCACAGCATGCTTTTCTCTTAAAAAATGCCAAGCAAGGGCCGCGACTTTTTGAATGTTCTCCGGGTATAAAATATAAACATGATCGCCATTGGATTCATCGATCCCCGCAGAAGGAATTAAAATGTTGTTTTTAAGGGTTAAATAAATGCCATAAGGATTATCCGATGTCTTAAGGATGCTATCGGCTTCTTGCCTAATTAAGGCTTCCTTAAACCCAGCATCCGCTTCAATTGGTTTAAGCACCACTCGCCCTTGACAGAGGCTTATAATTTTAGAGGTAATGACGACAATACTGTTCTCGGCTAAGACCGGTAAATAGCGATCAAGGATGGCATGTAAAGATTCATTGCATTCAATGCGATGCGTGCTTATGGCAGTTGTTTTCATGGACACAGCGCTCACACCGACGGTTTTTTAAAGTGCCCAGCCAATCGCTTTAAGCGCTCTGTAGAAACTGCATCGGCCGTTTTATTGAGATGGTTTAAAAATTCGCTTAATACGGTCCTCGATTGTTGACACACAATCAACAGATCGCAACCGGCATCCAGCGCTTTTTCTCCCGTTCTGCACAGATCCAAAGCGACTTGTCCTGTGCTTTCGCCAATAGCAGCCCCTTTCATCGATAAGCAATCGCTAATAATAGCGCCTTCGAAGCCTATTTTTTCTCTTAAGATAGCTTGAAGCCATTGGCTAGAAAAACCCGCAGGCATCGTATCGACCGCACCATAAATAACATGTGCAGGCATCATCGCCCCCAAATCTTGATGCAATGCCCGAAAAGGAACTAAATCATGATTCCACAGCACTTCCAAAGTACGATCATCACGCGGTTTTTCAATATGCGAATCCAAAGCACAACCCCCATGGCCCGGAAAATGCTTGCCTGTGGCTTTCATGCCTGCCACTCCCATACCTTCGATAAAAGCGCGTGCCAAAAGCACAACCTTGTGAGGATCTTCATGAAAAGCTCTGTCTCCAATCACCGCACTTATCCCACTATCCAGATCTAAGATGGGCGCTAGGCTTAGATCAATACCACATGCTAGCAATTCTTGGGCCATCACTCGACCCGCTTGCTCTGCAACGTTTAGAGCATGTGCAGGATCCTGATCGTACTGTCTGCCGTAGTCTCTGGCAGGCCCCAATCGCGTAAAACCCTCTTTGAAACGCCAAACACGGCCCCCTTCATGATCCACGGCTAATAAAAAGGGTTTGTGTGCGGTAGCCGCCCTAATATCGTGAACTAACTTTTTTAGTTGCTCAACATCCTCATAATTTCTGGAAAACAAGATAATTCCCCCGACACTCGGGTGCCTTATCAGTGTGTGTTCCTCTGCGGAGAGTGTTTTGCCCTCTAGATCCATCATCACCACACCATGTCGCATTGCTCGTCTCCCCAGGGTTTGCTAAGCTACTCAAAATATTTAAGAAGCCATAGTAACGCAAATGTCTTATAACCTAAAAACTTTTCAAGGTTTAATCCAAGCATTGCAGGCCTTTTGGGAACAACAAGGCTGTGTGATCTTGCAACCTTATGATATGGAAGTCGGGGCCGGCACCTTTCACCCCGATACCTTCCTAAGGGCTATTGGCCCCGAACCTTGGCATGCAGCCCATGTGCAATCCTCTAGACGCCCGAGCGATGGTCGTTATGGCGAGCATCCCAATCGAGGTCAACATTTCTTCCAATACCAAGTGGTTTTAAAACCAGCCCCTGCAAACATTCAAGATCTCTATCTAGAATCGCTGCGTGTCATCGGTATCGATCCGCTACTGCATGATATTCGCTTTGTAGAAGATAATTGGGAATCGCCTACACTGGGCGCTTGGGGACTGGGCTGGGAAGTCTGGCTCAATGGCATGGAGGTCACACAATTTACCTATTTTCAACAAGTGGGTGGGTTAGCTTGTGAACCTACCATGGGCGAAATAGCGTATGGTATCGAACGATTGGCCATGGTTGTACAAGGCGTATCACACATCAAAGATCTTGTGTGGAGCGAAGGACAGGATTCTAGAAACCCCATTCATTATGGTGATATCTTTTCGCAGTATGAATCAGAGATGTCTACTTACAATTTTGAAAAAGCCGATGTACCCCAATTATTTACACAGTTCGATCATCTGGAAACAGAGTCTGCAGCCTTAATCACCGATGCATTAGCCTGGCCGGCCTATGAACTAGTGCTGAAAGCCTCTCATGTGTTTAATTTGTTGGATGCTAGGCGCGCTATTTCGGTCTCTGAAAGACAACGCTTTATTTTGCGGATCCGCACACTGGCCATGGGGGTTGCTAAACTTTATTATCAAGCCCGAGAGAAATTAGGTTTTCCTTTATTAGGGTGCGCAACCCCCACCCCAACCCTCCCCCGCATAGCGAGGGAGGGAGCTTGAAATCATCCTACAAACAAACATGCATGAAAAAATACGCCAACCAATCTAAACGTATTTTTCAAAAAACAGAACTGCTATTGTGCAAATTTCACATTCCCTCCCTCGCTATGCGGGGGAGGGCTAGGGTGGGGGATGAGTCATGATGAACACCATACACACCAGCGATTTACTCATAGAGATAGGCTGCGAAGAACTGCCGGCAAAATCCCTCTATGCTATGGAGCAAGCCTTTGGTACAGCGGTCTCGCAGGCACTACAAACCTTAGGAATAAGCTTCGCAACCCTCCAGGCTTTTTCTACCCCCCGTCGATTGGCACTGTGTTTCAAAGCAATCCTCACTCAACAAGCTTCGACTACGCAGAGCAAACAAGGTCCCACCAAAGCGCTAGCGCTAGATGCACAAGGACAATGGACACCCGCTGCCCTAGGGTTTGCAGCCTCCTGCGGTATCGAAGCAAAAGACTTGCTTTTTGAAGCCACGGATAAAGGGGAACGTCTTACACACACTCAAACGGTTGCAGGAAAAAGTTTAAATGCGTTGCTGCCACCCCTGTTAACAAAGGTTCTCATGGATCTGCCTGTTGGCAAACGCATGCGCTTAGCGCAAGTTGGCGCGAGTTTTAGCCGCCCTATTCAATGGATCGTACTGTTACTCGATGATCAACCTATTCAAACGGACATTTTTGGAATCAGAACCGATCGTTTTAGCCGCGGCCATCGCTTCCACCATCCAGAACCCCTTGCTATACCAAATGTAGACGCTTATGCCTCTACCCTCAAACAAACTAAGGTTATGGTTTCTTTTACAGAACGTCTTGATTTTATCCAAAAAGCATTACAAAGATTAGCTGCAGAACAAAAAGCTTCGGCTGTCATACCGGAGGCTTTGCTTAACGAAGTCACGGGCTTGGTTGAATGGCCTTCTGTTTTGCTAGGTTCTTTCAAAAAAGATTTTTTAGCGATCCCCCAAGAAGTCTTAACCAGTTCGATGAACACTCATCAAAAATGTTTTGCATTAATGGACATGCAGCAACAATTATTGCCCTTGTTTCTAACTGTTAGCAATATTGACAGTAAGAATCCACAAACGGTTATCAAAGGTAATGAATGTGTCATTGATGCTAGACTTGTCGATGCTGCTTTTTATTATGAGACTGATAAAAAGCATTCTCTCTATCACTATCGAGAAGATTTAAAACAAGTTCGCTTCCAGGAAGGCCTTGGAACGCTTTGGGATAAAACAGAACGTTTAGCGAAGCTCGCCCTCATGCTTGCTCAAACAATGAAGTCATCGACAGCCGGCATAAGCACTGGTACAAAGCAGGGTGATCCCATTGATCCTGCATGCTGTGAAAAAGCTTCCAAGCTTTGCAAAAGCGATCTTCTTTCCCAGATGGTAGGGGAATTTCCAGAGTTACAAGGGGTAATGGGACAGTACTATGCCCTCGCAGAAGGTGTCGCGCCACCGATCGCACAAGCGATTGAAGAACACTATTATCCACGCTTTGCTAAAGATGATTTGCCGATCAGTCTCTATGGAACCGTGCTCGCGATTGCCGATAGAATAGATACCTTAGTGGGCTTGTTTGGTATGGGCAAAATCCCAACCGGTAGTAAAGATCCCTTTTCTTTACGAAGACAAGCCCTGGGTCTTATTCGTCTGTTGATTGAAAAGAAGATTCCAATAGATTTGTGTGATGTATTCCAATATGCAGCCTCGCTTTATCCAGCTAATACTTTAAAAAATAACATCAACAATCTCTTAACCTTTTGTATGGAAAGACTCAAGCCTTATCTTCAAGAGCAAGGAATTGCACCTTCTATTTTCGAAGCAATTGCAAACAGTGACAGTACAAAAAATGGTCTGAGCATTACGAAACCTCTGGATTTTTATGAGCGAGCTCTTGCATTAAATTATTTCCTATCACAATCCGAAGCGCCTATTTTAATCGCTTCTAACAAGCGTGTTAAAAATATACTCAAAGATATTCCTGTCAATTCTGATAAAAACACAGAAATTGATCTAAAAAATAATTTAAAAGAATCCTCAGAAAAAAATCTTCTAGAATCCCTAGGGACCCAAGAAAAAGCTTTAATCCCTTTTCTGGAAGCCAATCCAAAACAATATACCCAAGCATTACAATCACTCTCGGATCTTGCTGCCCCACTGGATCAATTTTTTGAGTCGGTCATGGTTATGTGCGAGGATCCTGTCTTGCGCAGCAGTCGGCTGGCCTTATTGCAAAGACTACGTCTGCTATTCTTGCAGATTGCAGATTTCTCCTTCTTATGAAAATGCACAGAAAATTCATTATTTTAGATAGAGATGGGGTTGTTAATGAAGACTCGCCCGATTTTATTAAATCTCCCGAAGAATGGATCCCTATTCCTGGCAGCCTAGAAGCCATCGGAACCTTAAAAGCTGCTGGCTATACGGTAGTCATCGCCAGCAATCAATCGGGGCTAAAACGTGGCTTATTTGATTTAAAAACGCTTGAAGCCATTCATGCCAAAATGCAACAAACTTTAGCGCTGCAGGGTGCACAGATCGATGGGATCTTTTTTTGTCCCCATCATGATAGTGACAACTGCGATTGCAGAAAACCAAAACCAGGGCTTTTACATCAAATTGCCGCACAGTTTGACATCGACCTTCGCACACAAGAAATACCTATGATTGGTGATTCTTTGCGCGACCTAGAAGCAGCTTATGCTGCAGGCTGCACACCTATCTTAGTGCTTACGGGTAATGGCCATAAAACACAAGTCAATCTGCCTGAACATTTGGCACACATTGCGGTGTATGCAGATTTAAAGGCTGCGGTAGATGAATTGTTGCGTGGTAGCCCTCCCCCCCACGGGGAGAGGGTGGCGCGCAGCGCCGGGTGAGGGGGTTCCATGTTCATACGTAATATCCTCTTCTACATGGGCATCGTACCTGCAACTTTTCTCTTTGCTATCATTGGTTTGTCTTTTTTCTTTCTACCCTATCGAGCGCGTTATTATTGCATCACGCGCTGGTCTCATTTTTTTATCTTTTGGGCGAAAATAAGCTGTGGTCTTCGGTTTACCGTAAAAGGTTTAGAGCACCTTAAAAATCATCATCAACCGGCTATTGTGCTGAGCAATCATCAATCCATGTGGGAAACCGTCTTTATGCAAGTACTGCTACCCACACAAACCTGGATTTTAAAAAAAAGCTTACTCAACATCCCCTTTTTTGGCCTTGGACTACGCTTATTAGAGCCTATTGCTATTGATAGAGAAGACAAGCAAAACACTGTTAAACAACTTAACAGCCAAGTAGCTGAACGCTTGAGCCAAGGCCGATGGGTGGTACTTTTTCCCGAAGGCACGCGCGTTGCACCCCATGCACATCACCGTTTTTCCAAAAGTGGGGCCAACCTTTCTAAAACAACGGGTTATCCTATTATCCCTATCGCACACAATGCTGGTCTCTTTTGGCCACGCGGTTTTTGGATCACGCAATCCGGCACGATACAGGTGGTAATAGGACCGGCTATTACACCCGACAATAAAGAGATAGCAGACATCCACGAAGCTGCAGAATCTTGGATTCGCGCGCAGCTAGCAGCAATAGGGGGCTAAACAATGCCATTATTAAAAAACAAAATAGTCTGTATTACCGGTGCCTCCAGTGGTATTGGCGAAGCATGTGCTATCGCCTGCGCGATCGAGGGCGCCGATCTTATTTTAATGGCTAGACGTCTTCAGAAATTAGAAGCCTTAGCCCACACCTTAAGCCATCAATATGCCGTGCGCATTAAAATAATGCCCTTAGATGTGAGTGATGCGCCAGCCATTGAAAAAGCTTTTGCCGATTTACCAACCGAATGGAAAAATATTGCGGAAAAGGTTTATGCCAATATGACGCCCCTCAGTTCCGAGGATATTGCCGATTCAATTATCTTTTGCTTAACACGCCCGCTGCATGTCAATGTGAGTGAAATGATTATTCTACCCACCGATCAAGCTTCTATTAGCGAGGTACATAGGAAATCGCCTTAAATATTGATATCAATGACCCTCGTGCGTAGGTGGAAGCCCAATTAGTGAATGACTATGCAATAGCCGTTGAAACGATAGATCCCGCTGTTTTTCGCCAACCTGCACCAGGACACGCCATTGTTGAGAAGTAAGTTCACATGTTAAACTCCCCTCTGTTATTTGAAATTTGCGCACGGTGTTAGCAGACGATAAGATAGTTAGATAACTATTTTGTTTCCCATTGAATGCTATGACCTAAGTGCAGCTTGCTTGGCGCGTGATAATGCTGGTTTACAAATGCACCCAGCATGCGGTAGCTTTTCTGATTCAAAAGTTTTGAAATAAAGGCCTGAACATGTTTCCAAGCCCCATTACAAACCGCAACATTCGCTTTGCCCTCGTCGGGTGTGGCCGTATCGCGCAGAATCACTTTGCAGCCCTCAAACAGCATGCTGACCGTGCAACATTGGTCAGTGTTTGTGATATCGATCCCAAGGCACTCGAAGCCGCCGCGAAGCTTACAGGCGCAAAGCCATTCTCCAGCTTGGGGGAGATGCTCGCAGATACCACGGCCGATATTGTTATTCTGACCACACCCAGTGGGTTACACTCAGAACAAGCTATTGAGATTGCCGCATCAGGTCGCCATGTCATGACTGAAAAGCCAATGGCCACGCGTTGGCAGGATGGGCTACGCATGGTAAAAGCCTGTGATGATGCGAAAGTGCGTCTTTTTGTCGTTAAACAAAATCGTCACAATCCCACTTTACAAATGCTCAAGCGAGCTGTAGAACAAGATCGCTTTGGACGCATTTATATGGTTAACCTTAATGTCTTCTGGACACGTCCGCAAGATTACTACGACAGTGCCGCATGGCGTGGCACCTGGGAATTGGATGGTGGTGCATTTATGAATCAGGCCAGCCACTATGTCGACCTCTTAGAATGGCTTATTGGCCCTGTTGAAAATATTCATGCTTACACCGGTACGCTCGCTCGCAATATCGAGGTTGAGGATACGGGTGTTATGAGTCTAAAGTGGCGTTCAGGCACCTTGGGTTCTATGAATGTAACCATGCTAACCTACCCTAAAAATCTAGAAGGCAGCATTACGATCATTGGCGAAAAAGGAACGGTGCGTGTCGGTGGTCTGGCCGTCAATGAAATTCAACATTGGGCTTTTTCCGAACCCCACAAAGATGATGAAAAGATTAAACAAGTCAATTACGATACGACTTCCGTGTATGGCTTTGGCCATCCTTTGTATTTTGATAATGTGATAAAAGTTTTACGCGGCGAGGCTGCCCCTGAAACTGATGGCCGTGAAGGATTAAAATCCTTGGAAATATTGATTGCAGCTTATATGTCTTCAAGGGATGGTAGGCGTGTATCGTTACCCTTGGACGCCTGACATGTCAGTTTCCATTCATCCAACGGCTATTGTCGATGAAGGTGCACAACTTGGTGCAGGCAGTCGTATCTGGCACTGGACCCATATTTGCGCTGGGGCACGTATTGGAACGGGCTGTTCATTGGGACAAAATGTTTTTGTGGGCAACGATGTCGTCATTGGCAATAACGTTAAGATTCAAAACAACGTTTCTGTTTACGACACCGTTCGTTTGGAAGACGATGTTTTTTGTGGGCCAAGCATGGTTTTCACCAATGTGTACAATCCGCGCTCGGCTATTGCGCGCAAAAACGAATATCGCCAAACCCTTGTTCGCCGAGGTGTTACGCTTGGTGCCAATTGTACCATTATCTGCGGCATCACCATTGGTGAATACGCTTTTGTCGGTGCTGGCGCCGTCGTAAACCGTGATGTTCCTGCCTATGCATTAATGCTAGGGGTGCCTGCAAGGCGTCGTGGCTGGATGTGCTGTTGTGGTATTCAGCTGAAAGCTAAAGGTAAGGTACTTTGTGATGGTTGTGGTGCTTGTTTTCAAATCAATGATTCAACCTGTGCACTGTTATGATTAAAAAAATAGAATTCATTGATCTTAAAACACAATATGCTGATCGCAAAGAAGCTATAGATGCCCGCATTCACCACGTACTGGATCATGGTCAATACATTATGGGCCCAGAGGTTTATGAGCTTGAAAAAAAATTGGAAGCGTATACCCAGGCAAAGCACTGCATCAGTGTAGCCTCAGGCACCGAGGCACTTCTGATTGCACTCATGGCGCTTGGCATAAAACCAGGTGATGAAGTCATTACCACACCCTTTACTTTTGCAGCGACAGTAGAAGTGATTGCTTTGCTAGGTGCGATACCCGTTTTTGTCGATATCCAATCGGGAACCTGTAATATTGATCCTACTTTGATCGAGGCTGCCATTACCTCCAAGACAAAAGCCATTATGCCAGTATCACTGTATGGCCAAGTGGCGGACATGGATGAAATCAATACCATTGCTGCTCAACATGGCAATATTCCCGTGATTGAGGATGCTGCACAGAGTTTTGGGGCCACCTATAAAACTCGCAAGAGTTGTAACCTCTCTACCATAGGATGCACCAGTTTTTTTCCCAGTAAGCCTTTGGGCTGCTATGGAGATGGAGGTGCTCTTTTTACCAACGATGATGCATTAGCAAAAGCAATGCGTGAAATCCGAGTGCATGGGCAAGAAAAACGTTATCATCACACACGTATTGGTGTGGGAGGACGGATGGACACACTTCAATGCGCCATAGTACTCGCCAAACTTGATTGTTTTGATTGGGAAATTCAGCAACGCATTCAAGTGAGCGATCGTTATCATGAATTTTTAAAAGCTATTCCATCTATTAAACGACCTATCATGTTTTCGGATAGAACCTGTGTTTGGGCACAATTTACCATTCAGGTTGAAAATCGTAAGGCTGTTATTGAGCACTTAAAAGCTGAGGGTATACCCACGGCTATACATTATCCTGTATCACTACATCAACAACCTGCCTACCGAGATCTCTGTCGTATTGCTGCTAATCTTGAAAATTCAGAGGCCGCAGCCCTCAGGGTACTTAGTTTACCCATGCATCCTTATATCGATTTCGAAACCCAAAAATGCATTGTACAAGCTCTAGCAAAAGCGTTTACAGAGAGAAAAGTTGCAGCAGAAGAAGAGACCATGACATGAAGATTGCCACCGTGCTTGGAGCCAGACCACAGTTTATTAAAGCATCGGCCGTCTCACGCGTGATTCGTGATAACTATTCAGATAAAATTGAAGAGGTTTTGGTTCACACAGGTCAACACTACGACGACAATATGTCGAAAATATTCTTCGACGAACTTGATATCCCCGCACCAACATACAACCTGGAAATTTCGGCTGATCAGCATGGTGCAATGACCGGTCGTATGTTGGAAGGCATCGAAAAAGTCTTATTACAAGAAAAACCCGATTGGGTTCTGGTCTATGGCGATACAAACTCGACACTAGCAGGTGCTTT
This sequence comes from Gammaproteobacteria bacterium, assembly GCA_018061325.1. Taxonomy (GTDB): domain Bacteria; phylum Pseudomonadota; class Gammaproteobacteria; order UBA6186; family Azoamicaceae; genus CADEGZ01. Next base: position 10,310 of record JAGOUJ010000030.1, read on the forward strand.
AGGGGCAGCCAAGCTACACATCCCTATCGCACACGTTGAAGCAGGTCTTCGTTCTTTCAATAGACGCATGCCGGAAGAGATCAATCGCATACTTGCCGATCGCATCTCATCACTGCTATTTTGTCCTACTGAAACAGCCGTTCATCATTTGAAAGCTGAAGGTATCACAGAAGGTGTATATAATGTCGGGGACGTGATGTACGATATCGCACTCTTTTACGGTGATCGCGCACGAAAACAAAGTACAATTATGCAAACCTTGGGAGTCAGTGATAAAGACTTTGCTTTGGCTACCTGTCATCGCGCTGAAAATACAGATGATCCAAAACGGCTTGAGGCCATTCTTTCTGCACTCTCTGATCTTTCCAAACAATTGCCTGTGGTTCTATCACTGCATCCACGCACCCGCAAGTTAATGGCTGAGTATGGTTTATCTCATCACTTGGACCCGCTCATTGTTAGCGATCCGCTATCCTTTTTTGATATGATAGTGCTTGAACAGGCTGCGAAAATGATTATCACTGATTCCGGTGGCATTCAAAAGGAAGCCTTTTTTTACGGCGTTCCTTGCATCACTCTGCGGGATGAAACCGAGTGGGTCGAAACCGTTCATTTGGGGTGGAATCAACTGACAGGCGCATCACAAGCATCAATTGCTAATGCAGTTTGTAAGGTGATCAATGCTCCTGTGCGGTTCAAAGAAAATTTACCTTATGGTGATGGATCGGCAGCAAGCAATATACTTTCTACGATGTTACAGGATTTGAAGTGAAGATAAAAAGTATGACATTTGGCTTGGTAGCCACATTCTTTTTTTTAGTTAGCACGACTATCAGTGGTTATGCGATACACCTTTCTTCAAGTGAAAAAATACCCGCTAAAATAATCACCAGCCAGCCAACCAATAGCTACCTTATTAAAACAAAAATAAAATCTTACTTTGCGCTTGATTTGGATGGGCAATTGATCCAGGAAGTGCGGAATGGAAAGCGATACTTCAAGAAAGATGAAAAGGAGTACACATTCGATAGAACCTTATTCATCAATAAATCTGCTCTAATCGTCATGGACCCCTGGTTAGACAGTGGTGATGAAGATTTAAATGCCTACTATAGGCCTCTACTTTCTAATAAGGTTATTCCTTTGGTGTCTAAAGCGATCTTGTTGGGTTTTCCTGTTTATGTGTTGACGAACGATCCCAAAAAAAATTACGCTGATTATGGAAGCGAAATCCCTCGTGAATTAGTAAGCTTGGCTAATCAGGAGAAGATAAAGGTTTTGTACCATCAAGATTTTGATGAAAAATCTTTCGCTGATTTTTTGCATGCGAGGTCAATTGACACGCTTATTTATAGTGGATTTGCGTCAAACATGTGTATTATTGGTCGCAGCATGGGCATGATACCGATGAAGTCTAAGGGATTTCGCCTATTTTTTATCCCAGAGGCATCGGCTGCTGTTGAATTTTCTAACACATGGAAAACGTCCGAGATTCATCAAGCTACAACCTTGCTGATATCCCAGTGGGTAGCAGACCTGATTGAGTTTAAGCATTTTATGCAAATAGTGCCAACCAAGCACTGATAAAGATTAAGGGGGAAAATAATGAAAGTTTTCGTAACAGGTGGTTTGGGTCAAATTGGTTCCCATGTTGTGGAAATGTTGCTTGAGCGCGGCGATCAGGTTATCACCGTTGATAATTTGGCAACGGGCCGCCGCGAGCATTTAAGCAATCACCCGAACCTCACCGTCGTGATCGACTCTATTGCAAACAAGTCGCTCATGGACAAGCTTATCGGTGATTTCAAACCAGACGCCATCGTTCACACCGCAGCCTCTTACAAAGATCCGGACGACTGGTACAACGACACGCTCACTAACTGTGTGGGTGGTGCCAACATGGTCGATGCCGGTAAAAAATTTGGCGTTAAGCGTTTTGTTTATTTCCAAACGGCACTTTGCTATGGCCTAAAGCCCTTGCAGCAACCCATTTGCCTGGATCACCCACGCTTCCCTGGCAGTAGCAGCTACGCCATCTCCAAAACCACAAACGAGTACTACATTGAGCTCTCTGGTATTGACTACGTGACCTTTCGTCTTGCCAATGTCATTGGCCCACGCAATGTTGCAGGCCCCTTACCCATCTTCTACCAACGCTTGAAAGATGGAAAGCCCTGCTTCGTAACCCAGGCTCGTCGCGATTTCGTGTTCGTCAAAGATCTGGCACGTATTGTATTAAAGGCCTGTGATGGCATCGGCCACGGTGCATACCACTTTTCCTCCGGTCAAGATATCGCTATCCAGGAACTGTATGATGCTGTTGTGAACGCACTGCATTTACCTGCTAACCCCAAAGCAGAAGTCAAAGCATTGGGGCCAGATGATGTATTCTCGATTTTACTTGATCCATCCCGTACTTTTGAAGATTTTGGCAAGATTGCATTCACGCCTCTACAGGAAACCGTTTCCGCCGCGATGGCCTATTACCAGCAATACGGCACGCTGGGTGAATACACCCACCTACGGCTACAGGACAAACAGCGATCAGGCATACCATGCGCATCCTAATAACGGGCGGTGCGGGTTGCCTGGGCTCCAACCTGATTGAACATTGGTTGCCACAAGGACATGATATTTTTGTGATCGACAATTTTGCGACCGGCAAGCGTGAAGTCGTACCTACAGTACAGGGCCTGACCGTTCAAGAAGGCAGCATTGTAGATCAAGCGCTGGTCAATGATTGCTTCAGCGTTTTTAAACCCGATGTGGTGGTCCATGCAGCCGCAGCCTATAAAGACCCTGATAACTGGGTAGAAGATATCCGCACAAATGTTATTGGCAGTACTCATATTGCCCATGCTGCCAAGGCACAAAATGTTAAACGGTTGATCAATTTTCAAACAGCACTTTGTTACGGCCGACCACAACAATTACCTATTCCAACCACTCACCCAACGGCCCCATTCACAAGCTACGGCATCACCAAAACAGCCGGTGAGCAGTTTATGATGCTTTCTGGTATACCCACGCTCTCCCTGCGTATCGCAAACGTCACGGGCCCCCGTCTTGCCATTGGACCGATCCCAACTTTCTATAAGCGACTCAAAGCTGGCCAAAACTGCTTCTGTTCCGATACTTCAAGAGATTTTCTGGACATGAGCGATTTTCTGTCCTTTATGGATTTGGCCATCCAATCAGATGCGCCCACGGGACTATTCAATCTCAGCACAGGCGAAGCCCATTCCATCAAGGAAATCTTTGATCTTGTCAGTGATTACCTGGAGCTGGAATCTAAAGAAGTGCCTATTGTGCCGCCCGCGGCTGATGACGTTCCTATCGTCTGCTTGGATGCTTCCCAAACAAATCATGCTTTCGGCTGGAAAGCAAACATTGGTTTTACAGAGATGATTCGCCGTCAATTAGCCTGGTACGATCAGCATGGTGTCACGGATGTATTTTCACATTTGAAAGCCTTATCAATAAACGAGTCGAAAAAAGAATGC
>JAGOUJ010000030.1:13912-16080 GCA_018061325.1 Gammaproteobacteria bacterium
CTGGAAAGCAAACATTGGTTTTACAGAGATGATTCGCCGTCAATTAGCCTGGTACGATCAGCATGGTGTCACGGATGTATTTTCACATTTGAAAGCCTTATCAATAAACGAGTCGAAAAAAGAATGCATCTATTAAGTTTTTCGGGTACCCGGGTTCTCGTCGTTGGTGGGGCGGGTTTTGTGGGTAGCAATCTTGTTCATCAACTACTAGAACAGAACCCCCAAGAAATCATCGTGGTAGACAATCTTCTGTCTTCTGATGTTACTAATATTCCTATTAATCCCCGTGTCCGTTTTGTGTTCGGCTCTATCACAGAAGATAAGATACTGGCTGCATTACCAGAAGACCTAGATTTTGCATTCCATCTTGCCTGCTATCATGGCAACCAGTCCTCTATTGCCGACCCACTGGCGGATCATGATAACAATACCCTGACCTCGCTCAAGCTCTTCGAGCGACTGAAAGATCTCAAGCAGCTCAAAAAAATCGTCTATGCTGCTGCTGCGTGTGCGGTTGCGGAAAAAACACACGATACGCCCACAGCGACCACCGAAGAACAACCGATCACGCTGTATCATGATAGTCCCTATTCGATTTCTAAAATCATTGGCGAATTGTATGGCAACTACTATTTTCAGCGCCATCAACTGCCCTTTGTGAAGGCCAGGTTTTCCAACGTGTATGGTCCGCGCGAAATTTTGGGGGCAGGCCTTTGGCGTGGTACTGTGCATACCGTATGGCGCAATGTCATACCAACCTTTGTGTGGCGCGCGCTGAATGGTGATGCACTTCCTTTGGATAATGGTGGCAACACCAGCCGTGATTTCATTTTTGTAGAAGATATGGCGCGCGGTCTTATGGCGTGTGCATTGAAAGGCGCTGTGGGTGAGGTCTATAATTTGGCTACTGGCAAAGAAACCAGCATTCTGGAATTGGCTACCTTGATCAATGAATACACCGGCAATCAATCCGGGCTTGATTTACGACCGGCGCGTGATTGGGACCACTCAGGCAAACGTTTTGCTTCAATCGAAAAAACAGGGAAAGAACTTAGCTTTGTCGCACAGCTTGGTATCCACGAAGGGATACGTCGTACCGTGACCTGGACACGCGCCAATACTAAGCTTATTAAACACAGCATTGCTAAGCATGACAAGATGATGGCTCAAGTGGGTGGCTCAGCATGAGCGCGCACCTCGGTCTGTTTGGCTCGCTACGGGTACTAAACGGCTACCGTCATCGTGTTCTCGAAGGTGTGATGCATGACGTTCGCCAACGCTACATTGGATCAGTTTTTGGATCATTATGGGTGCTATTATTTCCGCTGCTGCAGTTGTGCATCTACGCAGGGCTGTATACCTTCATTTTCAAGATCCGTGTTTCTGGTCTTACCGAAATGGGCTATACCCTTCTGGTATTTTCTGGGCTTGTGCCACTCATGGCCTTTAATGAGGCGCTTACAGCTGCCACCTCATCACTGTCTGCCAACAAAAGTCTGCTATTGAATACCGTGTTTCCTGCGGAGCTTATTCCGCTACGTGCGGCCCTTGCCGCCCACGTCACCAGCTTAAGCGGACTCGCAATCACATTAATTGTTGGTTTTGCACTTGGTAAGACAGGCTGGCAAGCGGTGTTGCTTGTCCCAATATTTTGGGTGTTTTTACTGATGTTCGCTATTGGCATCGGTTGGATGTTATCTCTATTCTCTTTGGTAGCGCGAGACATTCAGCAGGTCCTTGGCTTGGTTATCATGCTATTATTTGTTCTCAGCCCCTTTGCCTACACACCAGACATGGTACCCACAGCACTTAAACCATTTATTTATTTAAATCCGCTTTCCTATTTTGTATTGACGTTCCAGCAACTCATTTGCTACGGTACTTGGCCCGATCTCATTCCTGCTATGGGTGCGGCCCTATTGGGCCTCGGGAGTTTTTTTGCAGGATTCCGTGTTTTTCAGCGAGCGAAATATGTCTTCTTTGATTACGCCTAACCCATTCGCCATTCGTCTGCAGCATGTATCCAAAATATACAAACTGCATGGCAGCCAAGGTGATCAATTGATTGATGTACTGGGTTTACAGCGGTTCGGCTTTAAAACGAAAACGCCATCCAAAGAATTTTCGGCACTCAGCAATATTTCTTTGGAGGTACCTCGCGGTCATCG
>JAGOUJ010000031.1 GCA_018061325.1 Gammaproteobacteria bacterium
CCCCATGTGATTAACCGTGATGATTTACAGGCTTTTGCTAATGAACAAATTGCTATAGGGAAGCTTTTTTTTAACAACAGTTCATAGTGCGACTAAGGGCACAACATGGGATTTTTGAGGGCATACATTTGAACCAGGGCTTTACAAAAAACAAGGCTTAAAAAAACCTACTTTAATTCGCGCCCAGCCTAGCCAAACGCGCCATAGCAGAATCATTCTGGACCCTACAGCACATTCTTGTATTATTCACCCCTATCATTCTGAATCGATACCGACGGCATCGCACCTTAATGATTGGACTTCCATCAACCACATAAACCAACACAATCCCCATAGTCCGGGCACACAGGCTTGGATACTTGCGCAACATCAAGATGCCGCACATCGTTCGTTTATGATGGATCTTGATCGCATGTCAAACGGATTCCATAACGCCCATCCAAGCAACCTATGGCAACCCACCGCAAACTATGATGATTACCATCGAAACACTCCCTTCACGAGCTGCATGGACACCTCAGCGGGTATCGATAGCAGTTATCACACCACCAACAGCTTTGACTCGCAATCTTATGCCTCCACTTTAAATGATTGGAATCATAGCAATCACTTTACGTACAATCCTATCGATTATTCATCTTCTATAGGATCGCATTCAACTTGGAACGATTTCACGCATACAGCGATGAGCACTCCACAAACCGATCCCTTCAGTTCATCCAGCGATTCCTATTTCTGAGACATGCGGGCTAGAGGGTTTAATTTTGCCAGCCTCTTTAAGTGCCTGTGCAAAGGTTTTTAGTACCTCGGGATCTTTTAAGTCCTCATAATCCTCTGGCTCTGCATGCGCCAAGATATCAGAACGTTTACACCCTTCCACCCTTTCAGGATGACATCGGATTAAATCGCTTAGTTGCTCATCCTGGTTTTTAAAGGTACTCTCCTCTCCTCCAGGAGCATCTTTGATAGCCTTGATCATCTTTGAAGGCAAAGCCCACATCCAAACGCTACCCGTACCATAACCTTTATGCAGCGGTTGGATCCCTAAAGCTTTTTGAGCACGACGAATGGTGATGGCACTAACCCCGGATTGCTCGGCTTGCAAATCAATATCTTTTTTGGCCATAGGTCCTTCAGACAATAAACCTTTTAAAAAATCCATCGCTTCTTCTAAGGCAGAATGTTCCTCGGCAAACCCTTGATTGGTTGCCCGAATTAATGCTTGTTGCGCAGCACCTAAAATGGGCTCTTTCCATAACATCGAGCGGGTCATAATAGGCTCATGGGCTAAGATTTGGGTATTCTCCAAACTGTATTTATAACCACAGCATGGGCTCTGGCCCACCAAATTCGATTTCGCCCTGATCAATAATCGATCTATGACCTTACCTTCAAAATCCGTTTCTTCAACCGTTAACCAAACCGATCGCGCAAAAGCGCCAAACGCCATGGAACCGGTCACCCATTCTAAGGGTTTATAGCCAGCATGACCCGATAATCCCTTACTAAAATGCGAAATCCCTAAAACAGCAGCATTCAAATGGCGTGCTAATCCCATAACAGACCATAAAGCACGTCGTACTTCGGCATTTTTATGCGAATCCGCGTCAACCGCATCTACAATCGGATCAATGATAATTAATCGCACCTCTCCCAACGCTAAAGCTTCTTGTTCAATCTTCACTAAATCACGGGCTGGATCAAAAAACTGGGGTTTTTCCTGAGGATTATCGCTTTCAATCTCAAGATTAATAAAATGTACCCGATCCCGATCGTGATGATGTGCCAACAAGCAAGGCAACAAAGTTTTTCGATGATGATCTTCAGTCGACCAAATTAAAACATGGCCAGGTTTGCAAACACTGCCATCAGGCCATGAAGCCCCCCGGCTAATAGTGGCTGCAATATTCAAGGCAAGGGTGGTTTTACCCGTTCCCGGTGCACCCGCCAATATATGCAAATCCCCCACGGATAGCCACTCGGGCCAAATCCAATCCTGCGACTCAGGTTCCATCTGTCGGCTTGTCGTTAAATAACGTCTTTTTTGCATCGATGGGTTGGCAAAACCTACTGTCGCTGTAGGTGCTTCCAAAACTCGATCTAAAATCTCTCGGACCGCCTTTAAACCAGCCATTTGGTGTAAATCATTAAAGTCACTCACCTTAGGAGGACGCTCTGCACCAAATTCTGGAACAGCTAAAAAACCACCTACCAAATGAGCGACTTCTTGTGCCAAGGACAAACCTGGGTTACCTGGCGTTGATTGATCGTCATCCGCACAAATGATCAATCGTTGATGGGGGTGTTGTTCACGGATCGATTGTACGACGGATTGTAAATTGCCTGCATGGAAAGCCACCACCACCGTATAGCCTGTGGCTTCGAACAGGCTTGCGCCCGTTGCATACCCTTCACACACGCAAATGATATCCTCTTCACGAGAACCCACCAATCTAAAATAACCCCCTTGTACACGGCCGTCTTTTAAAAAACGTTTGGTACCGTCGGCTTGAATCCACTGTAAAGACTGCAAGGTTTGCCCCTTCTGAATGGGGATCACTAATTGACCTTTATATTCACGAATACCGTGGGCTTGAATGCCTTTTTTGTGTAAATAAGGATGATTAGGGAGGGGCTCTTTCGCCTGCTCCCATACCCTTTCAGCATCCTTTGCGGCTTCAAGTGCTTGTTGTGTATCGACTGTTTCATGGACTTTTTGGATCTGAATAATCTTCTTTTGATAGTCTGTTCGTTCTAAGTCATTGAACGGTCTATTCAATTTCAAATGCCAATTTTTTTTAAGGCCTAAACGCCAGTCACCAAAACTACCGCCTGGAATGCCATCGGCATAAAATACATACCAGGCAGATTGATCACGATGTTTGTCGCTGTTGCAAAAACGATGTAACTGACCATCGGCTTTGATGTCAGCAGGTGGTCGTATACCCAAATGATTCATTGCTTCGCGAAACTGTCTTAAGCTTTCTTCTATCATAAAACCTCCATAAATACCTTTAATAGATCAGACTTCAAACAAAATAAGTTCCATCTTTGATGGACAACTACGCTACGTTTTTAAATAACGACTCTGTTCAATTTGTTGAATCAGCCACCGTTCGATATCTTCTTCAAGCCAGCCCACGGCTCGGCCACCCAATCCAATTTGTTTGGGGAAAGCACCTTGCGCGATCCGTAAATAAATGGTTGAACGAGAAAGTCCCGTTCGCTTTTTAACGGTATGCAACCTTAAAATCCGATAACTCATTTCAACATCTCCTTGCCCTTATTGGGATCTACTTAAACACGCCTTGATTTAAATAGATTTTGAGCACTTCAAACAGAGAGATCGGGGTAGATAGGTTATGAAAAAAAGGGGTGGTTAGGTTATAAAAAAACACTATAAATAGGGACCCAAATGGGGCAGGTAGGTTTTTTTATTTGCACGATAAAATACACATTTTTTATCTGAAGGGGTAGTAGGGGGTGGATAGGTTATGTAAAAAGGGTAGACAAGTTAGGCATGCTTATCCAAAGTTGTCTATACAAAGCCTATAAAGCCTAAGATTTTGAAGGCGTTACAGGCGATCCCCCAATTTTATCCCAATTTGAGACCATGCCAATACGTTCTCTGGCTGATTCTGATAATGCAGAATAAAATTGCTTTACCCACACCATGAGTTGATTTTTAACACTACTGCCCTCCTCCCAATCTTGGCTGATAGCTTGATGGGCTTTAACCGCAATGGGTAGCTCTGGTGCATAGGTAGGTCGGCTTTCATCAAAAATGGATGCCTCGAGTTCTTCTAATTCAGCCACACGATCTTGTAACCCTTTAATTTTCGATTTTAGATCTTCTATTTCCTGGGCTTGTAAATCTTCTTTTGTCGGTGATTGATTGCGTCTAGCCATTTTTTGTTGAAGTGCTTCTGGAATTTTAAGATCTTTTATTTTTGCCCAAGCTAAAAAAGTAGCGGGTGAATTAGATTCTTCAAGTTCCTTTGCCTCCAAAGCTCTCAAAAGCAAAGTCCTTAGCTTTGTATATTCTGAGCATAAATCAGACGAATAATGCTGATCCGAGCAAGCAAGAATGCCTTTCCAAGTCATGGTTTTTGGATCTTTGTCAAGAAGCAAAGCAATGCTTTCATACAACGTCCAAAAAGGCATTTTAGTCCAATGCTCAAAATCTGCTGGGCATTCATACAACACTAATTTTTTCCGTTGATTCATTTGCCGTTGAAGTGCTTCTGGAACTTTAAGATTTCTTATTTTCGCCCAAGCCAACAAAGTCATGGGCGAATTGTATTCTTGAAGTTCCCTTGCTTCTAAAGCTCTCAAAAACAACATCCTTAATTTCGCATATTCTTCGCATAAATCAGAGGAATAATGATAATTGACATAAGCACCAACGGTATCCCAGGTCACTATTTTTGGATCTTTGTCCAGAAACAAAGCAATGCTTTCATCCAGCGTCCAAAAAGGCATGTTAACCCAATACTCAAAATCCGCTTTGGATTCAGACAGCCTATCAAGCTGTTTATCGATATCTACATCGTCTAAATCATATTCTACGGCACCTTCTTTTAGATCACTCATCCTTGTCTCCAAAATGAATTCAATTTCTTTATATTGGGCCACTCGCTAATGTGCCTAAATAATCGGCCCATTTTTGCATCATCTCACGCCTTAATTCTAAATGGGAAGTGCGATTATAAGCACGACCCAGCGGATCTTTAACTGCATGTGCTAGTTGGTGTTCAATCACATCAGGGCGGAAACCTAAAACCTCATCAAGTATTGTCCTGGCACTGGCGCGAAAACCATGCGCCGTTAGTTCGGTTGCGGTATAACCCAACCTTCGTAAGGCTGCATTAAGCGTGTTGTCAGAAATAGGTCGAGTGCTGCTTCTAAGGCCAGGAAAAACATACTGCCCTCTGCCTGTTAAAGGGTATAATTCTTTCAAAATAGCAATAACTTGTTTGGATAGTGGCACAAGATGTAGTTGCCGCATTTTCATTTTTTCTGGGGGAATAATCCACTCTGCACTCTCAAAGTTAAGCTCCGACCATTCGGCATGACGTAATTCGCCTGGACGCACAAAAACCAGTGGCGCCATTCTCAAAGCGCATTGAGTCACAAAATATCCCTGATATCCTTCAATGGCTCTTATCAACTCAGCCAGTTTGGCTGGTTCTAAAATGGCAGCCCTGTGCTGTACTTTCACAGGCGCAATAGCGCCTCGTAAATCTACTGCCAAATCACGTTCACATTTCCCAATAGCAATACCATAACGAAAAATCCTACTACAATATTGGTGAGCGCGATGCGCTATCTCTAAAGCGCCTCTAGACTCAATGCGGCGTAGCACCGCCAATAAATCGGGTGCTTTTATTGCAGTAATCAACTTCGAACCCAACCATGGGAACACATCGTTCTCTAAACGGCCAAGTATCTTATTGCTATTTTTAGGCGACCAACCGGTAGAATACTTGGCAAACCATTCACGTGCTACTGCCTCAAAACTATTATCGAGCACTCCATTCTCAGAATTCTTACTAACTTTTTTAAGCACACTCGGATCAATGTCGTTAGCCAATTGTTTCCTGGCAGCGTCGCGTTTATCCCTAGCCTCAGCCAGAGAAATATCAGGATATAAACCGATTGCCAACACTTTCTCCTTACCTAGGAGGCGATACTTTAGGCGCCAACACTTAGAACCTTGCACAGTGACCAGCAGGTAAAGACCTTTTTCATCAAAAAGCTTAAAGGGCTTCGTTTTAGGCTTGATATTACGGACTTTGGTGTCGGTTAATGGCATAGCAACTCCTATCTTGGGGGTATTGAAAAATACAACACCAAGAGTACCCCCTATAATGCCCCCAATTATGGGTGGATGTTGTAAAATTTTACTGGATAGCTATGGAAGAAGGTACTGATAATTTCTATGAAAATCAAGGGGAATTTGAACATTCTAAGATGTTATGACATCTAAAGTTGGTGCCGAAGGACGGACTCGAACCGACACAGGCTTTCGCCCACTACCACCTCAAGGTAGCGTGTATACCAATTTCACCACTTCGGCTAAGGCGCACTCACGGGGATATCATCATGCTGAACTATTTTCTCAGCATTTTCTCGTTGGGATTTTACTTGAACCTGTTCAATTAATGTATCTAAATCGCTGGGTTTTGTCTTTCGCACAGTTAGATAACCCAAGGCAAGGCTGGTGATAAAGAAAAGCGTTACAAAGATGGCTGTAAGCCGTGTAATGAAATTACCAGAGCCCTGACTACCAAAAATCGTTTGAGAAGCGCCGCCGGCACCAAAAGAGGCACCCGCTTCTGCACCTTTACCATGCTGTACCAGAATAAGACCAATTAAGGTAATGGATATTAAGACATGTAACACTAAAACTAATTGTTCCATATTTGTACCGCTCTATTATAAATACCGACCAAGGCTATAGGGTCTTTGGATGCTCCACCGATTAATAAGCCATCCACATGGGGTTGAGACAACAAACCCTCTGCACTGTCAAGCTTCACGCTGCCACCATACACAATCGAGAGGCCCTTTGCCAAGGGGGTATCCCAACGGGCTGCATAGGCACGAATCCAAGCATGCACCCCTTCTACTTCCTCGGGCGTGGCAACTAAACCCGTTCCAATGGCCCAAACAGGCTCATAGGCGATTATACCACGTGTGTAATCCTGTAGAGAAGCATTTGAGAGAAAACTTTCTAACTGATTTTCAATAACCTTAAAAGTCTGCCCTGCTTCCCGTTGCTGTTGGGTTTCACCCACACACACAATAGGTACAAGCCCCGCATTGTACGCGGCCAGGCTCTGCTTCACAATCGCTGCCTCATCTTCCCCAAAGTATTGTCGTCGTTCCGAATGCCCTGTAATAACATACTGATAGCCCATGTCTCTGAGCATAGAGGCCGAAATCTCCCCCGTAAAAGCACCCTCTGCTTCCACACCGCTGAATACCGTTTGTGCACCCAAATCGATAGCATCCCTTTTTAAAGGTTGAATGTGTTCGAGAAGACTTTGGGCATACAGGGCAGGCGGACATAGGATAAGATGTACATTGGGATCGGGGACAAAGGTTTTTAATAAAGATTGCATAAAATCCCGTACAAAGATCCTTGACCCATGCATTTTCCAATTGGCAATAATGTAAAATGAGCGATGGTTATTCATTAAAAAAACCCTAATTTTTTTAGGGGCTTAGCACGGTAACAGTGATACGCAAACACATGGGAAGCATGCACCATACAAACAAGAATATAGGTATAACGGGGTGTTCCGGCCATGGAACAAAAGAATAAGATGCCGAGCACACTCAAACCAATGGCATTCAAATACAATAAAGGCATTGCCGCCCATGAGCGGGCTTGCATTTTTACACTGTAAGCAAGATAAACCAAACATAAAATAGCCGCATTCATATGCGACATCAGCACATAAAAAAGGATACCGAGGCTAGCATACAATACACGATACAAAGGCGTTTCAGGTGTGCTGAGGTGCGACAATACCTGAGGCACATACATAAAACCAGGTCTAGAGAGTAAAGCATATGCCATATTATTGGCACGATGCCTAAGATAAATGCGCGGATAAGACATGAGACCCCGAACCCAGGCTTTATAAATAAGCGTACGTTCTACGGGATTGTTTCCCTTTCTTAAAATAGCCTTTGCACCAAAAACCAACTCATCGACACTCACCGGGATACCGTTGCGGTAAAAGGTATCATGGAGTGCTTTGTCGGAAAAATTTTCATTTTTAATACAATCGGGTAAAAACATTACACCGCTATGAATACTGATAGCGGCCAAATCATAAATTTTTACATATTGCCAACTATAATTGCGTTGCTTCTCGGGCACCCAATAATCATTAAAGCTCTTTAAGCTACCATAAAAAACGAAGGATAAAGCACAAAAGATTGGGACAAAACGTTTAAAGTTGATTTCATAACGTGCAAAACTATGCGCGATCCACAGTAATAAAATGGGTGCGCAGTACTGTGCTTGAAACTTCAGCGCTGTGCCATAAAGCAATATCAGAAAAATACTGATCAATGCATACCAAGGCAAGGGCTTTTGCATCGAGGTGATATAGCTCAAATAGGCTGCGCAACATAAAAAACTAAAGGCAAATCCCACATCCTTCCAAATGAACCCCGCATAAATAAAAATTTGTGGTATGAACGGTAGAAGCAGAAAGGCGAAACGAATTTTTTGCTGCGCGAAACTTTTCATGAAATAAAAAACTGCAGCATAAAGAAAAGAAAGATGTAAGCCTAATAAAAGACCCGACCCGGGTTCAAGCTTATTAAGATAGTGCCAGACCCAAGACATCATCGGTGGATGGTGATCGCTATAAAGACCCCTTAAAGCCATCGCATATTGTGTATGGGTATCGGGTGTCCAAAACCCAGGCCATACAATCCACAGGTGTAACAAACCCACGCCTAGCACAAGCAGCAAGGGAGATTCATGGAGTCTTAACTTGTTTCTTAGCAATAGCATTCCATGCTTTATAACACAGTCTTTTCACGAAAGGCCAGATCCTACTTTATCGCGATAGCAAAAAATAATGTTAACCTTCCAACATCATGCAAAAAATCTTGGAATAGCCTATCTTAAGAGGATGATTTTTAAAACATCCATGCTTATTTCTTTCATAGGTCTTGGTCTGGCCTTTATATGGGGTGGCTTTGAGGCGCTCTTTTTGGTCCTCACCCTCAGCATCTTAGAAATTGGTCTTTCTTTTGATAATGCCATACTCAATGCCGCCACGCTCAAGCAGATGAATAAGCTTTGGCAAGACAGATTTCTTTATTGGGGGATCCTGATTGCAGTGTTTATTGTACGTTTATGGCTACCCGTTTTTATGGTAGCGCTGCAATCGGATCAGTCCATGATTGCCATACTCATGCTTGCTCTCAAGGAACCTCAAATCTATGCAGAACACATCAATAATACAAAACCAAGCCTTTTTAGCTTTGGCGGTATTTTTTTATGGCTGATTTTTTTGGATTTTTTATTCCACCCCTCTACAAAGGAAAGGTGGTTAAAAAAACTTGAAAACCAAACAGCACGCTTAGGGGAAGGTTTTCCTTGTACCTTAATACTCGGCAGTATCATCTTAGGCTTGCGTTATTATACGGCACCCACCCTCGAAAAGACCTCTGTTTTATATGCAGGGCTCATAGCACTCAGTGTTTTTGTAGGTTTGAAAAAGCTTAGCCATTCGATCAAGGGGAATAGGCTTGGTTTCTCTAATCATCAAATGGCTCGTTTTTTCTATTTGGAGATTCTGGATGCCTCCTTCTCCTTAGATGGTGTGATTACGGCTTTTGTTATTACCCAAGATCTCTTGATTATTTTCATAGGACTGAGTATTGGGGCTGTTTTTGTGCGCTCTATCACCATTCATTTGCTTAAGCAGGCCGTGCTGACACAGTACCGCTATTTAGAGCACGGTGCACATTATGCTTTAGGTATCTTAGCGGCTGTTTTACTGTTGGATAGCTATCTGCACATACCGGGTTGGATCACGGGGATCTTAAGCATTAGTGTGATTGCTTATTCTTTTTATGCATCGCGCACCCCGCCCTAACCTTCTCCCACATCTGATGGCGGGGATTTGAGTATTTAAGATTCTTCTAATGCACTTTTAATAGTTTCTGCTAAGTCTTCGGCAAGGCTTTGAACCAAAACAGCATCTTCACCTTCTACCATCACGCGTAACAAAGGTTCTGTACCCGAAGCACGTAGCAACACCCGACCTTGTCCTTTAAGATGATCATTCACTTTAGCAACAGCCTTGTGGATAGCGGGATGATCCATGGATTGCTTAGGATTAGGGTGCTTCGACTGCGCCTCTATCGAAAACGGTACATTAATGAGTGTTTGGGGATATTTACGCATACCTGCTACCAGGGTGGCGAGGGAGTGTCCTGTTTCACAGATAATGGCTAAGACTTTTAAGGCACAGACAATACCATCCCCCGTGCTATTGGCATCTAAACAAATGATATGACCCGAAGCCTCGCCGCCTAGATTGCCCTTTTGTTCTTCTAAACGACGCAAAATATGCCTATCTCCAACGGCTACACGCTCAAAAGGGATCTGCAGCGATTGAAATGCCTTTTCCAAGCCATAATTGCTCATAATGGTCCCAATCACAGCACCTTGTAAGCGTTGGATCTGTTGATACCATTTGGCAATCATGTACAAAATCTGATCACCATCGACCACCACACCCTGTGCATCGACCAGAATGACACGATCGCCATCCCCATCAAAAGCAATGCCAAGATCGGCCTTTTTTTTGATCACTTCTGCGCTGAGCAAGGCTGTATGGGTCGATCCGCAATCTTGATTAATATTAAAACCATCGGGCTGTACGCCTAAGGTAATAATCTCTGCCCCGAGTTCTCTAAAAACACAGGGTGCAATGCGATAGGTAGCACCATGGGCACAATCCAAGACCACTTTCAAAGTACCTAATTGCAGATGACTGGGAAAAGTACTTTTACAAAATTCGATATAACGCCCTTCAGCATCATTGATACGTGAAGCTTTACCCAAGGATCGCGAATCGACCATCTGCATGGGTTCCTGCATCATGGCTTCAATCCGACTTTCCATCGCATCGGGTAGTTTTGTACCCTCTGCTGAGAAAAATTTTAAGCCATTGTCATAATAGGGATTATGAGAGGCGCTGATGACAATGCCTATCTGTGCACGAAAAGTACGGGTTAAATAGGCAATACCAGGGGTTGGCATCGGGCCTAAGAGTCGGGTATTAACCCCGGCAGAACAAAGACCCGCTTCTAGGGCCGATTCAAAAAGATAACCAGAAATGCGGGTATCCTTACCAATCAGCACCTTCGGATTAACCGTGCTTTGTGCCAAGACGGACCCTACAGCCCATCCCAATTTTAAAACCCAATCAGCTGAAATAGGGGGTTCGCCTACGCGCCCTCGAATACCATCGGTACCAAAATACTGCATGAAAAAAGCCTACTTACTGTTCGTTGGGTGCCGGATCGCCTAAGCCAATATCTTTAACACGACTGAGTGGCTTTTTCTCTTCCCCAGGCTTATCTATTTTGGGCGGTTGATTCCAACCGCTGGGTTCACGCGGTACACGTCCTTCCATCGCATCTTTGATTTGATCCAAATCGATGGTTTCATACTTCAATAAAGCTTCGGCCATTAAATGCAATTTGCTCATATTTTCCTGCAAAATCTTGGTAGCTAAAGCATAATTGCGATCGACAATGCTTCGGATCTCTTCATCGATTATTTTGATGGTTTCACCCGAAATATCCTTACGCTTATTCATGGCATGACCCACAAAAACTTCTTGATCTTCATCACCATAGGTTAAAGGACCTAAGCGTTCAGATAAACCCCAACGCGTGACCATATTGCGTGCAATGTCCGTAGCTCTTTGAATATCATTGGAGGCACCTGTCGTCACACTATTACTGCCAAAAATAAGTTCTTCGGCTACACGTCCCCCAAAAAGTCTTGCAATTTGGCTTTCCAGATACTGTCGACTATGACTATAGCGATCGCCTTCTGGTAAAAAGACAGTAACCCCTAAGGCTCTACCACGGGGCATAATAGTAACTTTATAGACAGGATCGGCCTCAACCACCGACCATCCTACAATAGCATGTCCCGCTTCATGATAGGCCGTTAGCTTTCGTTCGCTCTCACTCATCACCATGGAACGTCGCTCAACCCCCATCAACAACTTGTCTTTAGCTCTTTCAAAATCGACCATATCTACCATGCGCTTATTCAGACGCGCTGCAAAAAGCGCCGCTTCATTCACGAGATTTGCGAGATCGGCCCCTGAAAACCCAGGTGTCCCACGCGCAATTACCCGGGGATCGACGGTATCACCCACAGGCACTTTACGCATATGCACGACCAAGATCTGCTCTCGACCACGAATGTCCGGCAGACTGACCGAAACCTGTCTATCAAAACGACCCGGTCTTAGTAAGGCGGGATCTAATACATCGGGACGGTTGGTGGCAGCAATCACAATCACACCTTCACTGCCTTCAAAACCATCCATTTCAACCAATAGTTGATTGAGCGTTTGTTCACGTTCATCGTGTCCACCACCCATACCTGCACCGCGATGTCGTCCGACCGCATCAATTTCATCGATAAAGATAATGCAAGGTGCTTGCTTTTTGGCTTGTTCGAACATATCGCGTACGCGGGATGCACCCACGCCCACAAACATTTCCACAAAATCGGATCCTGAAATCGTAAAGAAAGGTACTTTGGCTTCACCGGCAATGGCTCTGGCCAAAAGCGTTTTACCCGTACCAGGCTGTCCCACCATTAAGACACCCCGTGGAATACGCCCACCCAATTTTTGAAATTTGAGGGGATCGCGTAAGAACTCTACCAATTCTACGACCTCTTCCTTGGCTTCATCCACACCAGCGACATCGGCAAAGGTTACTTTAACCTGATCTTCACCTAATAAACGTGCCCGACTGCGACCAAAAGACATCGCTCCACGTCCGCCACCGCCGCCCTGCATCTGGCGCATAAAGAAAATCCATACCCCAATAAAAAGAATAATGGGAAACCAGCTTACAAAGATATTCATGAATAGGCTGGGTTGTTCTGGCGCTTTACCACGTACCACAGCACCGCTTGCAACCAAATTGTTTAAGACGCTATCGGACATCTGCGGAATATAGGTTGTAAAGGGCTTATCATCTTGGGTAGAGCCATTAATATTACGCTCTTCGACAACGATCTGTTTAATATCACCCGACCGTACTTTTTCCAAAAACTGTGAATAGGCAAGCTTGCTTACCTGTTTGGGCGCCGGTCCAAAATTATTAAAAACGGACATAAGCACCAAAGCGATGACCAACCACAGGAGTAAACTTTTAAGCATATCGTTCTTCATGAAGACGCCCTCTATAATTCGATTTTTGTTTCGACCCTTGGGTGCTGTTGATAACCCTTTGCCACGATATAAACCTCCGAAGAGTCTGATCGTGAAGCCTTAGGCTTTCTAATCATCACCTGTCTAAAATGCTGCTTAACGGCTTGCAGATAGTCTGTAAAACCACGACCTTGGAATATTTTCACGAGAAAAGTTCCATCTTTGATTAACAACCCTTCTAAAGAGGCTAAGGCTGCTTCCACTAAGGCAAAAGCTTTGGCCTGATCCACCACGGCAATACCACTAAGATTAGGCGCCATATCGGAAATCACCAAATCGGCTTGCCTCCCTGGTAAAGCGCTCTGTAACTGCGCTATGACCGTGGGCTGCTCAAAATCACCCCGAATCGCACACACATCTTTCAATGGTTCCATTTCTAAGATATCGATTGAAACCACAAAACCTTTAGTTCCCACACAGGCCTTTGCGACCTGAGACCAACCACCCGGAGCTGCCCCTAAATCCACTACCCGCAAACCTGGCTTAAATAAGTTATCTCTCTGGTTTATTTCCAATAACTTAAAAGCCGCTCTAGAACGGTACCCCTGGGCTACCGCCAGCTTGACATAGGGGTCACTTCGCTGTCTTTGCAACCAGCTATGGCTGCTTTTAGTTTTAGGCTGCATTCTTAGAACCTTAACACGTGCATCAATTGAAACCAAGATCAGGCGTACAGCACTTCCGTTATTTCATAAGAAATCGCGCCGTTGGGCGTTTGTACTTCGACTAAATCGCCTTCGTGCTTGCCGATCATCGCACGGGCAATGGGAGAGGCGACAGAAATCTTAGCGACTTTCAGGTCGGCCTCATCCTCGCCCACAATCTGGTAGCTGAGTGCCTGTTCTGTTTCCACATGAATAAGCGTCACTGTTGCACCAAAGACTACCTTACCTTCATTGGTCATACCCTTCAGATCAATAATATGGGCATTGGACAACTTAAATTCTATTTCACGAATACGCCCTTCTATAAAACTTTGCTGTTCCTTAGCAGCATGGTATTCGGCATTTTCACTCAAGTCGCCATGCTTACGGGCTTCGGAAATATCGGCGATTACTTTGCGGCGCGCGACGCTTTTAAGGTGCTCCACCTCTTTGCGCAACTGCTCTGCACCCTGCTCGGTCATAGGAACTTTTGTCATTGGCTGTACCCTAAAAAATAATGAAATTTGTTGTAAAACTTACATATGTATATACGCTGATGTTTCATTATACACAAAACCAGGATGCATAAAGAAGTATGCAACTAAATCCTTCAGGACGGGTCAAAGAAGAAGAATCATCCAGGAGTGCATCTTATGGCCAACATAGATATTCAGAGACTATTCCTAAAACTAGGTCAACTTCAGGATCCGGATGAAACAGGATTAAGCCCGCGCGATAGATTGAAAGACTATTTAAACCAATTAGACACTCAAATAAAGGGGGCAGAACAGGGGCATATGGCTGGCTATGCTGCAGCCTATGCACAAAAATCACGTCGAAACAGCCCCAGAGCTGCTCGGACACCCGTAGAAGAAGCGGCTGCCGAATTTGAGTTACAAGAAACCCTTGCCGATCCAAGCAAAACCATCGATCCACGTGTATTGGAAGATATGGACCAAGCGATGCAAGAAGCATTCCAAGTAGCCTATGCGGAAGCCTACCGAGAAGGTTATACAAAAGGATTAGGAACAGAACCGCTGATAAAAACGCCTATGTCTCAAGCCGATGTTGAAGCGGTCTTTGATGGAAAAGCCGAATACCGCGTAGATGGCAAAGATCGAGCGCGTTTAGAAGCTGGTTTATGGAAGCCGGAAGACAACATGTCTTTCGATCAAGCAACCATCGATCGCTTATCGCAAGACGGTGGGGTTGATGCTCAAGCACTCAAAGCAGCCATTCTGGATTACACCTATGCATCAGAAGATGATCGTGATGAACTATTGGATCTCATTGAAAATCCCACAGAGTGGCTGGCTCAATCCGATTTTGCTTCAGTAAGCACGCTCGATGAGCACCCTGAAGCACCTGAAGCACCTGAAGCACCTGAAGCACCTGAAGCACCTGAAGCACCTGAAGCACCTGAAGCACCTGAAGCACCTGAAGCACAAGATAAACCACAAGATGTTAGCAAAGACATACGTCGGGTTATTTCCGCTTTAGAGAATAAAGATCCTGAACTTGTGCAACAGGAAACTTTTTCGGATCAACAAAGCGACTCCATCCATAATAAACCTATTCATTTTACAAAAGCGGTAGAAAATATTTTTAGCCATTCTATTAAAAATGATTATTTAAAAAAGTCAAAAAATATTGCACAAATAGACATTTTTAGTCGCAAAAAAACCAGAAAAGAACAAATGGGGCTTATTGATGATATTCGCGAACATTTAGCATTGCATGCACTTAATATCAGCAGTCACGACTACGACCAGGATAAAGCTCTTATCCTATATGCAATGATGAAGGCTATTCAAGAAGACTTACAAAAAGAGTTTCGTTGGACAAAAATATTCGGCACTAAAAGCCGTCTGGAGATTGTTTTAAAAGAAGATATGGATGCCATTAAAGATAATTTTCCAAATGCTGACTTTTCAGACAACCATGCCAAAAAATTGATCAATGCTCATATTAAAGATCTAAAAATTCATCAGGAATGCGAGGCTATTTTGGGGCATCTAAAGGTTCATAAGCATCGATCCTAAAGCGATTCATCGCCATAACCTAACCCATGAGGCATCCTCCATTTTTTGGAGATTTTTTGTAAGGCTAATAAGATTTTTCCATCAAAGCCTCTCAAAGAGGATCCGATTTTTTTGAATAATTTCAGAATCACCCAGAAAATTTTCTGGGATTTTACAATCCTTGATCAGTTTATCAATCAACTTTGGATCAATGGCTTTTAAATCACTATTCATTATATGTACCCCATCGAATGAGTTGTAAACATCCCTTTTCATTAGCCACTCTAAAGTAGACACCATCATAAGTTATTTGCCATATATTCCCAGGGTGTTTGATCACCCAGAGAAGAATGAGGCCTTTGCCCATTGTACATATTCATCCATTCCTCCGTTAT
>JAGOUJ010000032.1 GCA_018061325.1 Gammaproteobacteria bacterium
GTGGAAGGGATGACTTATTCCGTTAAAGCAAGTTCTGCCTCGGTAGGTGCATTGCGGGTACCACCACCGGCTGTAACTGCAATGGATTGTGCACGAATAGCGGCTTCTAAAGCTTCCGCAATCTTAGGATTATCTGTTAAATATTGACGTACATTTTCCTTGCCCTGCCCTATACGTAACCCATTGTAGCTATACCAAGCACCGGATTTATCGATCAGATTCAATTTGGAGCCAAGCTCGACAATTTCACCCAAACGACAAATACCCTGGCCATAATAAATTTCAAATTCTGCTTGTTTAAAGGGCGGTGCCACTTTATTTTTTACCACTTTGACGCGGGTTTCATTGCCTAAAATTTCGTCCCCCTTCTTGATAGCACCTGTTCGGCGTATATCTAAGCGTACAGAGGCATAGAATTTTAAGGCATTACCACCGGTGGTGGTTTCGGGACTGCCAAACATCACACCAATTTTCATACGGATCTGGTTAATAAAAATAACCAAAGTATTGGAACGCTTGATATTGGCGGTGAGTTTGCGCAAGGCTTGCGACATTAAACGTGCTTGTAAACCCATATGTTGATCGCCCATATCGCCTTCGATTTCGGCTTTGGGTGTAAGGGCTGCAACCGAATCGATGACCACGACATCCACCGCATTGGAACGTACTAACATATCGGTAATTTCTAAAGCTTGCTCGCCTGTATCGGGCTGAGAAACCAATAATTCCTTGACGTTCACATGCAATTTCTCTGCATAACCTAGATCTAAAGCATGCTCTGCATCTACAAAGGCTGCGGTGCCGCCCATTTTCTGACATTCAGCGATGACTTGTAAGGTTAAAGTCGTTTTACCGGAAGATTCGGGCCCAAAAATTTCGACCACCCGCCCCTTCGGCAAGCCGCCAATCCCTAAGGCAATATCCAAGCCTAAAGAACCCGTCGAAATGGCCTCGATGTTTGCAATGGCCGTATCATCGCCCAGCAACATGACAGAGCCCTTACCAAATTGACGTTCAATTTGTGCTAAAGCCGCCGTCAAAGCCTTTCTCTTATTGTCGTCCATCTGCAATCATCCTCTTCTCTTTAAACGATTGCAGGATTATCCCATAAGTCTTGGCCTACCGATAGTAGGATAAACAACCGGCCCATGACTTATGATTCAGGCCGGGAACTCACACAGCTACGTAAAAAAACCAATTCAGAGAGTAAGCGTGCATAACGCTCATCGCCTAACTGGTGCACGATTTGATCCTGAGCCATTTTCCATAAGGGCACACCCTTTTCGATAACCAGGCGCCCTTGATCACTAAGCACATAACCTTTGGTGCGCTTATCGGGTAAGGGAACCGTGATAATCAGCCCCGCTTTTTCCAAAGGCTTTAGATTACGTGTGAGGGTTGTTCTATCCATTACCAAGCCCTGCGCCATCTCGGTGAGGGTTTTACCCTGAGAAGCCGTCAGCGTTAAAAGCAAGGTAAATTGGGTAGCCCGTATACCAGCCGGCTCTAAATGCCGATCAAAACTTTGTGTAACTGCACGGGTGACTTTACGTAGATTAAAGCAGCAACAAATGGCATTAATCTTTTGGTAGGGTCCTAGTTCATTCATGTTAGTGTACCTCCTAACAAAAGTTTAGGCACAATAGGATGAATTGCAAGGAAGTTAGCTAAAAAATTTTAAAGGCATTTTGTGGGTTTATGTATTTGTAGATAGGTCTACTGGACATCATGCTTATAAAAAGTCACGCGCCATGTGCAGCATGTCACACGTCATTCGCGGGGATGACAGAAGGCGCTTATGACTTCAAAGCTTTTCGAGATTATCCCTTGTTCTCTAAGGTTGCATGATTAAGCTTGGCGTTCTGTTCGATAAAGTGAATAATTTGCTCTGCAACATCGACACCACTAATAGCTTCGATACCTTTCAGGCCGGGTGAGGAATTGACTTCTAACACGAGGGGCCCATGGTTGGAACGCATCATATCCACGCCTGCTACATTCAAGCCCATAATTTTAACCGCACGCACCGCAATCATGCGTTCTTCGGGGGTTATTTTTACAGCCTCGCTACTACCACCTTGATGTAAATTGGATCGAAATTCGCCAGGCTTGGCTTGACGTTTCATGGCAGCAACCACTTTGCCACCAATCACAAAACAACGAATATCACTACAATCAGCCTCTTTAATAAATTCTTGTACTAAGATATTCGCTTTAAGCCCTGCAAAGGCATCGATCACACTTTCTGCGGCTTGAGGTGTTTCGGCTAAAACAACACCCATACCCTGCGCACCTTCTAAGAGTTTAATCACCAACGGACTGCCCCCCATCATGCGCACAAGATCTTGGGTATCGCCTGGGGAATGTGCAAAACCGGTCACAGGCAACCCAATGCCTTTACGAGCGAGCAATTGTAAAGAACGTAATTTATCCCGCGAACGAGAAATGGCAATGGATTGATTGACGGAAAACATGCCCATCATTTCGCATTGCCTTAAAACAGCTGTACCATAAAAAGTAATGGATGCCCCAATTCTTGGGATCACGGCATCGAAAGGTTCTAAATGATGACCCTTGTAATGAATAGAAGGTTTATGCGACGCAATATTCATATAGCAGCGTAGGGTATCGATAACCTGCACTTCATGCCCACGTGCTTGCGCTGCACAGACAAGTCTATGTGTAGAATATAATTTGCTGCGCCTAGACAAAATGGCGATCCGCATTTATTTTTTACTCCCAAAATAACCACCAATCACAAAAGATGCGATGGGCAAAAGACCGGTTTTACAGGTATCGAACAATGCCTTCCCATAGGATTCCTCATAGAAGCACATAAGGATACTCAATATAAAAAAACAAGCAATACCCCTTAAAACCCATTTGGCAAATTGTAATCGATCTTGGGGTGATAAATCACCCGCACGGGCATTCAAAACGTTGGATTCATCCTCCTTGTTCTGAATGATTGACTTTTTCTTGGTAACCATGTTTCACCTTCCTTTGTGTTTAGATCAATAGCTGCCTTGGCTCTATGTGCTAAACGATGCTGCTTAAACATGGTATGACCCTCCTTTCACTATGATTGACAACGCAGTCTAGGACAGGCCTTGCCTCATAGCAAGATCACACAGGATGTTGTGCCACGCAGCATTCAATAGTAGGATGCCCCGATGAATCGTCGTGCTTATACACCCTATTGCCTTGCAGTGCTCAGTGGTGCGCTGCTGCCACTGGCCTTTGCGCCCTACTCTATCTGGCCATTGGCCATGGTGTCGCCTGCCCTATTGTTCTGGTTATGGCAAAAAACGGCAAATCCTAAAAGCGCTTGTGCACTGGGCTTTAGCTTTGGGCTTGGCTTTTTCGGTACCGGTGTTTCTTGGGTCTTTGTGAGCATTCATCACTATGGCAACACATCTCTTCCGCTGGCGGTACTTATTACTACCTTGTTTGTAATGGTGCTTGCGCTGTTTATCGCTGCACAGGGTTATGTGAGCAAACGTTTTTTTGATCCGCGATTGCCCTCTCTTCAATACCTGGCTTTTCCTGGACTTTGGGTGGGCTTTGAATGGCTACGCAGTGTGGTTTTGAGTGGTTTTCCTTGGCTTTATTTGGGCTATGCAGGGCTTGATACACCGCTTGCGGGCTATGGCCCCCTTGGCAGTGTGTATACGATTTCTTGGATTTTTGCGCTACACAGCGTGGCCCTTCGCATATTGTGTAGCGGGTCGCGTCAACAGAAAAGTGCGGCCGCATGCGTGATAGCCTTATTATGGATAGGTGGTGCGACACTGCAAGCACATCCCTTTGTAGAAGCTTTGCCCAAAACTTATGGTGTAAGCTTAGTGCAGGGTAATGTGGAACCCTTTGATAAATTTACCCGTGAGGATCCGATTGGTTCCACGGAAAAAATCTACGGAGCGCTTACACACACACACTGGAATGATGATTTAATTATTTGGCCTGAAGGTGCAATCCCCCTACCCTTACCTTATGCAGATGCTTATGTAAAACACCTTGATGAACAAGCACGCCAACACAATGCTACGTTCATAAGTGGCATCCAAGTGATCGATGCAGCAGGATATGATTACAATACACTGATTGCTTTAGGATTGGGACAAGGACTTTATCATAAAGTGCATTTGGTACCCTTTGGCGATTTTTTACCCTTTGATGCTTGGCTTCGTGGATTGATAGGCTTTTTCGATCTGCCTATGTCGAGTTTTAAAGCAGGACCGAAAAATCAGCCACTCATTTATACCCCAACTTTGCGTTTAAACCCACTAATTTGCTATGAAATTGCCTTTCCCGAACAAGTGCGCCATACGCTACGAAATGCCGATGCCATCATTAATGTTAGCGAAGATGGTTGGTTTGGTCGATCTTTAGGGCCGCATCAACATTTACAAATCGCACGCATGCGCGCCTTAGAAACAGGTCGCACCGTACTGCGTGCCACCACCAGCGGCTTGACCGCAATCATTGATCCGTTTGGGCATATTGTTGCACAAGCACCTCCCTTTAAAGCCACGGTGCTGTCTGGGACCTTTCATGCCATGCGGGGTACAACCCCATGGATACGAGGAGGTTTATGGCCTTTGGTTTTGATTGTAGGTTTGGGCCTTTGCTTATCTTATGGGCAACAGCGGTGTCTGAAACACATTTTGTAAAAACTTATTTGAGGAAGTACTAAAACGTTTTTTGTGTCACATTTTCTCGGTTAAAAAACGGATATTCATTTGATTCTCACGCTGTTAAATTAAGTTTTTCTTACAGACAAGTGATTGATAGCGTGGAGGCGTAGCACACAGTGGATACCCTGGAAATCCTGGACACAACGAAAAAAAAGCTTCAAAAGAAATCTGAAAAAGCCGCGTTTGATTCTCCCTGGAAGCGCATTTTGGATTTGTATTTCGAAGATTTCATGGCACTATGCTGGCCGGAAAAACATGCTCTGATCGATTGGGACAAGGGCTACAAGATGTTGGATAAGGAGTTGTTGAAGATCAATAAAAATACAGCTATCGCCAATAAAAACGTGGACAAATTAATAGAAATCCATTGCAAAAAGATAATAATCCTCGTTGGAGGCCTCAAGTTTATCGAGAGGACCTGTGGGGATCGTGGCTCGAAATGGGTTTTCCAATCATTAAAGTAATCGATTATGAAGCGCAGAGGGTTGAGTTGGAAACTTCTCCCAATCCCTTTGCGGCGGTTATTCTGGCCCAACTGGCGGCGAATCGCTATACGGGCCCTAATGAGCGATTGGATGCCAAGAAGGCTTTAACGTGGAATCTTTATCGAAAGGGTTGGTCCAGGGACAAGATTGTGTCGCTCTATACATTTTTGGACTGGATTATGATGTTGCCTAAGGAACTTGAGCCGACTTATAATCAATATGTTGTGGAAATAGAGGAGGGTTTAAAGGTGGAATACGTAACAACAGCTGAGCGTATGGGGATCCAAAAAGGTTTGGAACAAGCAAAGGAATACATCACCACTGCTGAACGCATGGGGATCCAAAAAGGTGAAAGCACAGTGTTGTTGCGCCAATTAGAACAAAAATATAGTGCACGACCTGTGCAACGAAATGCGTAGCGCGTCTTACAAGCACCTTCTTTTGTAAAGCACTAAGCCTGCTCGATTTTTGATGTTGGGCTCGGAAATAGCCAGTTAAATCTAATTAGCTCACTTATAAATTAGTCGCCCTGGCCTGTTACTTAAAAGCATTGTTGGATCGATAGGGCTTTGTTATGCTCCCAAGATAAAGATTATTCACTCACCCATGGTAAGGTTTATGGAATCGCAATATAACCCACAAGCAATAGAACAGACCGCACAACAATACTGGCAGGATCATCAAAGCTTTAAGGCTGTTCCTGATGCGACTAGAGAAAAATTCTACTGTTTAAGCATGTTTCCTTACCCAAGTGGTAGGCTTCATATGGGACATGCACGTAACTACACCATTGGCGATGTGATTAGTCGTTACCAAAGCATGCGTGGCAAAAATGTTTTACAACCCATTGGTTGGGATTCCTTTGGGCTTCCCGCAGAAAATGCAGCCCTGAAACACAAAGTCCCCCCGGCTACTTGGACGGAAGAAAACATTCAACACATGGGTGCCCAATTAAAACGTTTAGGCCTTGCCTATGATTGGGACCGAGAGATCGCGACCCACCGACCCGATTATTATCGTTGGGAACAATGGCTTTTTATTAAACTCTATGCAAAAGGTTTGGTCTACCGCAAAAATGCGGTGGTGAATTGGGATCCGGTCGATCAAACCGTTTTAGCCAATGAACAAGTGGTAGAGGGCCGAGGCTGGCGCTCGGGCGCTTTGGTAGAACGTCGGGAAATACCACAGTGGTTTTTAAAAATCACAGATTACGCTGAAGAATTACTCGCCAGCTTAGACACCCTAACGGGATGGCCTCAATCGGTCAAAACCATGCAACGCAATTGGATCGGTCGCTCGGAGGGTGCCCTCATCCATTTTCAAATCCAAAACAGTACAGAACAACTTTCGGTTTTTAGCACACGTCTGGATACACTCTATGGCGTTAGCTACTTAGCCGTGGCTCCCGAACATTGCTTAAGTCTTGCAGCGGCTTCCACTGATCCAAACGTTGCAGCCTTTCTGGCTGAACATCGCAATACTAAAGTGGCTGAAGCCGAGATGGCAACCCTTGAAAAGAAAGGTTTAGATTTGGGGCTACATGCGATTAATCCGATGAATGGTGCCTTGATCCCTATCTGGGTGGCTAATTATGTCTTTACCGATTATGGCACAGGTGCGATTATGGGCGTGCCCGCCCATGATAGTCGTGATGCAGAGTTTGCACAGAAATATGATCTGCCAAGCTATGTGGTGATAGATACCGAAACAGGTACTTTAATAAACTCCGATCGCTTTAATGGTTTATCCATCATCGATGCTAGCCAAGCATTGCTTATCGATCTACAAAAAGAAAAAAAGGCCGAAGCACACATACAGTGGCGATTGCGTGACTGGGGTGTTTCTAGGCAACGCTATTGGGGCACTCCCATTCCGATGATCCACTGCGCACAGTGTGGAACCCTACCGGTGCCAGAGGCCGATCTGCCCGTGGTTTTACCCGAAGCGTCCAACCCCCATGACACGCTATCTGCTCTGAAACAACCGTCTTTTTATGAAGTCGCGTGCCCACAGTGTGCCAAACCCGCACACCGTGAAACAGATACTTTTGACACTTTTATGGAATCGTCCTGGTATTACGCACGTTTTGCCTGTTGGGATCAAAAGACTGCCATACTAGACGAGCGTGCCAATGATTGGCTGCCGGTCGATCAATACATTGGCGGGATCGAACATGCTATTTTACATTTACTCTATGCACGCTTTTTTCATAAACTGATGCGTGATTTGGGTTTGGTAAAAAGCGATGAGCCTTTTAAGAATCTTTTAACACAGGGTATGGTCCTGAAAGATGGATCGAAGATGTCTAAATCGCTAGGCAATACCGTGGATCCTGAAGCACTGATACAATCCTACGGTGCTGATACGGTACGCTTATTCCTAATGTTTAGTTCGGCGCCCGAGCAATCCTTAGAGTGGTCTGAAGCCGGTGTGGAAGGCGCTTTTCGCTTTCTAAAACGCCTCTGGCAAGCGGTTTATAGCTTACAAACCACCGAGCATGGGCTACAACAGGGTAGCGATCCCCATCGCCCAGATGTTGATCTTAAAAAAATAAAAGATCTAAGGCGTGTGATTCATCACACCATTCAAAAAGTTAGCGATGATATTGAACGGCGTTATACTTTTAATACGGCCATTGCAGCGATGATGGAACTATTAAATGCACTACAAAAATACAAACCCCAACAGGCAGCAGAGATCCCTGTTTTAAGAGAGGGACTTGAGGCCTTGGTGTTGCTACTTGCACCGATTGTACCCCATATTACCCATGCGCTATGGCACGCACTCGGACACGCAGAAGCTGTGATAAAGGCCGCATGGCCCAGCGTGGATCTAACAGCGCTGATCCGAGAAACCATTAACTATGTGGTACAAATTAACGGTAAGATGCGTGCTACGATTAACATTGCGACCGACCACGACCGAAGCCAGCTAGAACAAGCCGTGCTACAACACGAGAATGTACAACGTCATGTAGGGGAACAGGCGATTGATAAGATCATTGTTGTACCGAATAAATTGGTAAATATTGTGGTCAGTGATCCCAATCACGATATAAGGTAACCCTGATGGATAAAAATAAGGCCCTTCAATTGCCCCCTTTTCTAAAAGGGGGCCGACCTGCTGGAGCGCAAGCGAAAGCGGACGGGGGGATTTTTCGTATGAACAAAGCGTTTTTGCATATCCAAAAATCCCCCCGGCTTTCAGCCGGCCCCCTTTTAGAAAAGGGGGCAAAGATAGCACCGCGTGCTTGCATAAGTATCTGCTTTTGTTTTCTACTATGTAGCACCCTCCTCCTCCAGGGATGTGGCTTTCATTTGCGCGGTGCTTATGCCATACCCGAAGCGCTCAAGATCATACACATCAGACCTTGTCAACCCTATGATCCTTTACAACGTGCGTTACGACAGATGCTTGCAGGCAATGGGGTGCAGATTGTAGATGGTGCGAGTCATGATGAAATACCACCGAGCACTTTGACGATTAAAAATCAAAATTTTGAGGAACGTCCCATTGCCTACGGTGTCGATGGACGTGTAACCCGCACACGATTAGCCTTAGAACTGGCGTATGCAATCGATATACAACCCGCACACCATTACGAACATACCATACACGTAGCACGTGATTACAACCTTAATCCTAATAATGTCCTTGGCACTGAAAATGAAGGCAACCGTTTGAAAGAAGATCTGTACGAAGCAGCGGCTGCTCAATGCGTCTTAGAACTCTCTTTAGTCAAGCTACCCTAAAATATGCGTATTTTACCACAGGACCTGATGCATCATCTAAAAAAGGGGCTACAGCCTGCTTACGGTGTATTTGGGGAAGAACCGCTACAGTCTCAAGAATCAAAAGACCTGATCCGTCGTAAAGCCTTAGAGCAGGGTTACACCGCACGATCGCTACACTATCTCCAGGCAACTTTTGACAGTACTGAAATCCTTGCCCCGCTTCAAACCGCTGATATTTTTTCTGAAAAACGATTCTTGGAAATTCATTTGCCCGATGCCTCACCCAATGCGTTACAACGTAATCTTTGTACCCAGCTGGTGGATAGGCTAGCACTTCAACCCTATCTGCTGCTCATAACGGGTCCCAAACTGGATACGGCCCTACAAAACAGTGCATGGTTTAAAAAACTAGAGACCCAAGGCGTTGTGATTCCTTGTCGAACCTTCAATGCCTCACAAACTAAGGTTTGGATGATGGAACGTTTAAAAACCGCTGGTTTTGAGGCGCCTGCTTTTGTGATCGATCGCTTACTAGAAAGAACCGAAGGTAACTTATTGGCTGCCAAACAAGCCATTGAAAAATTGGCCATCGAAGGTACCTCTCAAACACTCACCTTGGAGAGAATAGATGCTGTGGTAGAACCGAGTGCTCGTTTTAAAGTCTTTGAATTAATGGATGCAGCATTGAACGGTGCGCCCGCTCGAACCGTTCAAATACTAGCGCGCTTAAAACAAGAAGGCCTCACCGATCCCACACTCATTGTGTGGGTGCTTACCCAAGAAATGGCTAAACTAATACCGCTTGCACAACAAACGCAGGGTGAAAAACTGAACCCTGCGGCACTCACAAGCGCGGGCATTTGGAAAAACCGTGAAGCGCTGATCCAAACTTTTCTGAAACGCCAAACAACGAAAGGACTCCACGCGATTTTTCTCGAACTAAAAAGCGTCGATGATATTCTAAAAGGTCGCAGACTGGGCGATCGCTGGGGTGCAGTGCGTGCGGTGTGTTTAAATATTGCAGGAGCTGGAGTCTGTCGTGTCTAGATTGCACACACTGAAGAATCATTATCAAGAAAGCGCGATCTACAGACAACGGGCCATTGTTGCCATGATCATGATTCTACTTGCGACGGCTATGTTAATAGGACGTTTGATTTTTTTGCAAGTATTCGCCTTTGATATCTATAAAACCCTCTCTTTGCATAACCAAGTACGTATAGTACCCCTGGTACCTAGTCGGGGCTTGATTTTTGATAGACATGGCGTGGTGATTGCCGAAAATATTCCCGCTTTTAGCTTGGAAATAACACCCGAGCGCGTCGCCAATCTAGAAGAAACCCTTCAGATAATTGACACCATCATTCCGCTGACACACACTGAACGACAACGCTTTTATCGACAACTTAAACATAGCCGACGATCAGAGCCCATCCCGCTACGTCTTAAACTAAGCGAAGAAGAAGTGGCAAAGTTTTCTGTGGAAAAATATCGCTTAACCGGCGTAGATATTCATGCAAGGCTGATCCGCTATTATCCCTTTAAAGATCTCTTTGCACACGCACTGGGTTATGTAGGTCCTATTAATGAAAAAGAAGTCTCTACACTAGACCCCATCAATTACCGCGGTAGTTATATTATCGGGAAAACAGGCCTTGAAAAATTTTATGAGAAAACTTTACACGGCATCGTGGGTTATCAACATGTAGAAACCGATGCCAAAGGCCGAACGATTCGGGTGCTTGATCAGGTCTTACCTATACCGGGTCGTCATCTGCATCTTTCACTCGATACCCATTTACAACAAGCTGCTGTGAATGCCATGCATGATTTAAAAGGTGCGATTGTTGCCATAGAACCTGAAACAGGATCGGTCTTAGCTTTAGTGAGCACACCTTCTTTTGACCCTAATCTCTTTAGCCATGGTATTGATAATAAAAATTATGATGAACTGCGTAACGCCATCGATAAACCGCTTTTTAACCGTGCCATTCAAGCACAATATCCACCCGGGTCGACCATTAAACCACTGGTTGCGCTCAAAGGTCTTGATCTCGGTACCATTACACCGGGATTGACCATCTTTGATCCCGGTTGGTATCAACTACAAAAAGGTGGACGCCTCTACCGCGATTGGATTTATCATTCCAAAAAACACGGGCACGGTTCGGTGGATCTTGAAAAAGCTATCGCCCAAAGTTGTGATACCTATTTTTTCACGCTAGCCCATAAACTGGGTCTTGGCCCCCTGCAAGATATTTATAGACGTTTTGGTTTAGGCAAAACCACCCAGATCGACAGTGCCGGTGAAGCCAGTGGATTACTGCCTTCAGAAGAATGGAAACAAAAAATGCGTCAGCAAGCCTGGTATCCGGGAGACACGCTAAACATTGGCATTGGACAAGGGGCTTTACTGGCAACGCCCCTACAAATGGCACAGGTAAGCAGTATGCTTGCCAATCGTGGCAAGACCTATGAACCCCGACTCGTTTATGCGATTGAACAAACCGATCTGACAACCCTTGAAAACCCACCACGGGTACGATCGGGTCTGTATCCGAGCACCGCAAAACATTGGCAAACTATTATTCATGCGATGCAACAAGTGGTGCATGCACCCGGTAGCACCGCTTATCGTATTAGCCAGGGTCTTCGATACCCAATGGCAGGGAAAACAGGCACCTCCCAAGTGTTTAATCTGAAACAAAATGAAAAATATGTAGCCTCTAAACTGAAAGCTCACTTAAGGGATCATTCTTGGTTTATCGCTTTTGCGCCGGTGGATAATCCACGTATTGCCATTGCGGTATTGATTGAAAATAAGCAGCAAAAAAGTGCTGCCGATATTGCGCGTGTGGTACTCGATGCTTTTTTTAACGTTGAAAACACCCCACACCCTCACACGCCGTCGCTAAACAATGGTGGGTCCCCTACTTTGGATTCGGATGAAGAAGAGACTGTCGGCTTCGATGGAGAAAGTGATGCGCAATAAACCTTTATATCCTCCCAAACGTCATAAGCTTGTCACCCTGCATATGGATGGACTACTGTTGCTAGGCATTATAGTCCTGTGTGCTTTAGGGCTTGTAACCCTTTACAGTGCAGAACAAAGCATCCCCATCTTAGAACGCCAAATGATACGCCTGGTGTTGGCCTTCGCAGCGATGATCCTGGTTGCACAAATACCACCACGCTTATTGAAAGCGATTGCACCCTGGCTCTATGGTGTCACACTGCTATTGCTTTTTACGGTACTATTCATAGGCCATATTGGCAAGGGTGGACAACGGTGGTTGGACTTGTGGTTTTTTCGTTTTCAACCCGCGGAGATTATGAAAATAGCCGTCCCCATGATGGTGGCACGTTCTTTACACGACCAACGGCTCCCGCCCCGTTTGAAAACCTTAATCATGCCCTTTTTTTTCATGATGATCCCCGTTATTTTAACGGCTAAACAACCCGACTTGGGCACTGCGATTCTTATTTTAAGCTCTGGTTTTTTTGTGATTTTTTTTGCAGGCCTTTCATGGCGTTTGCTGTGTGTAGGCGCAGGTCTTGGACTGGCCGCTTTACCAATGCTCTGGTTAGTGATGTTGGACTATCAAAAAGAACGCGTCCTGGTTTTTCTGGATCCGACCCGTGACCCACTCGGAAAGGGTTATCATATTATTCAATCGAAAATTGCGATTGGATCGGGCGGTCTCTATGGCAAAGGTTGGTTAAACGGTAGCCAATCCCAATTGGAATTTCTACCTGAACGCACCACAGATTCTATCTTCGCGGTTTTTTCCGAGGAGTTTGGTTTAATTGGATGTCTGCTGATGCTCACGGTATACTTGTGTATCATTGCTCGAGGGCTTTATATGAGCGCCCAAGCGCAGGAGACTTTTAGTCGTTTATTGGCCGGTAGTGTGATCATGACCCTTTTCGTGTATGTGCTCGTTAACATTGGGATGGTCAGTGGTCTATGCCCAGCGGTGGGTATTCCGCTACCCTTAGTGAGTTATGGCGGAACCTCTATGGTCACCTTGATGGTAGGTTTTGGGATATTGATTTCGATCCACAAGCACAGAACCTTATTGCAGCGATAGGAGAAGATTATTTTTAAGCTTTATTTAAGATTATGTATGGCTCTGATAGGCTGTATCAGCCCCTTTGCTTTTGCTATAGAAAACCCAACGCCCACTGCAACACCGCACACGCATGTGCCCTCGCACACGGCAGCTTCCTTTGCCGAGCGCAGTATTGTACGCGCCTTTGTGGCAAGCATGCATCAGAAACATGGGATCGATCAAAAGAAATTGCTGACATTATTAGCGGATTGCCATACCAATCAAAAAGTATTGTATCTAATGGATAAACAATATGAGGCTTTGCCTTGGTATACCTATCGCGCGCGTATTATAACGCCCACACGTATCAAAGAAGGTGCCTTGTTTTGGAAAACCCATGCAAAGACCTTGAAAAAAATTCAAAAAATCTATGGCGTTCCTCCGGAAATGATTGTGAGCATTATTGGACTTGAAACCGCCTATGGACAAAATACCGGATCGTTTCATTTACTAGAAACCCTATCGACCTTGGCCTTTGATTATCCACGACGTGCGGCTTTTTTTAAAAAAGAACTGGAACAATTGCTATTGCTGGCACAAGAAGGGGCTATCGATCTGGCCACTGCCAAAGGATCTTATGCCGGTGCCATGGGCATGCCGCAATTTATGCCCAGCAGCTATCGACGGTATGCGGTAGATTTCTCAGGAAAAGGTCAACGCGATCTGCTCCAGAATACCGAAGATGTCCTTGGCAGTGTGGCCTATTATTTACACAAGCATGGTTGGCAATCAGGAAAAAGCATTGTGCGCCCGCTGCGCAAACCCCTGAAAACGCCCACCCAAACTTCAGGGAACAATAAAATACGAAATATTGCTTTAAAAGACAGTCCCCATACAGAAAAATACTATGCAGGCTTGCCTAATTTTTCGGTCATCATGCGTTACAACAATAGTACACATTATGCCATGGCCATCGTGCTTTTAAGCGAGCAGATCCGCAAAGCTTATCAGCGTCCTAAGGGTGTATTGTGAGCGCGCATTTGATTCAAAACAGGGCCTTCTTATTGTTTGGATTCCTGGCGATCCTATTTTTATCGGGTTGCGGTGCATCCTTTCGTCCTTCACAACAAGATGGACCACCCAAACGCATACCTAAAAATATTCATAAAACGCCCGATGCAGTGCCTAAAGTAGAACCCTTAAGTCGCCATGGCAATCGTTATGGTAAATCACCGTTTCATAACAGTTATGTGGCTCATAAGAAACGCCATCATGTGATGAAAACCAGTAAGGGCTACAAAGCCCGAGGCATTGCCTCTTGGTATGGCACACGCTTTCATGGCCGTAAAACCGCCAATGGGGAACATTACAATATGTTTGCCATGACCGCTGCACACAAAACACTGCCCTTACCCACTTATGTGAAAGTCACTCATTTAAAAAATCATAAAAGCGTGATTGTAAGAGTGAACGATCGCGGTCCTTTCAGTGAAAATAGGATCATTGATTTATCCTATGCAGCAGCCACTAAACTAGGTGTTTTAGGACATGGTACAGCCCATGTTGAAGTCGTATCGGTAGATCCTCGTGATCATAAACATAGGCCTAAACATTCGCACACCCCGAAATCTCATCATCCGGAAGCAACGCATTGTCCGAAAAAGCCTACTGCACAACAGAATGCTCGGGAAAAATACAGCCGGCCTCAAACAGGCATATCCCGCAAAAAACACAGTATACAGAACAACACACAGATCACAGAGCGCAAAACGCGCAGAACACCATCCAAAACACAGCCTGTACAGAAGGCTCCGGTACAAAGACGCTAACTCTAGCCTAACCTGCCATCACTTTTCTCGGTTAAACAACGGATATTTATTTGATTCTCACGCTGTTAAATTAAGTTTTTCTTACAGACAAGTGATTGATAGCGTGGAGGCGTAGCACACAGTGGATACCCTGGAAATCCTGGACACAACGAAAAAAAAGCTTCAAAAGAAATCTGAAAAAGCCGCGTTTGATTCTCCCTGGAAGCGCATTTTGGATTTGTATTTCGAAGATTTCATGGCACTATGCTGGCCGGAAAAACATGCTCTGATCGATTGGGACAAGGGCTACAAGATGTTGGATAAGGGGTTGTTGAAGATCAATAAAAATGCAGCTATCGCCAATAAAAACGTGGACAAATTAATAGAAATCCATTGCAAAAAGGGAGATGTTGCTTATTTAATCCTGCATTTGGAAATACAACGAACAGCGAGTACTAACTTTACACGGCGAATGTTTCAATATCGATATAGGCTTAGGGACCTATACGATGAACCCATTGCGAGTCTGGCTATTCTGATTGACAATAATCCTCGTTGGAGGCCCACGGTGTACCGAGAGGACCTGTGGGGCTCTTCGCTTGAAATGCGGTTCCCGATTATCAAAGTAATCGATTATGAAGCGCAGAGGGTTGAGTTGGAAACTTCTGCCAATCCCTTTGCGGCGGTTATTCTGGCCCAACTGGCGGCGAATCGCTATACGGGCCCTGATGAGCGATTGGATGCCAAAAAGGCTTTAACATGGAATCTTTATGGCTCTATGAACATTTGAATGGGTGATTTATGATATACGCTATTGGATTAACCTTTTAAGGACAGGGTGGTTTCGTGAACAGCGAGCATTTATTTAAGGTGGCATTGGGCATAGAGAATCCT
>JAGOUJ010000060.1 GCA_018061325.1 Gammaproteobacteria bacterium
CTTTTATTCTCTCTTTTAAGTTCCTCTATATAGTCCTCATTGGCTTTTCTAGTGCTTGATCCTGCCCTTAAATAGACTCCTTTGGGTATACCTTCACTTTTGACATAAGCCGGTTTTTTTAATATATTCGGTATCTCAATAACAATAACATTGTCAGGCCCAAAATTTTTCTCATAAATTTCTGCTATTAAATTGGGTTCCGTAGAATCGTACAAGCTATTAGGGAATTCCTCATAAACAGATTTTCTAATGCTCTCATTAACACCAATGATTTTTCTCGTTTTATCTTCAACGCCAATAATAACCTTTCCTCCAACACCATTGGCAAAAGCAACGCATGTCTTGATTAGTTGTGAAAATGAAGGCAAGGCTGATTTGAATTCTAAATGCCTTGATTCTACTTCAGGATATATCATAGTGCTTCCCAATACCTAACCCAGTGCCACTGAGTATAATTGCACCAATTGCACCAGTCAAGGCCTAATTGCACCAATTGCACCAATCAAGGCCTAATTGCACCAAGCCCCTTTCCATAACAAAAGAAGGGCTATAGACAATGGCTTACAAAACAAAAGGTCAATAGACTATAGGTTAATCACGGGGTGAGAGGTAAGATGACCTTGTCAATCTCCAACCGACTAATTCGGTGTTTGCCCGGGTTCTTCACCCGGGCACCTTTTTTAGATTACCTTTCAGATCTTTTACGGTCATTCTCTTTCAGGTATCGTTTACGCAAGCGTATGCTTTTAGGCGTAATCTCTACCAACTCATCGCTTTCAATAGCCTGTAGGGCTTCTTCCACGCTCAAGAAAACAATGGGAGGGGTTAGAACGATTTTTGCATCGCTACCTGAGGCACGCATATTGGTTAGCTGTTTTTCGGTGGTCACATTCACCACCAGATCATTGGCACGGGTATGGAACCCCACCAGCATGCCTTCATAGACTTCGGTTTGTGGGTGTATAAAAAGTCTACCGCGCTCTTGTAGCTTCCATAAAGAATAGGCTGTCGATTTACCGACGCCATTTGAGATCAAAACACCAAGACTACGTTTTTTAGCGGCTGTTTTATCCACTGGACCATAGTGATCAAAAACATGGGTCATAATACCCGTGCCAGAGGTAAAATTTTGAAACTCTGTATGAAAACCAATAAGGCCTCGGGCTGGAATAATATAATCTAAGCGTACCCGTCCCTTGCCATCCGAAATCATATCGGTTAAACGACCCCGTCGTTCTCCAAGCTTCTCCATGACAGTGCCTTGGTGGGTTTCTTCGACATCGAGGACTAATTGCTCATAAGGTTCCTGCATGACCCCGTCTTTTTCACATAAAATGACTTCGGGTCTTGAGACGGCTAATTCATACCCTTCTCTACGCATGGTTTCAATCAGAATACCTAAATGTAATTCGCCACGACCCGATACTTTAAACTTATCGGCATCGGCTGTTTCTTCGACACGCAACGCAATGTTGTGCGTTAATTCTTGGAATAAGCGATCACGCAATTGCCGACTCGTGACAAATTTACCTTCGCGCCCTACAAAAGGCGAGTCGTTAATTTGAAAGGTCATGGTAATCGTTGGCTCATCCACACTCAGTGGCGGCAACATGTCTGGATTGTCTTTTGCGCAGATGGTTTCTGAAATCGTTAAATGCTCGATACCCGCAACTGCAATAATATCGCCTGCATTGGCTTCGGACACTTCCTTTTTTTCTAGGCCTTTAAAAGTCCAGAGTTGCAAAATTTTGGCCATTCGCACTTTACCGAAGCGATCGACCACAGACACTTGCATATTTTTGCTGATCTGCCCACGCTTAATACGTCCAATTCCAATAACACCCACATAATTAGAATATTGCAAAGAGCTAATCTGCATTTGTAAGCTACCATTCAGTTCTACAGCCGGTGGGGGTACGTACTTAAGAATGGTTTCGAACAAAGGCGTGAAATCAACCGCGGGTTGATCAATTTCTAACACGGCATAACCCAATAGGGCCGAAGTATAGACAATCGGAAAATCTAATTGTGCTTCGGTAGCGCCTAACTTATCAAATAAATCAAAAACCTGATCCACCACCCAATGCGG
Source organism: Gammaproteobacteria bacterium (assembly GCA_018061325.1). Lineage (GTDB taxonomy): Bacteria > Pseudomonadota > Gammaproteobacteria > UBA6186 > Azoamicaceae > CADEGZ01. Next base: position 2,090 of record JAGOUJ010000060.1, read on the forward strand.
TCTGGCACCGGGTCTATCAATTTTATTAATCACGACAATAGGCTTTAGACCCTGCTTAAACGCTTTTTGGGTCACAAAGCGGGTTTGTGGCATGGGTCCATCGACCGCATCTACCAATAATAATACGGAATCGACCATCGAGAGGATCCGCTCCACCTCGCCGCCAAAATCGGCATGTCCTGGGGTATCGACAATATTAATACGATATTGCAGACCGTCTTTTTCCCATTCAACGGCCGTATTTTTGGCTAGAATCGTGATTCCACGCTCTTTTTCTAAAGGGTTGGAATCCATCCGACGCTCAACATCAGCCGATCGTTCACCTAAAGTACCCGAACTTTCTAATAATCGATCCACCAAGGTCGTTTTACCATGGTCAACATGCGCAATAATCGCGATATTTCTTAAATGTTCAATCATGACGTTTTTATCCGGGATTTTTTAAAATATAGGGACTCGTATACTAAGATAACGAACAAAATAAATCAACCATAAATAAAACTCAGTTAACTGTCTTTTTTGTTGCGCTATGCACGCCTAAAAGGGTTATCCTACACTAAAGACATGTTGGCGATAGAAAGACCAGACCTTAAACAGAAAAGGGGAAAGTATGAAGAAAATTTTAACCGTATTGACAGCATTGATGGCCGTTGGCTGCAGTCTAGCAACAACGGCCGCAATGGAAACAGACACAACCCATACAACAACAACCGAAATAACAAACACTACGACCGTGGAAACACCTAAAGTGCCCCCTCAGTACACGATTGCGATTAGCACACCGGCTGATCAAGATACCTTCACGACGACCGCCGATAGCTTAAATGTTTCGGTAATGATCATACCCGAGTTGGAAAGCGATGATACAGTTACACTGTATGTGGATGGCAGCGCAAGTGGAGAGCCTGTGCATGGCACCAACCTGAGTGCACCCGCCCTCGCACGCGGTTCACACACTCTACAAGCAAAAATTAACCAAAAAAATGGAGCAGGCGCTGAGAGTCAAAGCATTACTGTTTACCAACAAGGTCATGGTGTTACTTCGCCTATACCGTCTTCAGCACCTAGGGCACCTGCAGCACCCAGGGCACCCATGGCACCTGCAGCACCTCATTGATAGGAAAAACTAATTGAGCTTGGGACTGTCTTCATCAGGGCGTATTGGCACCACAACAATCCTCTGGTGTTGTATATGATGATATCTGGGTAGAAAATCCTCAGGCGCTTTTTTTGGCACTTCTAAAGTACTATCTAAGGTTTGCTTTTTGGGGTTTCACCTGTGTATTAGCCACAGAACCTTCTGGCGCATGACCATTGCTTCGCTCAACACGTAGTTTGTCTAAGGGTTCTTGGGTGTTTCAGGTGTTTGTGATGTTTCGATACCTATCCATCAATCTCCATTTTAGCTGAAGGAAGGTAATGGTCTCCCAGGAGGTGTGGTTGGAAGCCTTAGACTGTCACGGATTCTCTGAATTAGTTTCAACATATGTTAGTGCTTCTTCTGTGTCCGATACGTCATTTTTTTGTGTTTCAGACACTTCCTTTTGCATCTTCAGACGTGCTTCTGTGCCCACAAAAAAAATCGCTAGCGTTCCTTGTTGGTTGGACGTGGTTGTTATATCCTCAGACGCATAAGAAAGTCCTTCCAGTAAATTTTTTATTTCATCTTGATGAGCTTTATTGGGTACATAAGAAGGACTCTGAGACGGTATTTCAACCTGTAATGCATGCAAATATTGTTCGGCGAAACGAATGGCTTCATCCGAAAGTGGCGCAAGATTTTCTTGCAGTTTTTTAACAAAAACTTTGCCTTCTTAACTATCAAAAATCGCTAGATTATTTGAAACGATATTTCTTATAAGAATTAAGGCTACATTGGCGACTGAAAATACTGTTTCTATATCACTGCGTGCCAATAGTCTAGGTT
>JAGOUJ010000033.1 GCA_018061325.1 Gammaproteobacteria bacterium
GTTTTATAAAACGTATTTTATGGTAAATACTTTATAAGTAAAGTCTATTACCAAGATATTTTTGCAAAAAAAACATCTTCACGCTATTCAACAGAAGACATTCATGAAATATTTGGTAGGCCAATGGGGTATCAGTCTGTTGTTATTCAATCGCGCAATTTAGAGTAATCCTGAGAATCCTTTGGGTACTTTTTGGCCTTTACTTCCTACCTCGCTTTTATAGCTAAGCAACGCTTTAGGGACTTCTGTAGGCAAGAAAATTTTCGCTTGCTTGAGCGAGACACCTTTGCCCAAATGCATTAATCGAGAACCTTTGCCTTTATTTAATTCGGGCACTACAGACAAAGGCAATAATAATAATTTACCCTCTTCGCTCAAGAGTGCGAGGAGAGCATCCTTGCGTGCTGCATCCGATGGTGCAGGAATAACCAGGGCCTCTAATAAAATCTGCTTTTCTTTTAAGGTCATAATAGCCTTACCATTGCGGTTTTTGCCAAGCAATGCTTGTACAGGGACGATAAAACCATAACCCGCATTCGAAATCATCAGGCACTGTGCCTGTAGATCGGCCATGAATAAATTTTGGAAGACTGCCAAGGGCGGAGGATTGAGGTGAGAACTTAAGGGTTCCCCTTGTCCGCGGGCCGAGGGTAAATCCTGCAAACTCAAGGTATAGGCTCGTCCACTTGAATCGACACAAATAAGCGCTTGATCGCTTTTAGCTTGCACGGATTGTTTAAAGGCATCGCCTGTTTTATAGCTTAAAGACGCTGGATCGATATCATACCCTTTGGCAACCCGGATCCAATCTTGCTTGGATAATATCACCGTGAGATTTTCAACCGCCGGCTTATCGAATTGTTCCATCAATTGTGCAGGTAATCGCTCGATTAACAGTGAACGACGTGGATCGCCTAAGCGTTTAGCATCTTCTTGTAGTTCTTTTTTCACCAAGGCGCGTAGCGCTTTTTCAGATCCTAGGATCTGATCGAGTTCTTCTTTTTGGGCAGCTAAACTGCGTTGCTCGGCTTGGATCTTCATAGCCTCTAATTTGGCCAAATGCCGCAGCTTGAGATCTAAAATAGCCTCGGTCTGTACATCACTCAATCCAAAGCGTTGCATTAATACCGTCTTTGGATCATCTTCCTCACGAATAATCGCAATTACCGCATCAAGATTTAAAAAGGCGATTAAAAAACCTTCTAAAATGATTAAACGTACACGCACCCGTTCTAGATGATAATCTAAACGACGGCGTACCGTCTTAAGACGAAAAACTAACCATTCAGCTAAGAGCACCTTCAGATTTTTAACCCGCGGCCCACCATCGAGACCAATCATATTCATATTGACACGATAGCTTTTTTCTAAATCGGTGCTGGCGCATAAGTGTAAAATTAAAGCTTGTTTGTCTACACGATTAGAACGGGGTGTGATAACCAAACGCACAGGGTTTTCATGATCGGATTCATCCCGCAAATCGCTTACCACCGGTAATTTCTTAGCTTGCATGAGCGCTGCAATTTGTTCTAATACCTTAGAGCCCGACACTAAATAGGGTAGGGCAATAATAATGAGATCGCCGGCTTCTTCGACAAAAACCGCACGCATTCTAAAGGAGCCCTGTCCTGTTTCATACATCGCTCGCAATTCTGAAGGACTACTAATAATCTCTGCGCCCGTGGGTAAATCGGGGCCTTTTAAATGGGCACACAAGGCATCGAGTGAGGCCTCAGGATGATCTAAAAGATGAATACAAGCACTCACAACCTCTGAAAGATTATGAGGAGGAATATCGGTTGCCATGCCAACAGCAATACCCGTGCTGCCATTGAGTAAGACATTGGGCAAGCGCGCCGGTAATAACAAAGGTTCTTCTAGAGAGCCATCAAAATTAGGCCCCCAATCGACCGTGCCTTGGGTTAATTCACTCAGCAACACCGCTGCATAGTTTGATAACCGAGACTCGGTATAACGCATGGCTGCGAAGGATTTAGGATCGTCCACGGATCCAAAATTGCCCTGCCCGTCTACACAGGGATAACGGTAGGAAAAAGGCTGTGCCATCAAGACCATGGCTTCATAGCAAGCACTGTCCCCGTGCGGATGAAATTTACCTAATACATCACCAATGGTTCGAGCCGATTTTTTAGGCTTTGATTGATGGCTTAAACCCAATTCGGACATCGCATAAATAATGCGTCGCTGTACCGGTTTTAAACCATCGCTAATATGCGGCAAGGCACGGTCTAAGATGACATACATCGAATAATCTAAATAGGCGCGCTCGCTAAAGACACTTAAGGCTTGTTGCTCCATGGCCATCGGCGCCTGCGCTACCGTCTTAGACATCGAAGAGATCTCCTTTTTGTTCTAACCATTGACGCCTATCTTGTGCCCGCTTTTTTGCCAATAATAAATCGAGCATTTTCTCCGCATGCTGTTCGGGATCTAACACGAGCTGGACCAAGCGACGGGTTTCAGGTGCCATCGTAGTCTCTCTTAATTGTAAAGGATCCATTTCGCCTAACCCTTTAAAACGCTGAATCATGACTTTGGCCGAGGGGTTCTTACCCAGTATTTTTTCTAAAAGGCCCTCTTTTTCTGCATCATCCAAAGCATAATAAACTTCTTTGCCCGCATCGATACGATACAAGGGTGGCATGGCGACAAATAAATGACCTGCCTCTACCAAGGGCTTAAAATGTTTGACAAAGAGCGCACAGAGTAAGGTAGCAATATGCTGTCCGTCTGAATCGGCATCGGCTAAAATACAAATTTTCCCATAACGAAGCTGCGATAATGAACCTTGCTTACCGGGATCAACACCAATGGCAATGGCAATGTCATGCACTTCTTGAGAAGCTAACACGCCTTCGGATCCCACTTCCCACGTGTTAAGAATTTTCCCTCTTAAAGGCATGACTGCTTGGAAAACCCTATCGCGTGCTTGTTTAGCCGATCCACCGGCCGAGTCTCCCTCGACCAAAAATAATTCACTTCGATTGAGATCTTGTATTGTACAATCGGCCAGTTTTCCGGGTAAGGCAGGCCCCTGTGTGATTTTTTTGCGCACCACTGTTTTACTGGCTTGCAGCCTTTTTTCGGCATTTTGGATCGCAAAATCGGCTAACAATAATCCAAAGGCTACCTGTTGATTAAGCCATAAACTAAAGGCATCTTTAATTACATTGGAAACAAAAACGGCGGACTGCCTAGATGATAAACGTTCTTTGGTTTGTCCTACAAATTGGGCATCGACTACTTTTAAAGACAATACAAAATGAATACGATCCCAAATATCTTCGGGTGCAAGCTTAATACCCCGTGGTAAATAATTGCGCAGCTCACAAAATTCTCTAAGCGCTTCTAATAAACCCGTGCGTAACCCATTGACATGGGTACCCCCATGCAGTGTCGGAATAAGATTGACATAACTTTCTTGAAAAACCTGAGACGCTTCGGGCGTCCAAGCTAAGACCACAGACAGGGCTTCGGTTTTTGCTTCAAAAGTGTTTTCAAAAACAAGCCCGCCGAGTAAATCGTTCGCATCGATTTGCTCCATTAAATAGCCTTTCAACCCTTCATTGTAATGCCATTCCAACACTTCTTGGGTTTGAAGATCTTCAAAACGCACCCGCAAACCAGGGCATAAAACAGCTTTGGCACGTAACAGATGAACCAAAGGCTTTATCGCGATTTTTGGCGCATCAAAATACGTAGGATCGGGCCAAAAAGTGAGTGTGGTACCCGTATCGTTTTTGGGAACCTTAGCGATCATTGTGAGTTTTTCTTTAACCTCACCGTTTTCAAAGGCCATGCTATACACGCAACCGTCTCGTTGGATACGAACCTTCAAGCGCTTGGATAAAGCATTCACCACGGAAACACCCACACCATGCAAGCCCCCGGAAAACTGGTATTCCTTTTGGGAGAACTTAGCGCCAGAATGTAAACGTGTTAAAATAAGCTCAACCCCCGAGACACCATACTCGGGATGGATATCCACGGGCATGCCACGCCCATTGTCTGATACTTCGAGTGCACCATCAGCATGCAATGTCACACGGATCTCTGTAGCATGCCCATTCATGACTTCGTCAACACTATTATCGATTACTTCTTGGGCCAGATGATTCGGTCTGCTCGTATCGGTATACATGCCGGGACGTTTGCGAACCGGATCTAAACCACTTAATACTTCAATCGATTGAGAAGTATAGGATTTTTTGCTCATGATTGAAGAGCCAATAAAGCCTGTGCACGCGCCTCTGCCGCAACAATCGCAACTTCTAAAAGATGATTGCTTTCCATAAGATCGGCACCTTTTGTGATCAATAAAGGTTTTCCTAGATAAAAAGCGGCTTTGCTAAAAGGCTTGGGGATCTCGTAACGATCCCACGCTTTCTCTAAAACCCAGGGCCGTACAAAGGCTGTTCCTACAGGAATAATGGGTATCTGAAATTTCTGTGCTAAATAAGTCATGCCTGGTTTTACACTATAAATAGGGCCAATGGGACCATCCACACCAAAACCCAAAGAACAGCCTTGTCGCAATTGCGTACGCATAAGATGTAAGGCCCGTGTATTTTGATCTCTGGAGGATCCGCGAATGATGACATAGTTTAATCGTTTAAGCCAAAAAGCTAAGATATCCCCGTCCTTTGAAGGGCTCACCAAGACAATACGCCTTGTTTGATGCTGAACTAAATGCAAAACGGGTAATAATTGCTTACCATGCCAAAAAGCAAAAAGATAAGGCTTTGTCGGATCATAATCGGAATCATATTCGGTTCTCACCTGAAGGCTTTTGTGTAAGAGAGAAGATAGCATATAGGCTGCAAAGCCCAAGCAATAACGTTTAACATTCCCCTGTGCGCTAAAGCGCCCTTCCCCGTTACAACTTTGCTCTACGAGCTTCGTTGCCCTTCGGGTCAAAGGGGGATTTTCTTGATTGTTCAGGTCTTTTATCATGGTATTTTTCTTTCGAAAATTTTTGCGCTAAAGCCCTCCATGGCTTTTTCAGAAACTAAATCCCACGCTGCCCAATCAACGGGTGGAAAAAAAGTATCCCCCTCATAATGGCCTTCAATAAAACTTAAATATAAACGCATAGCCATGGGCAAACATAATGCATAAATCTCAGATCCGCCTATCACCATAATTTCTGTGGCAGGCTCGGCCACCGCTAAGGCTTCTTCCAGTGATCGTACAACCTGTACATGGTTGTACACCACGCTTGGGTCACGACTTAATAAAATATTTTGACGCTTGGGCAAAGGTCTAGAACCCATCGATAGAAAAGTCTTATGCCCCATAATGATCGGCTTTCCGAGGGTCATTTGACGAAAATACTGCAATTCTTGGGGCAATTCCCAAGGCAATTTATTCTGGTAACCAATCACTTGATTGGCCGTCATCGCCGCGATTAATGCGAGGGGTGTACGCACGTTCACACCGCAATCAAAGCTTGGATGCGGGGATGGCATTGATAATCCACTACTTGAAAATCCTCGAAACGAAAATCAAAAATAGAATGTACGTCGGGGTTGATCTGCATCCTTGGTAAAGGATAGGGATCACGTGCCAATTGTGTTTTGGCCTGTTCTATATGATTGCTATACAAATGCGCATCACCCAAAGTATGAATAAACTCACCACATTCCAAACCTGTAACCTGTGCAATCATTTGCATGAGCAGTGCATAAGAAGCAATATTGAAAGGCACCCCTAGAAAAATATCGGCACTTCTTTGATAGAGCTGACAGGATAATTTCCCCTCGGCGACATAAAACTGAAACAGGCAATGACAGGGTGGCAAGGCCATCAAAGGAATATCTGCCACATTCCAACTACTCACGATTAAACGTCTTGAATCAGGGTTGTTTCGAATATTGTGGATCAGATCGCTTATTTGGTCGATGTCTTGACCCTTGGCATTCGACCAAGCACGCCATTGCTTGCCATAGACGGGGCCTAAATAGCCTTCTGCGTCTGCCCATTCATTCCAAATACGCACACCCGCTTCTTGCAAGGATTTAACATTCGTGTCCCCTCGTAAAAACCATAACAGTTCTTGAATAATCGACCGCAAATGCACTTGTTTGGTCGTGACCAGTGGAAAACCTTTGCTCAAATCAAAACGCATTTGATAACCAAATACACTGCGCGTACCCGTGCCCGTACGATCGGATTTTTGAATCCCGTTTTTTAATACCTGATCAAGTAAGTTTAAATAATCGCGCATTTATTGTCTCGCACAGACTGTCGTAGAGTGCACACGACTGAAGATCCATACCCCTGCAAGAATCATTGGTACACAGAGTACTTGTCCCATGGTTAAAAAATTCCAAGCCACAAAACCTTGATGCCAATCAGGCTCTCTAAAACATTCGGCTATCATACGTAACAGACCATAACCGATTAAAAAAAGCGCGGATACAGCACCTGTGGCCCGCGGTTTAGAACGGTAGCTACACAGAATGATAAACAAGATCAAGCCTTCCAATATACATTCGTACAAGGCTGAAGGATGCCGCGCCATGAGTCCTGCATGTGGAAAGTGTATAGCCCAAGGCACGGTCGTTACACGTCCCCATAATTCACCATTGATAAAATTGCCAAGGCGTCCCATCGCAATACCGAGCGGCACCGCGGGCGCTATAAAATCACACACAGCCCAAAAAGATCGTTGATACTGTCTACCAAAAAAAAGCATACTCACCATGACACCTAATAGGCCACCATGAAAGGAACGCCCTGGTTCCCAAAATCGTAAGGCTTGCAGGGGATCGGTTGTAAACCATCCGGATTGATACATGAGCAGATAACCCCAGGTCCCTCCAAAAATAACGCCTAGGGCACCATAGAAAAAAAGATCTAGTAGCTCATCGACCGTCCAAGGTTTCTGAGGATCCTTCGCACGATTCTGATAACAATACAGGAAAGCCAAGCCAAACCCTAGCAGATACATCACACCATACCAATGCACAGTGATAGGGCCTACACTGAATACCACAGGATTTATTTCAAGATACACCATACAATTATCTATCTCATAAACGATTCATAGACTGTACGCCCCAATGGCGCACAGCATTTCTAAATAAATAAGGTGCCAATTCCTCTAAGGCACGACGGTACACATCCCGTTTAAACAAAATAATCTGCCTCAGGGGATAGCAATAATTCACCCATTGCCAGTCATCAAACTCTGGTTTCTGTGTAGACCTAAGATTAATGGCAGAATCCTCCGCTTCTAAGCGCAATAGAAACCATAGCTGCTTTTGACCAATACAAACAGGCTCTGTCTTACGCAACATCCTACCTGGGATTCTGTATTTGAGCCAATATCGGGTACGACCTAGAATGATGACCTGAGAAGCACTAAGGCCCACCTCTTCTTCTAATTCTCTAAAAAGAGTCTGTTGAGGTGTCTCGCCCGGGTGCATACCCCCTTGTGGAAACTGCCAAGTATCCCTCTTCAGTCGTTTAGCCCAAAAGACCTGATCGCTTTGATTGACAAGCACAATACCTACATTGGATCGAAAACCGTTTGCATCAATCACCGCTACACCCACACAAGCCTTTCAAAGAATTATATACCCATTGCCTGGAATGCCAATTGTTTTTTAAGCCAAGGCATTTTTTGTACCGCTTCCAACCCAAGGGTCCGAACACTTATGACTGCGGGATTGGTTGAACAAAAAAGATTGTTTAAGGTGTTTGTTGTATAACTCATTATCTGCACCGCTTTGAAACGCGCACGTGCATAGCGACGCAATACCAAAGGATGTCCTCGATCGATCCCTCTAGCGCTGGCCCCCAACAGCACCTGGACCAAAGGCTCCAAATCATTCAAACCTAAATTAAGGCCTTGCCCTGCCAGTGGATGGATAACGTGCATCGCATCGCCCACCAAGGCAACCCGTTCTGCCGTATAGCTTTGAGCTAACTGCCCTCTCAGTACAAAGGATTGACGTCTTTGAACTGATAAGACAGCCCCTAATTGATCATCCAAGGCCTGGGACAGCGCCTTCGCAAACGATGCTTCTTCCTGTCCTAACAAATGTTGGATCGTTGCCGTCTTGGCAGTCCAGAGCACCACACTTTGATAGGGATCGGCCAAGGGCAAAAAAGCCACAGGTCCTTCTGGCATAAAACGCTGCCAGGCCGTTTGTGCATGCGTCATGGCCGTGGTGACGGTGGTCACCAAGGTACTTTGACCATAGTCTTGGATAGCATGCACTGCAATGCCTGCAGCCTCACGAAGCCAGGAGTGTGCACCATCTGCCGCAATCACTAAAGGGGCTTTAATAAGCCTGCCATCGGCTAAGGTTAAAGAAGCCGCTTGTGCATCGCGCGTCAGTGCCACAGCTTTTGATTCACAACATTGAATATTGGGGTTTTGTGCAAGCGCTTTCCAAAGTACCTGCAACATCCCAGTATTGGCAACCACATGCCCCAGATCCGGTTGATGGATGGCTTCAGCGTCAAAAGTTAAAGGCCCAAAACCTAAAGCATCCCACACTACCATGCGCGTATAAGGACTCGCCGCTGCATGCATGGTATCCCACACACCTAACTTCTCAAATAGTTTTTGGGATTGTCTATTAATCGTGCTGTAGCGATTATCCGAACAAACCTGCGAGAAGGTCTCAACGGGTTTTGTCCCCATCAGCACTACCTGATAACCTTGCTGCGCACAGTATAAAGCGAGGCTTAAACCTACAAGGCCTGCACCATGAATAATGAGATCAGCCTGCATTTTTTTCGACTATCCATTGTTTAAAAGGTTCTAAACATTCTGCCAACCAAAGCCCTAAGGCTTGATAACCCGGTGTTTTTGCCAAACACTCGGTCCATTCTCGGGTGTGCCTGTGATCGGCAGCACGCGATAAAGCATAAGCCTTCAGCAAGGCTATAGTGCTTAATAAATCTTTTTGTGAGACTGTGTTTAGTATTTTTGCAAGGGCTGCTACATCTCTTAAACCCAAATTAAATCCTTGGGCAGCAATAGGATGCAGGGTATTGGCTGCATTGCCAATCAATACCAGATGATGATCATAAAGCGTTGTGGATTGTAGACGACGCAAGGGCATGGCTTGCACCACGCTCAGCGCTTGAAAAAGCCCTAATGAATAGCCAAAGCAATCTTGGACGGCCGCTAAAAAGGCCGTGTCTGATAAACTTAATAAAGCTTGTGCTTGAGCTTTCGGCACCATCCATACCCCTTTCACACGCTTGTCTCCAAACGGTAGTAGGGCTATCGATCCGTCCGAGGTCCATCGCTCGTAGGCAATCCCTTGATGATCCTGTGCAAGCAACATATTAAACATTAAGGCTTGGTTGTCATCTGTGATGACTTCTACTGCAATACCCTGGGATGCACGCACAAAAGAATCCACCCCATCGGCCGCCACAATAAGCTTGGCCTGTAGGGTAGAAGCATCTTCGAACACTAGATCCCAACCTTCGGTCGATCGCTGAAGGCTGGTTATTTTTCGTTCATGATAAATCTTAAGCGTATCCTGCACCGCGTGATGCATACCATACAGCAAATGATCGGCGGCTATCACGTGTCCGAAATGGTCTAAATCATAATCGGAAGCGCGAAAGCGTGTGCGCGCTAAACAACCCTGTTTAGAAAGATGCACCGCGCACAAGGGTGTGGCATCCGCAGCAAGCGCAGACCATACACCCAACTTTTTTAAATAGTTGACACTACCTGCATTTAAAACCAAAGCGCGTGCTTTCAGGCTCTTATCAGGCTTTGGAGGAGGCGCTTGTGCATCGACGAGTGCAACACTCAAGGGTGATCCACGTAATGCAGCGGCTAAACTAAGGCCCACGAGGCCACCCCCGACAATGAGGATATCGACAACAGCGCTTTGCGAGCTATCGTTCACTTCCTCCTTCCCATCAATACTTCTATCGCTTCGATCGTCTTAGGCACCGCTGCACTGAGCACTTCATGACCCGTTTCTGTCACCAGCACATCATCTTCAATACGAATACCCATGCCTCGCCAACGTGGATCAACAAGCGTGCAATCTGCGGAAATATAGAGCCCAGGCTCTACGGTTAACACCATGCCTGGTTCTAGTAAACGACTCTTTTCTTCTTGTTTATAGGCACCTACATCATGCACATCTAAGCCTAGCCAATGTCCACTGCCATGCTGATAAAAAGCCTGATAAGCCTTGGTTTCGATGAGCTGATCGACTGCACCGTGCAAAATACCCAAAGCCACTAAACCCTCTGTTAATTTTTTTACAATGATGGCTTGAAGCGTATCCCAGCGTGTGCCAGGCTTAACGGCTGCAATCGCTGCACATTGGGCCTCTAACACTAGACTATATAGGGCTTTTTGATCCGCCGTGAATCTACCGTTCACTGGAAAAGTACGGGTAATATCGGCTGCATAACCTTGATATTCAGCACCCGCATCCACCAATACTAACTCACCGTTCTGAAGAGGCTGATCGTTTTGTACATAATGCAGGGTACAAGCATTGGCACCACCCCCTACAATCGTGGGATAGGCCAGCGATCGACACCCCTGTTTGGCACACTCATAAGCAAATAAAGCTTCTAGGGCATATTCCGGCATCTCGCTCTGACAATGCTGCATCAACATTTGATGAGCCTGTGCGGATACTGTGATGGCCTGACGTAATAAAGTTATTTCTACAGCACTTTTGATAAGCCTTTCTTCGGCAATCAGCATTGCGAAATCACAGAAGGTCTTCGCAATCCTTTTAGGGTTATGATTTTTGGGATAAGACCATTTAATCATACGCCTATCCCAGGTCATGGATTCCCCAAAAGAATAAAAGACCGTTTGCTGTGCGGCTAATAAGTCTGGCATCTTCGTATCCAGACTTGCCAGTGCATAAGCTTCGTCTGCACCAAACTGTGCTTTGGCCCCTTCAAGACCGGCCGTGGGTCCTGTCCAGATCGCTTGTTCAGCACAAAAAGGCTTGCAAAATAGTATAAAACGGTTCTCCTGCGGTGTTTTAAGCAGGACTAAAATCGCACCAGGCTCTGAAAATCCTGTTAAATAATAAAAATCACTAGACTGACGAAAAGGATAGCTAACATCCCCATTACGGTATTGTTCTTCAGAAGCAGAGAGTATCGCTAGGCTGCCTGATGCAAGCTTTGCAAAAATCCGCGCACGACGTTTGGCATACTCTGTCTGCATAGCACCCCCTTAAAACAGCAATTGAACTCACTTAAAAAGCGGCTCGGGATCCTATTATCTAATTGACCCGACCCAAAAGTCACTCTATGCTTAGCATAGTTGCAAGAACCTTATGAGAAAATGGGCTGTGTGTCTATGAAATCAGTTGTAAAGATCCTCAACAAAGAATTCCAGGTCAATGGCCCCCAAGGCAGCGAAGCGCAGCTCTTTGAAGCGGCGCGTTATCTAGACAAACAGATCCGTGCTATCCGTGAAAGTGGTCGGGTGATAGGCTTAGAACGCATGACCATGATGGCAGCACTCAATGTAGCACACGAATTACTACAACTACGCGCAAGCCACGAACTGGAAAGTCAGGCACTTACTCATCGTATTCAGCACTTGCAAAATAAAATAGAGGGCGCTCTAATGGAAGACGTTGCACTAGAAGAAACATTCAGCTAGTCCAACCCTTATGGCGCTTATCTTGGATACCGGTGTCTGCGATCTTGTATCTTGAGCCGATAACTTTAATAGCAGGGTGTTATGTTCATGGTCCTTGTTGTGCAAGTCTGCCTTGCGTAGAAAGCCTGATAGGACCCCATGCTCACCCACTTGGACCTGTGGGTTCAAGGCATACATCGCATAAACGGTATTTTTGATGGCGCCACCCACTTTTATAAATCCCCATCCTAGCAAGCCTGCCCTCAGGCGCTTGTTTGATCAAAAAAGAAAAGCCTTATCTCCTTTGGAACAAAGCCAAAAGGCTTGGCAATTGTTGCAAGGGATCCACACCGTACCGGCCTTTACAGCAGCGAGACATATCGCTTTTTATTGGCCCATGGCCGCGGAGATCAGCCCTGTGCCACTATTGTTGGAAGCTGAGCTACAACATAAGAACTGTTATTTGCCCTACCTTAGACCCGGATCAAACAGCCTCGATTTCGTGGCCTATCAGTCCGAAGACCCCCTTATCCTGAATCCCCGCGGATTCCTAGAACCTGATCCCCAGCATCAGCCCTTGATTGCGCTTTGTGATTTAGATCTGATCCTGATACCGCTGCTGGCCTTCGATGCCCATGGACAGCGTCTAGGATGGGGTGCCGGACACTATGACCGTACACTGGCAACCTGCCAAGGTTCCTGCAGGCCTTATTTACTGGGTTTGGGCTATGCTTGTCAGAGTACGGATCGTTTACCGACGGACCCATGGGACTGTCCCTTAGATGGCATCTTAACGGAAGAAGGTTTAAGTACACCAATTAACTTTACTTCTTGACCACTTTAGGATAAAGTGGGCAAAAAGAACGGTTAGGAGTTGATAAGATGTCTAAAACAGATACGCAGACTTTTGGAAAATGGCGCACTTTTTTCTGGCCTATTCACAGCCATGAGCTTAAAAAGCTTCTACCCATGTTCTTCATGTTTTTCTTTATTTCCTTTGTCTACAGTATTTTACGTAACACCAAAGATGCTCTGCTTATTACGGCACCCGGCTCGGGCGCCGAAGCCATCCCCTTTCTTAAAGTAGGCGGCGTTGTACCGGCTGCTATTATCTTTATGTTGGTATATGCCAAGCTCAGCAATGTTCTAAGCAAAGAAAAACTATTCTACGCGACCCTCTTACCTTTTATGGGGTTTTTCTTGCTTTTTGCAACCGTGCTCTACCCCGCCAAAGAATTTTTACATCCCACCCATGCAGCGGATGCCCTAGAAGCCATGCTACCGGTGGGGCTCTCTGGTTTAGTGGCAACCTTTAGAAACTGGACCTATTCGCTGTTTTACATCTTCTCAGAACTATGGGGTAGTTTCGTGCTCTCCTTACTCTTCTGGGGCTTCGCCAATGATATTACCAAAGTCACGGAGGCCAAACGCTTTTATGCCTTATTTGGTTTGGGTGCCAATCTCGCATTGATGGTTGCAGGACCTGCGGCTAAATATATTACGACCCTACAAGGACAAACAGCGATAGGGGCTGATCCTTGGCAAACACCCTTAAACTATTTAATGTTTTCTTCGGTGTTCTGTGGCTTTGCGATCATGGCCATTTACCGTTGGATGCAGAAAAATGTTCTAAGCGATCCCACCCTTTACACACCCCATGAAAAACTCACAGACAAGAAAAAACCCAAGATGTCGATCAAAGACAGCTTTAAATTTTTAGCAAGCTCACGCTACATACAGTGTATTGCCATTTTAGTGTTGGCCTACAATATTTCGATTAACTTGCTGGAAGTCACTTGGAAAAGCCAATTAAAACTCTTGTATCCGAACAAAAGCGAATACCTTAGTTTTATGGGAACCTATTCAACCATTCTAGGTGCTACCACCATTCTAATGATGCTCTTTGTTTCAAGCAATGTGCTTAGACGCTG
Source organism: Gammaproteobacteria bacterium (assembly GCA_018061325.1). Lineage (GTDB taxonomy): Bacteria > Pseudomonadota > Gammaproteobacteria > UBA6186 > Azoamicaceae > CADEGZ01. Next base: position 13,561 of record JAGOUJ010000033.1, read on the forward strand.
TGGTTGGGCCATTACTGCGGCCATCACACCCGTGGTCCTGCTTATAACAGGCGCAGGCTTTTTTGGCTTTATTATTTTCAAAGAAGATCTGGCACCCTTTTTGGCAGGCTTCGATCTTAGCCCACTCTTTATTGCCGTTATTTTTGGCACCATTCAAAATATCATGAGCAAATCAGCCAAGTACTCGCTCTTTGATCCCACCAAGGAAATGGCCTACATCCCATTGGATCAAGAATCCAAAGTGAAGGGTAAGGCAGCCATTGATACCGTAGGCGCACGCTTAGGTAAAGCCGGCGGCTCGGGTATTCAATTAGGGCTTATCAGTGTCTTCGGATCGCTTACGGCTGTCACGCCGCATATTGGCGTGGTTATGTTAGTGGTCATTGGAGCTTGGTTATGGGCTATCAAGCGACTGGATGATTTAGAATTTAAGAAGCTTGAGAATGACCCTAAAACATAAGCATCGCATCCTGGGGTGGATGATGGCTTATGTGCTGTTTTATCCCCTCGCACTCTGGGTCGTCCAAGGCAGCGAACGTCTTTTTCGCAAGATTGATCAACAATTAGCACAGCATTGCCTGGGGATAGTGTCTCATCCCGTGAGCTGCTCTATCAATAAGGCAACATTAGATCAAAAAATAAAACAAGGGTTGCCAGCATGGGCCAAAGCTCAAATTCAAGAAGATCTCGCACCGTTTAAAAAAATTAAGCGGTCTGATTTGGCACATTATGCTGATGCGCATGATCTATTACAGTTTCAGATTAAACAGTCAAAAGCTTTGTCGCCTCAACACGATCGTTTTCAAAACAATCCTGTCTATCGGATCATGCATGATACTTTTCAATATCTTGCAAAACACCATTATATTTCAGATACCCATTTTTTAATGGCTTTGGGGGATTATTTTGAACCAAAAGCAAAGGCACCCGTACCGGTATGGGTGTTTGCGAAGGATTTAGCACATCCTTTTGAACGAGAGATGATTTTAATCCCTGATTGGATGAACTTAGGAGAGGCCGCCGCTTTACGACCGATGATGCGAAAAGCCTCTAAAAAATTCCCATGGACGGCTAAAAAATCGATACTTTTCTGGCGAGGAGGAAAAACAGGCCATGAAAACGCAGGCAGAACAGCACTTGTAGCATCCTCCTATAAGGAACCGACACATATTGATGCATGCTTCACAGATAATAAAGCCTCCAAAGACTGCTCATTCGTAAGCCCTGCCAATCATTTGCAATACAAATATTTAGTCTCAATGGACGGAGCACGTGCCACTTGGACACGTTTAGTGTGGCACCTTCATGCTAATAGTTTGACTTTTAAATATGATAGCAAGCATTTTCAATGGTTTTATAAAGGGATCGAACCCCATCTTCATTATATGCCTGCACATAACAAAAAAACTTTACTAGAAGGTATGGATTGGGCTGAAAAAAATCCTGAGGCTGCACAAGCGATCGCTCAACGTGCCTCCGCGTTTGTGGAAAACCATTTAAGCGTGGAGGATATGTATCATTATATAATTGTTCTATGCCAAGAATATACTAAAATTTTTGAAAACTAAATCTTCTGCATATACCC
>JAGOUJ010000061.1 GCA_018061325.1 Gammaproteobacteria bacterium
AAAGGCCGGTAGCACAACAAGGTGATTATTGGAAGTCCTTTGCAGCAAAAAGTTGCATTATTTTTTATAGCAGATTACTATGCCGCTTGCAGGGTTATTTTACTCTGCATCACGCGACAACTTGCCTGACAGTTACCGCTTTATTACTCATCATCATCCTTTAGCAAATCTCGCCACGGATCTTGAAAAAGGTTTTCTTGTTGGCTGTTTTTGGAATCGATAAGGATAGCCATAACACCCCCCATTTTTTCTTTGGGGATTAACATTAGCTCGCTATTTAAGCCTGCGGCCATCAGCTCCAAGGTTTCCAATGTTGGATTCCCCTTTGACTCTAAATGTTGGTATTGCTGACGAGAGATTCCTATACGCAACATCATATCTTTCTGTTTAAGACCTAATGCAAGTCGTCTCTTTTTAAGCTGTTTAACGATTATGCTCATAATAGTAAACATACTAGTTGCTTTTTTAGGTTAAAGCAATAAATTTATTGCTTCTTTGGCGTTAAAGAAATATGTTTGTTTCTTTAATACCCCTCTAAGAGATACTGTTTTTAATATCAGCCAAAAACAGCCAAAAAGGTCTAAAAGTTACCCCGTAAAACAACCATGAAGCACGATCCTATTCATTCCTACCCCCACTATATGCGATTGCCACAAGCTTGGGGTACGATTTATGCACAGCTATAAAAAAAGGGCCTTACAGCCCCTTTTTTAAGGTGTTTGTTTATCAATCATTAAAACTGATAGAACAGACCCAAGCCAGCAGAACCGATATGCATCTTCCATGTTGTACTCGCAACATTCGCCAGCTTGAGATTGTTAAACTGCTGATAACGCAACATCGCTCTGGCAACAAAGTTGTCATGGAACTTATACTGTGCTCCAAGACCTAAACGAAGCGTGTTGGCGCTCATCTTGGGCTCTATACTAGCACCTGTTAATGTGCTGAGCTTCCACTTACTACCTACCAGAGTACCTGCACCCAAGGAAGCAATAAGATCGCAGTCTGTCGCAACAGGCAAAAAGCCCAAAACATCGATATACGCACTTCTAAGGGTAATAGAGCTATACAGCCTTTCCAGCTGCCCATTTATTATCGCTAGACTTGACTGATCCTTGAATGCCTTAAAAGCTGTATGGCCCAATTCAACACCCATATTCTCGATCAAACGCACCCCCAAAAAACCACTCAGTGAAGGTTCCGTTTTCTTCGAAGATCTTACGATGCTAAATTGTGTGTTTTGCAGGGTAACCGTTTGTGTGTTTTCTGTGGCAAGATAGTTGCTATCGAGATCGGCACCCACATAAAACTTTGGATCAAAATCCATAGCACAAACAGCACCACTGAGCAGCAAAGTGCTAGAAGCGATCACTATCTTTAGATTACTTTTCATAAACACTCCTTTAACATTCATTTTATTAAGCCCAGAGCCATCGTTTCTGTGCGAGCTTGTATGCTACCTGATTACGCGCATGATAAACAAGCCTATCCAAACAAGCATCCAAAGCAAGTCGAAAAGCTATAAAGATTGCATGCCCTAACAGGATCGGCTAAGATTCCGAAGGTGCTCCCCTATAAAAAGTATTGTCTCTATATGACTGATCATCACCCACCCAAGCTACTACTAGGATGGCAAGAATGGTGTGCCTTACCCACGCTGCGCATCCCCGCCATTAAAGCCAAGGTGGATACCGGCGCCAAAACAGCAGCCCTACACGCATCCGATATTGAACTCTTTCATAGACATAGCCAATCCTTCGTTCGATTCACTATACACCCCCTCCCACAAATACAAACTATTCAGCAACGTTGCACCGCCCCTGTGGTCGATCAACGCTTGATTATGAATTCCGGGGGGCACAAGGAAATGCGCTATATCATTCACACGATGATTCATTTAGGCACACTATCCTGGGACATCGAAATCAGTTTAACCAACCGTGACCCCATGGTCTTTCGTATGCTCTTAGGCAGAGATGCACTCAAAGGGCATTCCATCGTGGATCCAGCCCGGATCCTATGCCAAGGAAAAATGAAACGTTCGGACATTCGCAAACTTTATAAAAATAAACACAAGGAAAATATATGTCCTTAAATATTGCTGTACTCACCCATCATCGCAATACCCATCTCTATCAACGGTTAAGCGATACCTGCGCCCATCACAATCATCATATCCACCTGATTCAAACCGCCTATTGCTATATGAATGTTTCTGCCAAAGATCCTTTGGTGTATTCTCATAACCATAAGCCTTTTAACGATCTCGATGCGATTATTCCTCAATTTAAACCTGCACACACTTTTTATGGCACAGCCGTTCTAAGACAATTTGAAATGCTTGGCATTTATACCCTGAATTCCTCTGCAGCCATTCTTTGTTCCCGCGACAAACTGCGCGCCCTACAATTATTGGCTACCAAAGACTTACCATCGCCTATCACCGGTTTTGCCGACTCCCCTGCTGAAACCGAAAAACTCATTGCAATGGTGGGCGGCACACCGCTTATTATTCGTTTATTAGAAGGCACCGCTGGGCGCAGTACCGTCTTAGCCGAAACACAACAAGCGGCTGTTAGTGTGATCAATGCTTTTAAACAGCTCAAAGCCAATATCTTGGTTCAAGAATATATTGCAGAAGCCGGTGGTTCCGATATTCGCTGTATGGTCGTGGGAGATCAAGTGGTAGGAGCGATTCAGCGACAAAGCCTTGAATGTGGATTTCGACATAATCGCCGACCTATGCAATCTGCAGTACCGATTAAAATAACAGCGCTTGAAAAAAAGATGGTGCTGCGCGCCGCGAAAGTCATGAAATTGAACCTGGCTAGCATCGATTTTGTACGATCCAAGCGTGGTCCGCTCATCTTATCGGTGAATTGTTTACCGAATCTCGAATTATTTGAAAAGCTGAGTGGGTATGATGTGATCACCCCCATTATTCAGTTTTTAGAAAAGAATGCACAGAAATAAGTTTAACAACCAATCTGGATAGCCTGTTATAAGCGTCCCTAGAGGGTTTTTTGATCAATCTGACGTTGCAGCCATTGCAGCGAAATCCATGCCGGTGCACTCACAATATGCCCTGCTGCTAAATGCTTAAAAGCTTCCTCTACGGAAAAAATATGTACTTTAATATCTTCGGCCTCCTCGGCAAGACCAAAAACACCACCCCTTTTGGGTGCATGCACGGTCGCACAATAGAGAAAAACGTTCTCACTCAAGATGGCGGGCGAGGGTAAATAATGACAAATGGGTATTAAGGATAAAATTTTAAGACCCGTTTCCTCAAACACTTCACGCACAGCCGCTTGTTCAGGTGTGTCGCTGGATTCAATCACACCCGCTACCACTTCTAATAACCAAGGACTTTGTGCGGTATAAAAGGCCCCGGCTCTGAATTGTTCAATCATTACAACTTGCTTGTGTTCGGGATCATAAAGTAACACCGCGACGGCTGCAGGTCTTTTGGCTACTTCTCTTAACACGGGTTCACTAAAACCGCCATTAAAAAGCGGAAATTGCACGGATAAGCGATCCACCTGTATAAATCCCTTATGGCAAGGCATCATCTTTAAAACTTTGACATCCTGGGTCTCAAAATGGGGTTTCCACCTATTGGGCATTATGTACGACTCCTTTACAACCTAGGCAAGGTGCCTGTCAGTTTAGTGGGTTGCGCCCCCGAACACCATAGACCACAATAAAAGAATGCAATCGATGATACGGCCTTTGTACCTGTTATTACTGATCTTGGGGATCTCCCCGCCCTTATGGGCCTTTGATCGTATGCCCTCAAAAATCCCATGTTGTGCCCTTAGTCGCACTATGAACCGTTGTTAAAAAAAAGCTTCCCTATAGCAATTTGTTCATTAGCAAAAGCCTGTAAATCATCACGGTTAATCACATGGGG
>JAGOUJ010000034.1 GCA_018061325.1 Gammaproteobacteria bacterium
AGATGCTAGTTACTTTAGCTAAAAAAATCAAGACTTATTTTTGGTGTGATGCAACGGGAGGTATGAGGCAACAGATGTGCCAAGGCGAATGCTTGAAGATATAGGTAGGCTGACTGAATAATGGAGCTGTATCAAAGATAATAACGGTTATTATCTTTTCATAAATAAGATTTTGAGCATTCACACTTCATTTTTTTGGTAGAATTAGAACTATTAAAAAATTTGACGAGTTGGAACAAAGGCTGTCAGATTTAACAGAAAAGATCAATGTTAATTCGAAAAATTCTTCTGTGTAACCCTCTAACGACTTTGTGAAAAAAAGAAATCAGTTCTTAAAAAATCTAAAAGGAAACGCAAATATACCCGTTTCACTTCAAGCTGCGAACAGCGGTGCAGCATCACTTGCATTGAAAAATGAGGTTTTCTTTGTTGATTGACCATTTTAGCGGATTATCAATCATGTATGGTCGAATGTTATTTAGGCTTTGATCGTTTCGAATAATATGATCGTAGTAGCCTCTTTGCCACAATCGTTTATGAAAGGATGGCCAATTTTTTTGATAGACGCTCTGCATGTATGCAATCGTGGTGTAGGTTTTAATATTTTTTACAAGATCAGACAATGCCATACCTGTAGGGGCGGACACAGCGGTCCGCCCCTACACATATTGTAATGAATGAATTTTGTATTCTAAACAATACTGCGGGTTGATCTATCTGTTATTGATACGATTTTTGATAAAATAGAATCAATATGAAATGATGTAGGGGCTTCGATGATTGTTCGTATCTTGAAGTGGAACGGGTATATAAAGGCCTTTGTTAGCGATCAAATAAGAGGACCAATCAGCGTTTGCTAGATGGATGGGTTCGTGTGGTTCGAGGTTCAACAGTGTTGGCTTGGATGGCGCGCTGCGCAAAGGGAGATTGGCTCCACAAGAGTGTGCGACCACGAGGCTTTTGCAAAAGTTCTTTGTTAAACCCTGGGAAACTTTCCTCAAGCTGCTTGGATAAAGCAGCTTGTTTTTTGACCAAATCGCTATGAAAAGGAATAGCTATGCCAACATTGGAAAGTCCCCAGATATAGTTCGTGATCTCTAAGGGTTGTTGCCAGTGTTGCGTTAAGTCATCACGGATATCCATTCTGAGTTTGGAGAGAGGCGCTTTCTGTGCCAGTTCAGCTAAATATTGACCAAAAAAAGCTAAGATTTGCGTATCCTCGACTCGATCTTTGGCAACGATCCCGGGGTTGGCTTGAAGCCAAGCACCAAAGTACTGTAAATGATCATAAAAAGGTTGAACATCCTCGAAGCGTTCAAAAAGATGCCGAGGATAGCCCCAGGCTCCAAATTTTAAAGCGAGGGTGCGTTGAACCACAAGAAGATGACCTTTGCTGTGTTCTTTGCGAATAAAATCAATCAAAGCGGGAACGGTCGTGCGTGCATGGATCTGCTGATCAAAGTGTTGATATTTCTGAAGCAACTTTAAAAAAGACGGATTATCGGTGGATAAATCTTCAGGTAAGGGGGCACCATAGCTTAGAAGTAGTGTAGAGAGTGCTAAGTTTTGATCAAGCATGGCTATTTCTAAGACCGTTTCACGGTCCTCATTGCGTAAATCTAGCCGAGGATGGTGTAGCAGAAGTAGTTCAGCGAGATGATAGAACCCTTCTGAGATGGCTATACTTAAAGCGGTATTGCGCGTTCCGTCACAGACATCGATATCTGCATTATGCTCTAGCAGCAGCTTAGCGATCTGAATATCGCCATTGGCAACAGCTTCGACCAAGGGGATATGTATTTGGAGCTTTTGTTGAGTCCGTGCCCCTCGTAATAAGAGGAGTTTACACGCCGCCTCATGACCTTCGGCGGCGGCCAGTGCTAAAGGACTAAAGCACTTAGGGTCATCTGGATCATTTGGATTATCCGCATATTGATTATAGTTAGCATTGATATAGAGACCTGTGTCTAGGGCTTGTTCGATGTGTGCCAGCTGCTCAATCACCGTCATCTCGGTCGTTAAAGCCTTGTATAGAAGCTGAATAGCCTCTTGGGGAGAGCATAGCTTTTGTGGATACAGCGTTCTACGAATGGTTTGTGCTTTGCGATAGTAGTATAAGGCTTTGGAGGATTGCCTTTGCATGTGATAGGCATGAGCGATGGTCTGCCAAGCTTTTGCTTGCTCTTCAAGAGAGGCAGCCAGAGAGGGATCGAGGGCGATGTTGAGGGAATACGCTATGGCTTGCGCATACAGAGCATCAGCTTCAGCGTTCTTTGCCATACATTTTAAGGTAAAGAGCAGGATGTGAGGGGGGGGAAGATCTTTCACGTCTTTCTCCTGTTTCATGCCTGGTGCATTTTATTTTACGTGTGGATATGTGGTGGGCGATAGTGGGTTCGAACCACTGACCCCTGCCGTGTGAAGGCAGTGCTCTACCGCTGAGCTAATCGCCCTATTTCAGGCCCGCCAGGGTATCAGACTATGATAGGATCCGTCCATCGCAGGATAGCAGTAATTAATTTAGTTTTTTAACAAAGGTTCTATCATGATTCGTACACGTTTTGCCCCTAGTCCTACGGGTTTTCTGCATGTGGGTGGTGCTCGTACCGCGCTGTATGCTTGGCTTTATGCCCGTAAAATGGGTGGGCAATTTATTCTGCGCATCGAAGATACCGATCTGGAGCGCTCAACGCCCGAAGCGGTGGAAGCCATTTTAGATGCGATGCAGTGGTTAGACTTAAACTGGGACGAAGGTCCTTATTACCAAACCAAGCGTTTTGATCGCTATCAAGCGGCCGCAGAAAAACTGTATGCCACAAAGCATGCCTACTATTGTCATTGTACGCCCGAGCGCTTAAGTGCTTTAAGGGACGATCAGATTGCACACAAACAAAAACCGCGTTATGACGGGCATTGTCGCGATTTGCAGTTGTCACCCATAGCTGGTCACTCGGCCTTGCGTTTCCGTAATCCCTTAGAGGGATCCGTGATTGTCATCGACGCGGTGCATGGAAAGGTGGTGGTGGATAATCGCGAACTGGATGATCTGGTTATTGTACGTTCCAGCGGTGTCCCCACCTATAATTTTACGGTGGTGGTAGATGATTGGGAGATGAATATTACCCATGTGATCCGTGGAGACGATCATCTGAATAACACACCACGCCAAATGAACATTCTCAAAGCATTAGGCGCGACATTGCCTATTTATGCTCATATTCCGATGATTTTAGGGTCCGATGGCAAACGTCTGTCAAAACGTCATGGTGCCGTCAGTGTGCAGCATTACCGAGACAGCGGGGTGCTAGCGCCTGCGCTTTTAAATTATTTAGTGCGGCTAGGGTGGTCCCATGGCGATCAGGAAATCTTTAGCCGCGAACAAATGATCGAACATTTTGATCTGGATCACATTCATAAATCGGCGGCTATTTTTAATACCGAAAAACTTTTGTGGGTGAATCAACACACCATGAAGCATGCCGATCCCCACGCGTTTAAAAAAGATTTTATCGCGCAATTAGTACAGTGTGGTCTGAGTTCTGCATTGCTTGAAAATCTTCCAACGGATTATCCCACCTTAGAAACCGTATGGGCTGTGCAATGTGCGCGGGTGAAGACCCTCAAAGAAATGGCCGAGAAAAGTCTGTATTTTTATCAAGACCCTCCCGCTGATATCATTGTGCAGGCAGACTGTTATACAGAAGCGGGGCAGATCCGATTAAAAGCCGTGCGCGAGGCCTTGGCTGCGCTGGCAGAGACAGCCTGGCAGGCTAGTACGCTGCATCAGACCATAGAAGCACTTGCGACAGCCCTCGGTCTAAAACTGGGCGATATCGCAAAGCTTTTACGTTTAGCCCTTACCGGTAGCACGGTTTCTCCACCCATTGATCAAACCTTGGTATTGATAGGGCCGACAAGGGTCTTACAGAGGCTGGATAGGCTTATTGACAGCCGGGGTTTGCAGCGGTAGAATCGCGCCTTCTCTAGGTGTTTACCTAAGGGGCTATAGCTCAGCTGGTAGAGCGCTTGCATGGCATGCAAGAGGTCGGCGGTTCGACCCCGCCTAGCTCCACCATAGACACGAAAGAGATCAGGCACACTGTTTTGCTGTCCCCATCGTCTAGAGGCCTAGGACACCGCCCTTTCACGGCGATAACAGGGGTTCGAATCCCCTTGGGGACGCCATCTTTTAAATCAATAAGTTTGTGGTGTTTTGTTCCAGAGTGTATTGTCTTTTATCAAACCCAATTCCTGCTGAAGCTAGTAGCCCCTCACCCCGCTATGCGGGGGAGTGGTCCGGCCCCGTTAGGGCAGGGGGGTGGGGAAAAAATCGCTGAGCTTAAAGCGCACAGCAGCTCATCTCAAATTCTAAAGTCTCTAAAACCTGTTTAGGGCGTCCGGTATCGGTATATTGCATAAAGCGCACATTAATACGATGCTTATTACCACTCACTTCTGGGTAAAGCTCAGAGTCTGTACTTAATGCAATGCGTAATAACTGACACGCGTACTGTGTTTCCAGGGATTTTTGAAAGAAACCATTGGGCGCCAGTTGTCGTTCGAATAAAGTGCTGTTTCTAATCAAGGCTAAGATTAATTCAATACTTTCATAAAAAGGGGTGATTTCCTCTAACCATTGCGCTAAAGCTTCTGATTTAATATGGGGATCTTGATGGAGCCAATAATGGTAGGCCGGTATGTCAAAGCTACAGGTGCCACCACTGATCACCGCGCGTTGGCGCACACTGTTTAGTAGATCATTTTCACGGATCCGGTTGCTTAGTTTATTGGGCAAGCGTTGTACATTCTGGGATTGATGGCTTAGTTCTTGGAGGGTTTTTTCAAGGCGACCCTTATCAACATTCGCGATGTCTAAAAGCCTAGAGAGTTCATTGCGGTGACGGTCCAATTCTTTGAGCACTTCGGAGCGTAAATCGGTACGATCCAGAATAGTAATCACCTCGACCAGTGCTGAAACGCTGGCATGACTATCCCACACAGAATAGCCATTTTTGAAGTGTGAAATCTGACTGAAAAGATGTTCCAGCCTTAAGAAAACTCTGATCCGTTCATTTAAAGGATGCTCGTATAAGATCCGGCTTGACATGCGTTCACTATATAGGATCTTCCGCTGCCTGAATAGGGCCTATTATCCAAGGCTTAGCACTTGAAAATAATAGACGGGGATCATGTTTTGAAAATACAAGGTGATAAGACCGGCCGCTGCGATGAAAGGGCCAAAAGGGATTGCGGTATGGCGATCTTTACCCTTAAAAAGTATCAGACCGATACCAAATAAAGCACCCAGCATCGAGGAGAAAAAGAGAATAAACAAGAGTGATTGCCAACCAAACCATGCACCCATCAGCGCCATGAGTTTAAAGTCTCCATAACCCATGCCTTCTTTTCCGGTGATCCACTTAAACACCCAGTACACAGACCACAGTGATAGATATCCACAGAGTGCACCGAGAATAGCCGAAGCAGGGCTTGCGAAGGTCTGGTAAGTATTAAAGAACAATCCTAGCCATAAACAGGGCAGCGTGAGGGTATCGGGTAGTAGTTTATGATGGATATCAATCACACTCAAGGTTATTAATACCCACACCAACAGCAGTCCGGCAAGGGTTGCCATACTAAAGCCATATTGCAGTGCCACGCAGACAGAGAGTAAGGCGCTTGCACCTTCAACTAGGGGATATTGTAGCGATATTTTGTGTTTGCATTTGTCGCAGCGTCCTTTGAGCTGCAGATAACTCCAAAGCGGGATATTATAATAAAAGGGGATAAGGTGCTTACAATAAGGACAGTGGGATCGGGGCCGCCACAGATTGAAGAGCGTGTAGGGTTGGCCTTCATCTTCTGCCTGTATCATTTTTGGGATCCGTAGAATAGCTACATTTAAAAAACTACCGACTAAAAGACCGAGGATCCCTACACCGCTTAGAAAAACCCAGCCGTTTTGCATCCAATCCATAAACACTCCTACATGATGGATCCCATCTTGAATACGGGCAGGTACATGGCTACTACCAAACCCCCGACCACTATACCTAGTATTGCCATAATCATAGGTTCTAGCAAGCTGGTCAGTCCATCGATGGTATTATCGACATCTTCTTCGTAGATGTTGGCAACCTTGGCCAACATTTCTTCTAAGGCACCCGACTCTTCGCCAATGGCAATCATTTGTGAGACCATCACAGGGAATACCCCTGTTTTTCGCATGGCAGGACCCATTTGTTGTCCGGCTGCTAAAGAGCTTTTAATAGTTTGTATGGCGCTATAATACACAATGTTATTGGTTGCAATCGACACCGCTTCTAGGGATTCAATCAGTGGGACACCCGCAGCCGAGGTCGTGGCAAGGGTACGGGCAAAGCGGGCAATCACCACTTTTTTAGTAATCGCGCCAAACAAGGGTAATTTTACCAGCAGCCTTTGTAGGACATCTCTTGTTTTCTTATGTTTTTTATAAAGCTGGTTGATAAGGATCCCAAAGCCTACTAGTATCATCAGAATCAATAAGCCATGAGCTTGTAAGGCTTCCGATATGTTAAGTACAAACTGTGTAAAACCCGGTAGCTCTGCACCGTAGGATGCGAAAAGCTCTTTAAACGTAGGTACCACTTTAATGAGTAGAATGCCAGTGACGATCAAAGCAACAGACAGTACCGCGGCAGGATAATACATGGCTTTTTTTATTTTCTTTTTTAAGGAATCCGATTTTTCTTTATAAAGGGCGATGCGGCTCATCATCACATCTAGGGTACCCGATAATTCACCCGCTTCGACTAAACTACACACGAGGGTATCAAACTGTTCAGGGTGTGCCTTAATCGCCACCGAAAAAGATTTTCCACCTTCTACATCGGTGCGTACTTGACTACAAAGTTTTTTCAGTGCACCGCTGGGGCAACCATCGCCGATAATGGTGAGTGCTTGCACAATAGGAATACCCGCGGTGAGCATAATCGCCAGTTGTCGGTAAAAGGCAGCAATTTGATCGCCTTTAATGCTAGAATTTTGTCCAAATAAGCCATTGGACTTTTGATGAACCTTAATTTGCTTTAATCCTTGGCTTTGCAAGGCACCACGTGCTGCAATCGAAGACAGTGCAGAAATATCACCGGTTATTTTATTATTTTTTTGATCAATGGCAGTATAACTAAATTCCTTGGTCGAAACTGTTTTCTTATCGCTCATTTTTTATTCCTTCATAATTCTGAATAATTCATCCAAGGTTGTAAGGCCTTTCTTAACTTTTTCTAAGCCTGCGCGTCGCAAACTCCACATGCCTTCATCCAGGGCTTTTTGGTGTATCGTTATAGGATTGCCACCCGCAAGCACAAGCGTGCTGATAGCAGTCGAAATAGGCATGATTTCGTAAATACCAATACGACCTTTATAGCCGTTTTTACATTTCTCACACCCTACGGGCTCAAAGAGTTGTAAGCTGGATATCTCTTCTTCGCTAAAACCGTGTTCTAATAAAATATTTTTTGGTAGTTCGAGGGGTTTTTTGCAATCAGGACATAAAAGACGTGCTAAGCGTTGTGCGACCACCAAAGAAATAGAAGTGGCTAAATTATAAGCCGGAACTCCCATATTCACCATGCGTATGATCGTATCGGCTGCGCTATTGGTGTGCAGGGTCGACAACACCATATGGCCTGTTTGTGCCGCTTTTACGGCAATTTCTGCGGTTTCAAGATCGCGAATCTCACCCACCATGATAATATCAGGATCTTGACGCAGAAAAGCTCTTAAGGCTACGGCAAAGGTAAGACCTGCTTTCAGATTAAGACTTACCTGATTTACACCCGGCAAATTAATTTCCACAGGATCTTCACAGGTGGAAATATTGCGTTCGGAGGTATTTAAAATATTCACGGCGGTGTACAAAGAAATCGTCTTGCCACTGCCCGTGGGGCCTGTCACCAAAATCATGCCTTGGGGTCTTTCGATAGCTTTTAGAAAAAGTTCTTTTTGAAAAGGTTCAAACCCCAGTGCATCGACGCCTATTTTGGCCGAGGTTGGATCCAGAATACGCATCACGATTTTTTCCCCATACAGCGTAGGGCAGCTGGCTACACGAAAATCGATCGATCTTGCAGACGAAAGGCGCATTTTAAAGCGACCATCTTGGGGTATACGACGTTCTGAGATATTTAAACGAGCCATCACCTTCAGACGTGCCGCTAAGCGATCGGCTGTATTAGAGGGTGGGGTTGCATGCTCGTAGAGAATGCCATCATGTCTAAAGCGGATCCGATAGCTATTTTCATAAGGTTCAAAATGAAGGTCGGAAGCGCCCATATTCACGGCTTCTAGGATTACTTTATTAACAAAACGAATAATAGGGGCATCTTCGGTGCTATCGCCCGAGGCTATTTTGGCAGCCGCTTCCCGGGCCTCTTCTTCGTTAAAGAAATCGACTTCTTCGAGATTTGCATCCAAGGCGCCCAGCGATGCCGCCTCAAGGTTGGCAATAATTTTGGTGATGGCCGCACTCAGTTTATGTTCTTCGACCAATACGGCTTCGGTATACATGTTCGTTTTGTATTTAATTTCATCCACAGCTTTTAAATTGGCCGGGTCCGAAATCGCAATAAACAGTCTATCGCCCCGTTTAAAAATAGGTAGCGCGTGATATTGCACAATCAGTGTGCTGTTTAACAGATCGCGTGGAATGTTTTGTTGTTCAAAGGCATCCAAATTAAGCACCGGGATCCCAAATTCTTGGGAACAGCGAATCGCGAGATCGGTGGGGTTGAGGGTGCCATTTTCAATTAAGCAGCTAATAAAGGGTTTGGCTTCTTTCAAAGCCTGTTCGCTAATGCTTAAGGCAAGTTCTTCGCTTAGCAATCCAATCTGGATTAACTTTCTGGCAAGCCCCCCCAGGGGTGCTACTTTGATATTGTTTTCATCTGCCATAAAAAATGCTCTTTGCTGATCACCCTACCGTTAAGTAGGGTGATGCAAAAAACGTGCCAAAGTGGAAAAAAGGGGGTGGGACCCCCTCTATGGATTATTGACAGTTAGCAGGTGCAAAGGGACTGGCACCACTGGTACAAGTCCAGTTTATAGAACCATCAGCTAATCCAGAAGGTGTCAAGGTAATGGTTACTGGGGAGCCGCCTCCTGCAGCCGCAGTACTGACGGCTGTAACAATGCATGTATTAGCGATAGTCCATGAGGTGGTATTAGTTGTGGCACCTGGTAATCCGGTTTTTAATGAGGCAGCCATTGCAGTGCAGAGGTTGCCAGATAATGGATTACTGACTGTGACGGCCCCCCCTGATTCAGCGATAAAGGTGGTGGCTGATTGGGAAGCAGTATGTGCATAACCAATCACTTCGCTTATGTGAGACTTATAAATGTAGGTTCTGTAGGAAGGTACAGCGACACCGGCTAATACCCCGATAATCGCTACAACGATCATCAATTCGATAAGCGAAAAACCTTTGTTTGTATAACGTTTCATCAATGCAATCTCCAATGGGTATAGGGGGGCCCTATTTGGAGTGTAGGTAGAGAATGATATTTTTACCAATAGAGTGTTAAGGCATGGCAAGGGGGCTAGGTTAGGGGTTTTAGTGCCCGTTATAGACTACTGGTATAAGGTTAATGTTTGTTTTTGTACCAGCTGTTCCGAGAAAGATTGTTCGACGCACTTGCGGCCTGCAAGACCCATACGGGTTCTAAGCTCGGGATTTTCAATCAGGCGGGCCAATGCTTGGGCCAAGGCTGTAGGGTCCTGCGCAGGGACCAAAAAGCCATTCTCCCCTTCTTGTACGAGCCCGGATGTCGCATGGCTGTGCACCAGCGCTTGTACCATGGCACGACAGCCGGGTACATCGGTGGTCACAATGGGCCGACCACAGCTGGCGGCTTCTAGCAATGATTTCGGTAAGCCTTCGCGATAGGAAGGCAGTACGGCAATATGGGCGCTTGCATAGGCCGCGGCTACATCCTCACAATGCCCCGCCCAGCGTAGTAAACCGGCTTGTTCCCACGCTTGAAGGGTCGCCTCTAAGATCGAAGAAGGATTTTCTGGATCGGGTCGGCCATAGAGGATCATTTCACAGGGATGTCCCGCTGCTTTTAGGATCCGTGCAGCTTCTGTCAGTTCACCAATACCCTTATCCCATAATAAACGAGCGATACAAACGATCCGCAAGGGTGGTGCCGGTGGAAAGGGCGTCACCTTATAGTGATCCAATGCTACCCCCGCGCCAGGGATGATCACCGATTGTTCAGGTCGTATTGCACCTTGTTGGATTAAATAATTTTGATCGTCAGTATTTTGTAAGATAAGAATACTGTTGGGTGTGGCAAAAATTCGTTTGAATAGTCGCAACACTAGTGTTCGGCCGATTTTTTTAATGCCTTCGCCCCCTTTTCTAAAAGGGGGCCGACCTGCCGCAGCGTAAGCGAAGGCGGGCGGGGGGATTTCTGGAACTTGCGATGCATCCGTAAATAAATAACCCAATCCCGGCAGTGCATTAATCACCCGTGGCACACCACAAATGTTTGCTATCCACGATCCAAAAATCACAGGCTTTAGCGCAACCTGATGCACAATATCCGGCTTGTAGCGTTTATAAACCGAATAAATTTCCAGGAGCGATCGTATTTGATGGAAGGGATTAAAACCACCACGTTTAAAATGGTGCAGTGGAAACACCGTAATGCCAAAAGCCTCTAGTTTTTTTTGTATCGCTGTATTACATCTTGTAATAAGCGCTACTTGATAAGAAGCTTTGAGCGCAGCAAGCGCAATATGTAAGCGGTGTGAACAGAAATAATCAGCTTCAGCCACAAAATACAGTATTTTTTTTTGTTTCACATTGCCCCCTTTTCTAAAAGGGGGCGAAAGCAAGCATCATGCTCATAACGTCCAATAAGCCATGCCTGCAGGCTGCTTTTCTTTCCAGATCCGCTTGAGATCCGCGACCAATCCTTGAGGCTTTAAAAGCCGCGTTAAATCTTCGGTGCTGAACTGTGTATAGGGTTTGTGTGCCACAGCGCTGACCACGCAATCATAGTCTTTAGACTCGTTTAAGGATGCAAGCGGCATACCCAATAAAGTTTGGGCATCTTGTCTATCGGCAAAGGCATCATGTACGGCTATCAAACAGCCTTTAGCTTGTAAGGCCTGAATTAAATCAATCACTTTAGTGTTTCTTAAATCGGGAATATTTTCTTTAAAAGTAAGGCCCAGAATAAGGATCTTAAAATCCCTGCGCGAAGGATCTAAGCGTTCTAGGGTTTGATAGATCTGATCGGCCATAAAGGCCCCCATGCTTTCATTAATACGTCTGCCTGCCAAAATAACGTCGGGTTCTATATTCAGTGTGCGTGCGCAGTGGGCGAGATAATAAGGATCCACCCCAATGCAATGCCCGCCCACTAAACCCGGTTGAAAGGGCAGGAAATTCCATTTGGTATTGGCAGCGTCTAAGACATCATAAATCGATAAGCCTAGTTTATTCACAATGGTGGTGATCTCATTCACAAAGGCAATATTAATATCACGCTGTGCATTTTCAATCACTTTGGCGGCTTCGGCGGTTTTAATGGAGCTTGCCATAAAAATACGCCCCTCATTCATGCTGCCATAAATGGCTTGCAGTGTCTTGGCAATCTCAGGTGTTTGTCCGGCCACCACCTTGGTAATACGATTGACGGTATGGTGTTTATCACCCGGGTTAATCCGTTCGGGTGAATAGCCTAAAAAGAAATCAACACCACAAACAAGGTTTGAGTGTTCGGCCAGTATTTTGCCACAAAAATCCTCGGTCACACCGGGATACACCGTGCTCTCAAAAACCACGATAGCGCCTTTTTGCATCACTTTGCCAATCATTTCAGAGGCACTTTGCAAACAGCTTAAATCGGGGGTGTTTTGGGATGTGACGGGCGTTGGCACCGTGACAATATACACATCTTTTCCACGCAGATCCTCAACCGTGTGGGTTAGGAAAAGTGGGGTTGTCTGCAGGGTTGCCTGGTCAATTTCATAGGTTTTATCAAGGCCTTGCTTTAAATCTGCAATGCGTGCGGTGTTAATATCAAAGCCCGTCACATCAAAATGATGTGCCAGCGAGACGGCCAAGGGTAAACCAACGTAACCCAGGCCAACAATGGCAATCGTCAAAGATGGATTATGCATAATAAGCCTTATACCAGTTAATAAATTGTTGTAAACCTTCTTCAATGTTGACGGTGGGTTTGAAACCAAAATCGCGCGTAGTCTCAGCAATATCCGCAATGGTCTCGATCACATCCCCTGGCTGTAGCGCATCGAGATGGATCTGTGCTTTTTTTCCGGTGAGTCTCTCAAGGGTATGCATAAAATCCATTAAAGATTCGGAACGATCGTTGCCGATGTTATAGATCCGATGTCTGGGTTCGTTTAATGAGATTGCAGGTGGCTTGTCTAAACAGGCAAGCACGCCTGTCACGATGTCATCAATGTAGGTGAAATTTCTTCGCATATCCCCTTGGTTAAAAAGGGTGAGGGGCTTTTCTTCTAAGAGTGCTTGGGTAAAAAGAAAAGCAGCCATATCGGGTCTACCCCAGGGTCCATACACAGTAAAAAAACGCAAACCCGTGGCTGGTATGCCAAACAAATGGCTATAGGTGCTGCTAAATAATTCATCGCAGCGTTTGGTCGCAGCATACAGCGACATGGGATGATCCACCGGATCATGCACCGAAAAAGGTAGTTTTTGGTTGGCACCATAGACCGAAGAACTACTGGCGTAGACCAGATGTTGTACAGCCCAAGCTCTACAAGCCTCTAGGATATTCAGATGACCCATCACATTGGACTCGGCATAGGCATGAGGGTTGATGAGCGAATAGCGCACGCCGGCCTGTGCCGCTAAATGCACCACACGATCGATGTTGGGGGTCTCTGTCTTAAAAGCTTGCATGGCCTGTTGATGTGCAATATCAATAAGTTTGAATTCAAACATTTTATGGGGTCTTAGCTGTGCCAGGCGTGCTTTTTTTAAGTTGACATCGTAATAGTTATTCAGATTATCAATACCCAGGACGCTTTCGCCGCGGGCTAAGAGTTTTTGGCAGACATGGTAGCCAATAAAGCCTGCCGCGCCTGTGACTAAAATGGTCATTTATTAAAGGCTCCGTAGAATGTGTGGGTATCATACGGGGGTCTACGGGGTCTATCAAGAAGTAGAAAAAAACAGGGGCGGTTTTAAGCGCCCCCCTAAGGTAGCAAATCGCTAAATGACTGTGGATTAGTGGCCTCGATGACCGCCGCTTTGTGCACCGGGACCCTGATGACTGCCGCCTTGTTGCCCAACCGCACTGCCGGGGCGTTTTCCAGCCGCATTATTCTGCATAGGACCTTGTGTCTGGCGCTCTTCCTGACGATGTTCTCTGTGTTCTTCATGTTTTAGCTGTTGTGCTTGTCGTCGTTCTTTGAAGCGTTCCATTCTGGCTTTAGCAACCCCCGAATCGAGGCGTGTGGGATGGTTGCCGCCGAAACCTGGCCTTTCACTTGAGCCTTGTGCATCTTGATTGGCACCGCCTTGGAGATGTCGTGGCATACGATCTGCACCATGTGTTTCTTGGTTTGGTGGTTGCATGGGACCACTCGTGGTGGGGCTTGCTGCATAGGTGGTGCTTGCAAAAAGACTGAGGGTGGTCGCTATCATGAGAGAGAGGTTTCTGCGTTTCATCAAGGCATGCTCCTGCTCAAAAAGGGGTGGTCGATAAAGTCTCACTCTTAGAATAGACAAGGCTCTGGGAATTGCCAGGTTGGTTTCAAATCGCCCCCTTTTAGAAAAGGGGGCAATGAGAGCCCATCATTCGCCTGTGTGATCCACACTAAACCAGGTGGCATCTTCTAAGCGCAGTGCGCTTAAAGACCCACCCCAAACACAGCCGGTATCCAGTGCAAAAACATTGGGTGCAGGGCAGCGTTCTTTTAACAAAGACCAGTGACCAAACAAAAGCTTTGTTTCTCGATTGTGGGGATGTTGAAGGTTGAACCAAGGATAATAGCCGGGGGGTTCTTGCTGTGGATAGCCTTCTAGCAGTACGACAGCGCCATCGAGGGTACAGTACCGTAATTGTGTCAAGCTATTCAAAATAAAACGTAGACGTGGCATGCCGCTTAAAGCAGGATCCCACATCAGTGGAGGCTCGTTATAGATCCCGCACAGAAGTGTTTTGATTAAAGCATCATCCTTTAGACAGTCTTCGACTTCAGTTGCCAGACGCAGCGCTTCTGGGAGATCCCAGGGTGGCAAGATCCCTGCATGGAACAGGGTAAATCCAAGGGTCAGATCCTGATGGATCAACGGTTGTTGGCGTAGCCAATGGATCAGTGCTTCTCGGTCGGGTGCCGCTAAGATATCGTTAAAAGTATGACGCTTGCTGTCATAAGGTAGGGCGCCACAGGCAACACCCAGCAAGGCAATATCATGGTTCCCTAAAACGGTGCAGGCCTTATCACCCAAATCCCGTATAAAACGGAAGGTTTCTAAGGATTGGGGACCTCGATTCACTAAATCACCGCTAAACCACAGACGGTCTTCTGAAGGGTTCCAGTTGATTTTTTCGAGTAGGCGCTGCAGGGTTTCCAAACAACCATGTACATCGCCAATCGCATAGGTTGTCATGAAAGGGTCGCCTGGTTTAGGGTATTACTCAACCGCACAAAATCGGCGACCGAAAGTGTTTGGGGCCTTGCACCCGGATCAATGCAAGCCGCTGTAAAGCCCTGGGTGTCTATATAAGATCCGAGGGTATTGCGCAGTGTTTTACGCCGTTGATTAAAGGC
>JAGOUJ010000062.1 GCA_018061325.1 Gammaproteobacteria bacterium
CCCTAAAACAGCAGCATTCAAATGGCGTGCTAATCCCATAACAGACCATAAAGCACGTCGTACTTCGGCATTTTTATGCGAATCCGCGTCAACCGCATCCACAATCGGATCAATGATAATTAATCGCACCTCTCCCAACGCTAAAGCTTCTTGTTCAATCTTCACTAAATCACGGGCTGGATCAAAAAACTGCGGTTTTTCCTGAGGATTATCGCTTTCAATCTCAAGATTAATAAAATGTACCCGATCCCGATCGTGATGATGTGCCAACAAGCAAGGCAACAAAGTTTTTCGGTGATGATCTTCAGTCGACCAAATTAAAACATGACCAGGTTTGCAAACATTGCCATCAGGCCATGAAGCCCCCCGACTAATAGTGGCTGCAATATTCAAGGCAAGGGTGGTTTTACCCGTTCCCGGTGCACCCGCCAATATATGCAAATCCCCCACGGATAGCCACTCGGGCCAAATCCAATCCTGCGACTCAGGTTCCATCTGTCGGCTAGTCGTTAAATAACGTCTTTTGCTTGTAGAAGGCTTGGCAGCCGTCACAAGGGGTGCTTGCAAGACTCGATCTAAGAGGGTGCAAATCGCCTTTAAACCAGCCACTTGGTGTAAATCATTAAAGTCACTCACCTTGGGAGGACGCTCTGCACCAAATTCTGGAACAGCTAAAAAACCACCGACCAAATGAGCGACTTCTTGTGCCAAGGACAAGCCTGGATTACCTGGCGTTGATTGATCGTCATCCGCACAAATGATCAATCGTTGATGGGGGTATTGTTCACGGATCGATTGTGCGACGGATTGTAAATTGCCTGCATGGAAAGCCACCACCACCGTATAGCCAGTGGCTTCGAATAGGCTTGCGCCCGTTGCATACCCTTCACACAAGCAAATGATATCCTCTTCACGAGAACCCACCAATCTAAAATACCCCCCTTGCACCCGGCCACCTTTTAAAAAACGTTTGGTACCATCGGCTTGAATCCACTGTAAAGACTGCAAGGTTTGACCCTGCTGAATGGGGATCACTAATTGACCTTTATATTCACGAACACCGTGTGCTTGAATGCCTTTTTTGTTTAAATAAGGATGATTAGGCGAAGCCTCTTTCGCCTGCTCCCATAGCCTTGTAGCATCCTTTGCGGCTTCAAGTCCTTGTTGTGTATCGACCGTTTCATGGACTTGTTGGATCTGAATAATCTTCTTTTGATAGTCTGTTCGTTCTAAGTCATTGAACGGTCTATTCAGTTTCAAATGCCAATTTTGTTTAACACCTAAACGCCAATCCCCAAAACTACCGCCTGGAATGCCATCGGCATAAAACATATACCAGGCGGATTGATCTCGATGTTTATCACTGTTGCAAAAACGATGTAACTGACCATCGGCTTTGATTTCAGCAGGTGGTCGTATACCCAAATGATTCATTGCTTCGCGAAACTGTCTTAAGCTTTCTTCTATCATAAAACCCCCATAAATACCTTTAAAAAATAAGACTTCAAACAAAATAAGTTCCATTTTTGATGGACACTACCTACGCTACGTTTTTAAATAACGACTCTGTTCAATTTGCTGAATCAGCCACCGTTCGATATCTTCTTCAAGCCAGCCCACGGCTCGGCCACCCAATCCAATTTGTTTGGGGAAAGCACCTTGCGCGATCCGTAAATAAATGGTTGAACGAGAAAGTCCCGTTCGCTTTTTAACGGTATGCAACCTTAAAATCCTATAACTCATTTCAACATCTCCTTGCCCTTATTGGGATCTGATTAAACACGCCTTGATTTAAATAGATTTTGAGCACTTCAAACAGAGAGATCGGAGTGGATAGGTTATAAAAAAAGGGGGTGGATAGGTTATCAAAAACCGCTATAAATATAGACCTAAATGGGGTGGATAGGTTTTTTTATTTGCACAATAAAATACACATTGTTTATCTGAAGGGGTGGTAGGGGGTGGATAGGTTATATAAAAGGGGTAGACAAGTTAGGCAATCTTATCCAAAGTTGTCTATACAAATCCTATAAAGCCTAAGATTTTGAAGGCGTTACAGGCGATCCCCCACTTTTATCCCAATTTGAGACCATGCCAATACGTTCTCTGGCTGATTCGGATAATGCAGAATAAAATTGCTTTACCCACACCATGATTTGATTTTTAACACTACTACCCTGCTCCCAATCTTGGCTGATAGCTTGATGGGCTCTAACCGCAATGGGTAGCTCTGGTGCATAGGTAGGTCGGCTTTCATCAAAAATGGATGCCTCGAGTTCTTCTAATTCAGCAACACGATTTTGTAACCCTTTAATTTGCGATTTTAGCTCTTCTATTTCCTGGGCTTGTAAATCTTCTTTTGTCGGTGATTGATTTTGCTGCTTTACTGCTTGTTGGAGTGCTTCGGGAATTTTAAGATCTTTTATTTTTGCCCAAGCTAAAAAAGTAGCGGGCGCATTGGATTCTTCAAGTTCCTTTGCCTCCAAAGCTTTTGAAAGCAAAGTCCTTAGCTTTGTATATCCTGCACATAAATCCGACGAATAATGCTGATCTTCACAAGCAAGAATCCCATCCGACGTCACAATTTTTGGATCTTTGTCAAGAAGCAAAGCAATGCTTTCATCCAACGTCCAAAAAGGCATTTTAGCCCAATGCTCAAAATCTGCTGGGCATTTATACAACACTGATTCCTTTCGTTGATTCATTTGGTGTTGAAATGCTTCTGGAACTTTAAGATTTCTTATTTTCGCCCAAGCCAACAAAATCATGGGTGAATTGTATTCTTGAAGTTCTCTTGCTTCTAACGCTCTCAAAAACAACATCCTTAATTTCGCATATTCTTCGCATAAATCAGAGGAATAATGATAATTGACATAAGCACGAACGGTATCCCAGGTCACGATTTTTGGATCTTTGTCCAGAAACAAAGCAATGCTTTCACCCAGCGTCCAAAAAGGCATGTTAACCCAATACCCAAAATCCGCCTTGGATTCAGACAACCTGTGAAGCTGCTCATCGATATCTACATCATCTAAATCATATTCTACCGCACCTTCTTTTAGATCACTCATCCTTGTCTCCAAAATTAATTCAATTTCTTTATGTTGAACCGCTCGCTAATGTGCCTAAATAATCGGCCCACTTCTGCATCATCTCACGCCTTAATTCTAAATGGGAGGTGCGATTATAAGCACGACCTAAGGGATCTTTAACTGCATGTGCTAGTTGGTGTTCAATCACATCAGGTCGGAAGCCTAACACTTCATCGAGCAATGTTCGAGCCATCGCTCTAAAACCATGCCCTGTGATTTCTGTCGAATCGTAGCCTAGCCTTTTTAAAGCTGAATTAATCGTATTATCTGACATGGGGCGTTGACTTGTTAATAGGCTTGGGAATAAATACTTTCGTGTTCCAGTTAAAGGATATAACTCTTGCAAAAGAGCCATAGCTTGTTTTGAAAGCGGCACTAAATGGGGCTGGCGCATCTTCATCTTTTCAGCAGGAATCATCCACTCGGCTTTGTCTAAATCTATTTCGGACCATTCAGCATGCCGTAATTCGCTGGGGCGCACAAAAACTAAAGGAGCCAGACTTAAAGCGCATTTAGTGACTAAAAACCCCTCATAACCATCAATCGCTCGCAGCAAGGCACCTATCTTTTTAGGATCTACAATGGATGCAAAATGTTTGACTTTAGCCGGTGGTAATGCACCCCTCACCGATCCCCTCAAATTAATCTATAGAAATAGGATAAAAAGGCAAAATGCTATTGAAATTGGAAGTGCAGAAGATCAAAATGCTTATTTTAGTCTTCTGGAGGAAGCAGATGGTTATTCAAGG